>CAZAUP010000068.1:0-8095 GCA_964488415.1 uncultured Lachnospiraceae bacterium
CAGGTATTAAAGGACATTCAGGACGGTGTATTCGCACGCAACTGGCTCACCGAGAATCAGGTTGGCTGTCCGAACTTTAACGCTATGAGAAGACAGGGCGCAAATCACCAGTTAGAGGCAGTGGGCGCAGAGCTTCGTAAGCTGTACAGCTGGAACAATGAGAATAAGTTAATTGATAACTAAAAAGCTGCGTTCAGAGCAGAAGAGGCAGTTCCTTTGGCAATGCATGGTAATCCGGCAGGCAGAAGGAACTGCTTTTTGCTATGAATGCCGTCATAGGCGTGCCTGTGCCGGATGTGTGCGGCAGGAGAGCGGGTATTGGATGGAAAGGTACGGAGCTAAAATGGATAAGTCAGACAACAAAATTATGAAAAAGAAAATAAGTGCAATGATAGTGACCGTATTGCTCATTGGAATTTTTGGAGGGTGTTCGGATAAACATGCTGAAACGTCGTTGGCACCGACGATAGCGCCGGATAAAGCAGAAGAAGGCGGAATCCCGATTGATGATGCGCATTTTGCAAGCAGGGACTTTCAGACATTGCTGTCCGGAGCGTATGATTTGGACAAGGATGGCTATTTGTCGGAAGCAGAAAGGGAAGCTGTAATTATTCTTTGTATGAATCAGGACGATTTGCAAAGAAAAGGAATATTGCTTACAGAAACGATGCCGGTGATAGACGGACTTGATTATTTTTCAAATTTAAGGGCGCTTGTTGTCGGAAATGCGGAAGCCGTATTATTAAAGAACCATCCGTCTGTTCGCAGTATAGAGGTAAAAGGGAAGGTAAGACAGCTGTACGTGGAAAACTGCCCGCAGCTTCAAAGTGTTTCGGAATATTATAAGGGGACAATCGAAGCACATTACATTTCTGGTGCGGCACCTGCACTTTTTTGGGAGCGAAGCTGCGGAAATGAGCTTTTGATGAAGAAATCCGTTGTATATGGAAATTTGAGTGTGGCAGCACAAAGTGCTTTAGGGAAAGAAATTGTGACGGGAGCAGGAAAAACGCCGGATTATGGAAAATTGCAAACGGAGTGGGTGAAGCAGACAAAAGACGGAAGGTTTCTTGCAGAAGCACCGTGGGAGGAGTATTTTATCGGACAGGAAATAGAACTATATGAGAAAGAGCTTTGTGAAAGTGAAGCTGCCTGCGATACAGAAGGAAGAAAGGAATGGACGGTCTATATAGACCATTATGACGCGGCTGATATGGGGGTTTTTGCATGCAAGCTATATACGGAGGAAAGTCCGACCTTAGAGCGGATAAAGGTAGTGGTGGGAAAGATAGGGAAAGTATTGCAGCTGAGCTGTTCACAGAAGGGAGAAGTGCTTTTAAAAATTCAAAGTGATTTAAATGTTGTATTTTGTGAAGAGAGAGAAGAAAGGGTAATAGGTACGATTGAAAATAAAGTGCTTCAGTGCTTCATTGATCAAACCGGAATGGTGCAGCTTCCGTATCAGGGCCAGAGTGTGGAGGAAGAAGGTGAGGAGGCCGGGAGCGTTTTATCCATTGGGGAAGAGAATTTTACCAGCCCTGTATTTCGGCGATACATTGACGAACGGTATAAGGTGGGAAATTCCGAAGGCTTGACTGTAAAGGAACGGGAAAGCGTATTGGTAATGAATTTTTTGGATAGCGTAAGGTTTGATGGGCAAACGCTGGATGGCTTTGAAAATTTTCCAAAGCTCACGGATTTATATCTCGGAAATGTAGAAACTTTAATTGTAGAGAATCATCCATCTTTGGAAGTGATAGGCGGAGAAGCAACCGGACTAAGGAAAATTGTAGTGCGGAGCTGTCCGAAATTAGAGCAGATTGCACTGGATTTATCGAAGGTAGATGAGGTGATTATTGAAGATTGCGTGCAGCTGCCACTAAGAAATGCCGGTGCGGAGGAATAAGGAATTAAATCAAAGAATAAGATTCATATTTTTTAACAGCTCTTATTGAAATGTAGTTAAAAGAGCTGTTTTTACAATAAAATATTGACAATATATAGAAACATGATTACAATATTAAAAAAATGGGACGAGGTAACCACAAAAAACTTGGGAGAAAGGAGAATAATCCCACTACCCTCAAAAGAGGATAATGGGGTTATACGTGAAAAACGATGAGAGATGCAAAATCAGGCGATATGACTAAGGGAAGCCCGTTGCGGCTGCTGGTATTATTCTCTCTTCCTGTGCTGCTAGGAAATGTATTTCAGCAGCTTTACAACATGGTGGATACCATTATTGTAGGAAAGTATCTGGGGTATCAGTCTCTGGCGGCAGTAGGCACTACGGGCTCTTTAAACTTTTTGGTGTTAGGCTTTGCAAATGGCCTGACCAGTGGCTTTTCCGTGATGGTGGCACAACGCTTCGGTGCGAAGGATGAAGCGGGAATGAAAAAGGCAGAAGCGGGGGCGATAAGCCTTTGCGTGGGCTTTACCGCGCTGTTGACGGTGCTTTCATTGGTAACAACAAAGCCTTTGCTTCGGTTAATTAATACACCGGATGATATTTTGACGGATGCGGCACTCTACATTAGTATCATCTATGCGGGGATTGCCGCAACCATGATGTACAATTTGCTGGCTTGTTTTTTACGCGCCATCGGGGACAGTAAAACGCCGTTGTACTTTTTGATTGTATCCTCGTTGTTAAATATTGTGCTGGATATTGTGTTTATCCGAAGCTTTGGGATGGGTGTAGAAGGGGCAGCACTTGCTACGGTGATTTCTCAGGGTGTTTCGGCAGTTCTCTGTCTGCTTTGGATTTGGAAGAGGTACCCGGTTTTGCATCTTTCAAAGAAGGATTTTCTGGTGCCGGTTAGCCTGTACAAGCGTCATTTAAACATCGGGCTTCCGATGGCGTTTCAGTTTTCTATTACCGCGATTGGTACGGTGGTGGTACAGGGGACGTTAAATACCTTTGGTACTGCAAGGATTGCAGCGTTTACGGCAGCAAGTAAGGCTGAGCAGCTTGTGACACAGCCGGCAGTGACCTTCGGTGTGACAATGGCGAATTATTCCGGACAGAACTTAGGTGCGGGACGAACAGACCGTATCAAGGAGGGAGTCGCAAAATGTACGGTTTTGACGCTTTGCTTTGCAGTGCTTTCCATGGGAATTTTATTTCTGTTTGGAGAACCTTTAACAAAACTTTTTATGAGCGGGGACGAAGACCCTGCAGTGGTAGAGGAAATTCTTGCGGCGGCGCAGTTATATTTGCGTCAGGCGGCATTGTTTTTTCCGTTTTTGAACATGATATTTGTGTACCGGAATGTGTTGCAAGGCATCGGACGGAGTTTTATGCCGCTGATGGCAGGTGTGTTTGAGCTGGTGATGCGGTGCGCGGTATGCATATTCCTGCCGGCATTCATTGGCTACCAGAGCATTTGCCTTGCGGGACCGCTTGCCTGGGTGGCAGCGGCAGTACCGCTTGGAATTGCCTATTATTACCTGCGGCGGCGTAATTTTTTCTTGCCTGAGACTGCAAAATAGGGTATACTAAGGAAAGTGAATGCAAAGGAAAGGTTGGAATTGTTATGGCAGGAAAGAAAATGGAAATCACAAAGGATAAAAAAGGAACAAAGCCTTCGGAAAATGCGTGGTTAAAGTATACGGAAAAGGAGAAGAAGGCTGTGTTTGCATTTGCGGAAGGGTATCGCAGATTTATCTCTGCCTGTAAGACAGAGCGGGAGTGTGCGGACGAAATTATCTGTAAGGCAAAGGCAGAGGGCTATGTGGATTTACGGGAAGCAATTGCGAAAGGCAGACGGCTTTCTTCAGGCGATAAGGTTTATGTCAATTATATGGGAAAGGCAGTGGCACTTTTTTTAATCGGTGAGAAGCCTATGGAGGAGGGCATGAAGCTGTTGGGGGCGCACATTGATTCCCCGCGTATCGATTTAAAGCAGGTGCCGCTTTATGAGGATACCGAGATGGCACTGTTTGATACCCATTACTACGGCGGAATTAAGAAATATCAGTGGGTGACGCTGCCGCTGGCACTTCACGGAGTAGTAGCAAAAAAGGATGGCTCGGTTGTTAACATAGTCATTGGTGAGGAAGCCTCCGACCCGGTGGTGGGGATTTCCGATCTGCTCATCCATTTGTCTGCAAAGCAGATGGAAAAGAATGCAGCAAAGGTTGTGAAGGGTGAGGATCTGAATCTTCTCATCGGGAGCATACCGCTTGCAGAACAGGAAAAGGAAGCGGTTAAGGAAAATATACTGCTGTTGCTGAAGGATAAGTACGGCATTGAAGAGGATGATTTTGTTTCTGCGGAAATTGAAGCTGTCCCGGCAGGACCGGCAAGAGAGTTCGGCATTGACCGCAGTATGATTATGGGCTACGGACAGGACGACAGGGTATGTGCTTATGCGTCCGTCGAGGCTATGCTTGAATTGAAAAAGACCGACCGCGCGGCAGTGTGTCTGCTGGTGGATAAGGAGGAAATCGGAAGTGTCGGTGCCACCGGTATGCAGTCGCGCTTTTTTGAAAATGCGGTGGCTGAGGTTATGAATCTGTGCGGGGATTATTCGGAGCTTAAGGTGCGCAGAGCACTTGCAAATTCGCAGATGCTTTCTTCTGATGTCAGCGCGGCGTATGACCCGAACTATCCGTCGGTCAGTGAAAAGAAAAATACGGCCTATTTCGGAAAGGGACTGGTGTTTAACAAGTATACAGGCTCCAGAGGAAAATCCGGCTCTAACGATGCCAATGCTGAGTATATTGCAAGATTGCGGAGGGTAATGGACGACAATCAGGTAACGTTTCAAACCTCGGAGCTTGGCCGCGTTGATGAGGGTGGTGGCGGAACCATTGCTTATATTATGGCAAATTATGGAATGGAGGTTATTGACAGCGGTGTTGCGGTACTGAACATGCATGCACCGTGGGAGATTACCAGTAAATCCGATTTATACGAGGCGTATCAGGGGTATATTGCCTTTTTAAAGGAACTATAGACTGTAAAGGGGATAATATGATGGAAAAGGAATTGTTGCAGACACCGCGCGTTGCGCGTTTTTTCAAGGTATCAAGAGAACGGTTTGCTGCTGATTTCGCAGATGCGTTTCCGGCGCAGGCAGGAGATGCGGAGAAAATATACGACAGCTTACGGCTTCCGGTAAGAGCCACCAAAGGCTCCGCAGGCTATGATTTTTTTATGCCGGTGACAGTCGAGCTTCGTCCGGGAGAAACAGTGAAGATTCCAACCGGCATCCGTGCAGAAATGGCGGCGCATTATGTGCTGCTGCTGTTTCCGCGCAGCGGCCTGGGCTTTCGGTACCGTCTGCAGTTAAACAACACGGTAGGAGTGATTGACAGCGATTATTTTTTCTCTGATAACGAGGGTCACATTTTTGTGAAGCTTACAAACGATTCTAACGAGGGAAAGACCGTAACCTTATCTGCAGATACCGGCTTTGCACAGGGGATTTTTCTGCCCTTTGGCATTACGACGGACGATGCGGTATGCGAAATCCGTAACGGTGGTTTTGGCAGTACAACACGATGAAAGAAGCAGTAAACGAATCAGATAAAAGATAGATGAGGTGGATACAACGTGAGAATAGGATTGTTTACGGATACCTATTATCCGGAGATAAACGGGGTTGCTGCATCCGTGTATCTGTTGCGGCAGGAGTTAATAAAAAGGGGACATGAGGTATTTGTATTTACGACTACGGCACCGGAAGCACCGGAGAAGGAAGAAGGTGTTTACCGGGTGCCGAGTCTGCCATGTAAATTTTTAAGTGAGCGGAGAATCGGTATGTTTTACCAGCATAAGCTGGATACGGTGATTAGAGGGCTGCATCTGGATGTAATTCATACACATACGGAGTTTGCACTCGGAATTTTTGGACGCATTGTGGCGGCGGAGCATAAAATCCCTACAGTACATACCTACCATACGATTTATGAGGACTATACCCATTATATTGCGCCGGTGCGTGTTTTGGAGAAGAGGGCAAAGGCCTTTGCAAGGCAGTATTCCAAGTTTTTTTGCAATCATGGCGGTCATGTGGTGGTGCCGACGGAAAAGGTAAGGCATTTGCTGGAGCAGTATCAGGTGCGCACGGAGATTTCCGTGATTCCTACCGGAATTGATTTGTCCAAATTTGACGGGAGCGGCTACGACGCAGGGACGATTTCCGAGAAGAGGGCTGAGGTTGGTTTGGACGGAACCGAAAAGGTCATTCTTTATGTAGGGCGGGTGGCACCGGAAAAGAATATCGAAGAGCTGCTGAAGCTGCTGCCGGCTTTTTTTGAGAAGCATACGGAGGCAAGGTTTTTGATTATCGGAGATGGTCCTGCGGCAGAAGAGATGAAACATTTGGCGGAGGAAAAGCAGCTGTCCGGAAGGGTGATTTTTGCGGGGGCAAAGCCTTGGGATGAAATCGGTGCGTATTATGCGCTGGGGGATGTATTTGTCAGTGCATCCCAGAGCGAGACCCAGGGTCTGACCTATATTGAAGCCATGGCAGCCGGACTGCCGGTAGTAGCGAAGAAGGATGATTGTCTCCAAAATGTTTTGTACAACGGAAAAAACGGGTTTTCCTACGAGACACCGGAGGAGTTCCTTTCAGGACTGGAGACCGTTTTGTACGGAGAAGAAAAGGAGGAGCTCCGAAGGATGGCGTTTACGGCGGCAAAGCAGTATTCCAAAGAGGCTTATGCAGAGCAAATAGAGCAGATTTACATTCAAAAGAAAAAAACTTTTCTTTCTGTGTAAAAGGTGGTATACTAATACATAAATCATATAAAGTTACTTAAAGAAGGACTGAGCAGGCTGCCGGAACGACCGGTGGACTGACAAGGAGGTACTTAATGAAAACGGTTGAAGATTATGTGAGAACGATTCCGGATTTCCCGGAACCCGGTATTTTATTCCGGGATATTACGACGGTGCTTCAGGATGCAGACGGATTCCATATGGCAATTACGGAATTACAAAAGAAGCTTACGGATGTAGAGTTTGATGTAGTGGTGGGAGCTGAATCCAGAGGCTTTATTTTCGGGGCTCCGCTTGCGTACAATCTGCACAAATCCTTTGTCCCGGTGCGTAAGAAGGGAAAGCTGCCATGCGAAACCGTGGAAGCAACCTATGAGCTGGAATATGGTACCGCAACCGTGGAGATGCATAAGGACTCGATAAAGCCGGGGCAAAAGGTGGTTCTGGTAGATGATCTGATTGCGACAGGGGGGACGATAGAGGCTGCCATTAAGCTGATTGAACAGCTCGGCGGAAAAGTAGTGAAGGTTCTGTTTTTGCTGGAGCTTGCGGGGCTGGAAGGAAGAAAAAAGCTTGCAGACTATGACGTGGAGACGGTGGTTGTGTATCCGGGAAAATAAAGGATACGGAAGAGCCGGTTTATTTCATGGTGGGTTTCACACAGAAAGGCCGCGTGGCCGGAGTAGGGGGCAACATGGAAACGAAAATCACAGGTAAAGAAGGAACCGTGCAGATAAAAAGGACGGAAAAGAAAGAGCTCAGCACCCCTGCGGATTTTACCAGCCCGGAGGTGCTGTATCAAAAATTAATCGATACGATACGGGCGTATCATCCTTCCACGGATTTGTCGATGATTGAGAAGGCTTATCAGCTTGCAGACAAGGCTCATGACGGGCAGCTCCGCAAGTCCGGAGAACCTTATATCATTCATCCGCTTTGTGTTGCCATTATACTGGCAGAGCTGGAGCTGGATAAAGAGACCATCATAGCGGGAATTTTGCACGATGTGGTAGAGGATACCGCGTATACGCTGGCTGAGATTACGGAGCTGTTTGGCAGTGAGGTCGCACTTCTGGTGGATGGTGTTACAAAGCTGACGCAGCTCAATTATTCTAAGGACAAGGTCGAGCTGCAGGCAGAGAATCTTCGAAAGATGTTCCTTGCCATGGCAAAGGATATCCGTGTCATTTTGATTAAGCTGGCGGATCGTTTGCATAATCTTCGCACGCTGCAGTATCAGAAGCCGGAAAAGCAGCTCGAAAAAGCAAGAGAAACCATGGATATTTATGCACCGCTTGCACAGCGTCTCGGTATTTCCAAGATTAAGGTAGAGCTGGATGATTTGTCTCTCCGGTATCTGGAGCC
>CAZAUP010000069.1:0-7965 GCA_964488415.1 uncultured Lachnospiraceae bacterium
ACTCAGTCGGGCAGGTTGCTGCACAAGCACCGCACTCTAAGCAAGCGTCAGCGTCGATTTCGTACTGAGAAGCTCCCTCGCTGATTGCGCCTACCGGACATTCTGCTGCACAAGCACCGCAGCTGATGCACTGATCAGAAATCTTATATGCCATTGTGATATCCTCCTTTTATTAGTTTGTCTATATTGTAATATAAAGTTACAAATAAAACAAGCCCCATTTTACGAACGGAGAAAAATCCCTTTACAAATTTTTCGTTTCAGTTTAGAATGCAAAACGCCGGTATTCATCCAAGGTTTTCCCTTGACGAAAATGGACAGGTTGTGTATACTTGATGCTATGAGAATGTGTATTATGAAAGGAGAACGAGAATGCAGGTTAATAAAGAGATGATTATCGCACAGCTGATTCAGGTAGATCCGAACATTGTTGAGATTTTATTTGCAGCAGGTATGCACTGTATTGGCTGCCCGTCCGCACAGGGTGAGAGCCTTGAGATGGCGTGCATGGTACACGGTATTGATGCAGATGAGCTGGTAGAAAAGATTAACGAGTATCTTGCCACAAAGTAAGGGAAGAACATTTAAAAGACAGGAAAGCAGAGGAAGTCAGGTGGTATGTGAAAGGCTTCCTTTCTTTTTTGGGAAAAATGAACGGAGGACGAGCAAAAAATAAACAAAACCACTTGACAATTCAGAAAAAACATAGTAATATAATGTGGCAGTTAAAATTGTAAATAGGGGTATAGTTCAGCTGGTAGAATATCGGTCTCCAAAACCGCAGGTCGTGGGTTCGAATCCTACTGCCCCTGTAAAGAAAAGTCATTTGCTTTTGCAAGTGGCTTTTTTTGTGTGCCTTGCGGCAGCCGTGTCTGGAAAGGTGCGTTGAGATAGAGGCTGAGATAGAGCGTATAGAATACTTGACTTTTGTCTGAAATCGTACTATAATGGCAAAGGTCTGATTTCGGACGAAAGAAAGGAGGGGAAGGATGGACAGACTGTCAGATGAGCACCAGCGGTATAATCATCTGGTCAATGAAATTGATTCCATGTATCATGAGATTGCGCTTAAATTTGGGCTTTCGGATGCGTGTATGATGATTTTATATACGGTTTACGAAAATAAAGACGCATTTCCTATCAGCGATATTTGCCGGATATCCGGTATCAGCAAGCAAACGATTAATTCTGCTATCCGGAAACTGGAAATGGAGGGACTGGTGTTCCTGAAAGCGGCGGGAAGAAGAAAAAAAACGGTTTGTTTTACTGAAAACGGGAAAGCGTTTGCAAAACGTACCGTAGGAAGATTGCTGCGGGCTGAAAATGAAATTTTTGCAGAATGGGAGCCGGAGGAACGACAGCAGTATTTGGCATTGACGGAGCGTTATCTGGAAGTATTAAAGGAAAAGGCGAAGCTGCTGTAAAGTGAAATTGCAATTTGGAGGAAAGGCATGAAAGAACAGATTATGAAAAAGGATATGATTCAGCTTTCGGATCATTTTGACTATAAGAGATTGTTAAGGTTTACGTGGCCATCGATTGTTATGATGGTATTCACCTCGATTTATGGTGTGGTAGATGGCTTTTTTGTGTCAAATTTTGTAGGAAAAACCCCTTTTGCCGCAGTAAATTTCATTATGCCTGTGCTAATGATTCTGGGTGCTATCGGATTTATGTTCGGAGCGGGTGGCAGTGCACTGGTGGCAAAGACGATGGGAGAAGGAAAGACAGAGAAGGCAAAGCAGTTATTTTCCCTGTTTGTTTATGTGACGTTTGCATGTGGTGTTGTGCTTGCGGTGTTGGCACTGATTTTTCTGCCAAAGGTAGCCGGCTGGCTTGGTGCGGAGGATACCATGTTAACGGACTGTGTGACCTATGGGCGCATTATTGTGCTGGCAGTACCGTTTTATATGCTACAGTATGAGTTTCAGATTTTTTTTGTGACAGCGGAAAAACCGGGAATCGGGTTGGCGGTCACTGTAATTTCCGGCGTGGTGAATATGGTGCTGGATGCGTTGTTTATGGCGGTGTTTCACTGGGGACTGGCAGGAGCTGCTGCTGCAACTGCCATCAGTCAGTGTCTGGGAGGTATCATTCCGCTGGTTTATTTCTTTGTAAAACGGGACGGATGCCTTTGTTTGGTAAAAACGCGTTTTGACGGCAGGGCAATCTGGAGAGCGTCACTAAATGGCTCCTCGGAGCTTATGTCTAACATTTCCATGTCTGTTGTCAGTATGCTGTATAATATACAGCTGTTAAAGTTTGCGGAAGAAAACGGCGTGGCAGCCTATGGTGTGCTGATGTATGTGAATATGATTTTTTTGGCGATTTTCATCGGTTATTCCACAGGGATTGCGCCGGTGGTAGGGTTCCATTATGGGGCACAGAATACAGAGGAATTAAAGAGCCTGCGAAAGAAAAGCGTGACAATTATAGTGCTGTTTTCTGTGGCAATGTTCTTGCTCGCGGAGCTGCTGGCAAAACCACTTTCCGGGCTGTTTGTGAGCTATGACAGGGAATTGATGGAAATGACGGTACGGGGTTTCTTTATTTATTCCTTCTCCTTCCTGTTTGCGGGAATAGCGATTTTCGGCTCCTCCTTTTTTACGGCACTTAACAACGGACTGGTATCAGCTTTAATTTCCTTTTTGCGGACCCTGGTATTTCAGGTGGCGGCAGTGTTGATTTTGCCGTTGATTTGGGGGCTGGATGGTATCTGGATTTCCATTGTGGCGGCGGAAGTGATGGCAGTGCTTGTAACAGTGGCATTCCTTTTGGGATTAAGAAAAAAATATCAATATTAAAGAGGTCCTTCTTTCTATGCCGGAAGTAACCAAGACTGCAGTGTCCGGTCTGGTATACCTCTTGACAGTATTCCGCAAATATCGCATAATAAAAAAAGATGAACCGGGGCATTCTTCTTTGTGTAGCATATGGTAAGGGTAGTAGGTACTGCAACGGAGGTTTGTATGACGGGAGAATTGATATTCGGAATATTTCTTCCCTTTTTGGGAACGGCATTAGGCGCGGCCTGTGTTGTTTTTATGCGTGGGAAAAAGCAGGGAGGAGTGTCTCCGGAAACGGAGGCGGTAGGAGAAAGAGTACAAAAGGTATTGCTGGGCTTTGCGGCAGGCATTATGGTAGCGGCATCGGTTTGGTCGCTTTTGATTCCTGCCATTGAAATGGCGGAAAACGGTCCTGTACCGGCTTTTTTGCCGGCAGCCGTAGGCTTTGCCTTTGGGATTATGTTTTTACTTATGCTGGATCGGCTGATTCCGCATCTGCATCCGGGGGAGGAGGCTCCGGAGGGGTTAAAAAGCAGGCTCGGACGATTTTCTATGCTGACCTTAGCGGTGACGCTTCATAATATTCCTGAGGGAATGGCAACCGGTGTAGTGTTTGCAGCGGCATTGACGGGAGAGGGCGGAATCCGGACGGCGGATGCCATGGCACTGGCAATCGGAATAGCAATTCAAAATTTCCCGGAGGGGGCAGTGATTTCGCTTCCGATGAAAAGTGCGGGAGGAAGCAGACGAAAGGCATTTGCGGCAGGTGCCCTGTCCGGTTTGGTGGAGCCGATTGCGGCAATCGTGACAATACTGTTGTCCGGCTTTATTATTCCGGTGCTGCCGTATTTGCTGGCGTTTGCGGCAGGTGCCATGATTTACGTGGTTGTGGAGGAGCTGGTGCCGGAAAGCGTAAAGGGGGCTTCCTCGGATTTCGGAACGATAGGCTTTGGAGTCGGTTTTATGATTATGATGATTTTAGATGTGGCACTGGGCTGACCGCATGGAGAAAAGAAATGATGAGACCTTTGCAGAGCCCTGTCTGACTAGGGCTCTGATTTACGAGGAGAAAAGGAATGGAAAGAACAGAAAGTGGATTTTGTGCGATGATGTCGCGTATGAAATATATCGACCGGTGGGCACTGATGCGGAATTCCTGCACGGAAAACATTAGTGAGCATTCGCTGGAGGTGGCTATGATTGCTCATATGCTTTGCTGCATCGGAAATAAGCGCTTTGGTAAGAAGCTGGACGGTAGCCGTGCAGCGTTAATCGGGATGTATCACGACACTACGGAGATTATTACCGGAGATATGCCGACTCCGGTAAAGTACTATAATGATACGATGCAGGAGGTATTTCACCATATTGAGGATGCGGCAGCGGAGCAGCTGCTGTCCATGCTGCCGGAGGATTTACGGGAAGAGTTCCACGGTCTGTATTTTAAACAGCCGGGGGAAGAGTATCTTTGGCGGCTGGTGAAGGCAGCGGATAAGCTTTCGGCGTTGATTAAATGTATCGAGGAGAAAAAGACGGGAAACCGGGAATTTGACAATGCACTGGAATCCATCAGAGCTTCTATTGCTGCAATGGGACTGCCGGAGGCGGATTGCTTTATGGAGGAATTTGTTCCGGCGTATGAAAAGAATCTAGACCAGCTGCAAAAGCGATAGCATCAAAGAAGAGGAAGAACAGCTCCCTTTGTTGAAAGAGTGTGAAAGCAGTAAAATTTTAAAATTTTACGGAAAAAATGAGCGAGCTGCTACTTGACAATTTTATATGTCAGAGATATAATAAGGGTACTTTATTACTTTAAAGTGCAACGCTTTTAATTGCTAAAGAGGCGGACGGCACTTGGTTTGGAGGCATCTATGGAAAAGAACAACGGTAATTTAATTGGCTTTCGACCGGATATTAAGGTCGTGGATTGTACACTGCGTGATGGCGGTTTGGTAAATAATTTTGAGTTTACGGATGAGTTTGTAAAGGCTTTGTACCGTACCAATGTGAAGGCCGGTGTAGATTATATGGAGTTGGGGTATAAGGCTTCCAAGGAAATTTTTAAACGTGAAGAGTTTGGCAAGTGGAAGTTCTGTGATGAGGAGGAGCTTCGTGCGGTGATAGGCACCAGCGATATGGGAATGAAGCTTGCAGTAATGGCTGATGTGGGAAGAACGGATTACAGGAATGATATTTTGAATAAGGCAGACAGCATCATTGATATGGTACGAGTTGCTACATATATTCATCAGATTCCGGCAGCCGTTGACATGATTCAGGATGCTCACGGGAAGGGCTACGAAACTACGGTAAATATTATGGCAGTGTCCAAGGTTCGTGAGGAGGATTTATATAAGGGTCTGGAACTTTTGGCGGAGTCTGACGTAGATGTTATTTATTTAGTAGATAGCTTCGGTGCGTTTTATCCGGAGCAGATTCGCAGAATGACGGACAAATATATGGAGATTGCAACAAAGCATGGTAAGAAAATCGGTATTCATGCCCACAATAATCAGCAGCTGGCATTCGCCAATACCATTGAGGCCTGTGCTACGGGTGCAAGCTTTCTGGATGCCACTATGAGCGGTATGGGCAGAGGTGCCGGAAACTGTTACATGGAATCTCTGCTTGCATTTTTAAGAAACCCGAAGTATAATCTGGCTCCGGTTATGGAGTTTGTACCAATGTACATTCAGGAGGAGAAGGACAAGGGGCGTGTCTGGGGCTATGATGTTCCGTATTTGCTGACCGGCATTATGAATTGTCATCCGTCTTCGGCAATTAAGTTTATTGCAAAGGGGAGAAAAGATTACGGAAATTTTTATCATGAGCTACTGGAGGATATGCAGTAGCAAATTCCGATGATAAAGTATCAGACAAGGGACCGCCGCACGTAAGTGTGACTGCCTCTTGTTTTTTTATAAAGAAAGCGATATATTAAACAGTGGAAAGTAAAACGATACAGGTCGTTTTTTACGTTTAAAGAAGCAGGAAGGAGACTTGTTTTGACGAACCAACCAAACAATGAAACCACGCACAAGCGCAGGGTGCGATATAAGGGGACTCATCCGAGGACGTTCCACGAGAAATATAAGGAGGCACAGCCGGAGAAGTATGCAGATACCATTGAAAAGGTCATCCGAAAGGGCAGTACGCCGGCGGGGATGCATATTTCCATTATGGTGGAGGAGATTTTGCAGGTGTTACGAATACAGCCGGGAGAGCAGGGGCTGGATGCAACGCTTGGTTACGGTGGACATACAAGCGCAATGCTGGCAAAGCTTGAAGGCAGGGGGCATATGTATGCGCTGGATGTGGATCCGATTGAAATCGTTAAAACGAAAAGGAGACTGGAGGAAAAGGGCTTTGGTGAGGATATTTTGACGATTTGCCAGACGAACTTTGCTAATATTGACGAAGTGGCGGCGAAGGCAGGAAGATTTGATTTTGTACTGGCAGATCTTGGAGTGTCCTCTATGCAGATTGATAATCCGGAGAGAGGGTTTTCCTATAAGACAGAAGGACCGCTCGATTTACGACTGGATCCGGAGCACGGGCAGCCGGCATCGGAGCGGCTGCGCAGCATTTCAAAGGAAGAATTTATCGGGATGCTGTCGGAAAATTCCGACGAACCGTATGCGGAGGAAATCGCAAGGGTAGTATTTCAGAAAATGAAGCGGGGGGCGAGGTTTGAAACGACCACGGAGCTTCGTGAAGTTATTGAGGAGGCACTTTGCAGACTTCCCGCGGCGGACTACAGGGAGGCGGTAAAAAAATCCTGTGCCAGAGTGTTTCAGGCACTGCGTATTGATGTCAACAGCGAGTTTGAGGTGCTGTATGCATTTCTTGAAAAATTGCCCGGTATTTTGAAGCCGGGAGCGAGAGTGGCAATCCTTACCTTTCATTCCGGTGAGGACCAGCTGGTGAAGAAGTCGTTTAAGCAGCTGAAAAAGGAGGGCATTTATAGCGATGTGTCTGAGGAAGTGATACGTCCGTCGGCAGCGGAGTGTCAAAGAAATCCGAGGGCGAAATCCACGAAGCTGAGATGGGCTGTAAAAAGCAATTAGAAATAGTATTAAAGCAAATAACAAAGAGTGCTGCTGTACATACAAGCTGTTTTAACCCGTTGTATGACGCGGCACTCTTTTGTTTAAAGGAAAGTGTGTGCGAACCTTCCCTTTTACAGAATCACCCGAATTTCAAATGCTGTCGTTTGAGGAGGAATGCTGGCGGTCATAAAGGAGGCATGTTCGATTCGGACACGAAGACCCGGAATAAGACTGGATAAGGAAATTCTTCTGCCAATCGGATCAAGGATGCGGGTATCCGGTGAGAGATTGAACCGGATGATTGAGGCAGGATTTGCATCGCTGATGGTACGGAGAAATTGCTCCCTTGTATTAATGTCGAGGATTCGTCCTACCGTAGTGGCTGAGGCAGACTGCCTTGTTCTTATGCGAATCTGAAATGCCTGTGTCTGAGGCGGAATGCTTCGGGTCATGTTTCGGGAAAAGGTGGTATCAATGTGCATGCCTGGCTCTAAGGCGTTTACTGAAATGCTTCTGCCATGTTCGTCACGGATGTCCGTGCCGTGATTGACAATCAGCGTAACCTGTGTTTGATTCCGGCAGAATGTACAATCGGTGTAGCTGATTGTAACAAAGGTAGTGCCACGGTCGGTTGTAATGCTTTGAATCAGGGCATCCGTAGCGCGGAGAGTGTTTCCGGGAGAAAGATTGTTATTGTGCTGTGTGTATTCAAGGGCTTCCATAAAACCTCCCTGAGAATTTTTTATACTATTATATGGCCGGAGAAGCGTAGTGGATATCGTTTAAAAACAAATTTTTCTTTTGTAAAAAAGCGAAAAAAATTCATTTGATTGTTGCGTCGTCTTGGTACACATGAATAAAAATGAGCTCTGCGAAAAAAAACTCTTGTCATGAGAAAAAAATGGAGTTATAATAAGTCGTAATATTTATTGAACGGATTGTATTTTTGTATACAACCTTAACTAAGACGGAAAGCAGAGGTAGTCAGATGGAAAGACGAGTAGGTACTGTTTCAAGAGGCGTGCGTTGCCCGATTATCCGTGAGGGAGATGACCTTGCGGAAATCGTTGTGGAGAGCGTGCTTGGCGCGGCTGAGTCCGAGGGCTTTGAGATGAGAGATAGGGACGTTA
>CAZAUP010000070.1:0-7934 GCA_964488415.1 uncultured Lachnospiraceae bacterium
CTTCGTCCGGGACGTTTTGACCGTAAGGTATTGGTGGGAAAGCCTGATGTGCGCGGCAGAGAAGAGATTTTGAAGGTTCATGCAAAGGGAAAGCCTCTGGCGGAGGATGTGGACTTAAAGCAGCTGGCACAGACTACCGCAGGACTGACCGGTGCTGATCTGGAAAATCTTCTGAACGAGGCAGCAATTGCTGCGGCAAAGGATGGAAGAAGCTTTATTGTGGAAGAGGATGTGAAGAAATCCTTTATTAAGGTGGGTATCGGTACGGAGAAGAAGAGCCGTATTATTTCCGAAAAAGAGAAAAAAATTACTGCTTATCATGAAGCAGGTCATGCAATTTTGTTTCATGTATTGCCGGATGTGGGACCGGTTTATGCAGTGTCCGTGATTCCGACGGGAGGCGGTGCTGCAGGTTATACGATGCCGCTTCCGGAGCGTGACGAGATGTTCTTAACCAAGGGAAGGATGCGTCAGGATATTATTGTAAGCCTGGGCGGACGTATTGCAGAGGAACTGATTTTTGACGATATTACGACCGGTGCTTCACAGGATATCAAGCATGCGACTGCAGTAGCGAGAAGTATGGTGACACGTTACGGCTTCTCCGGTGAAATCGGCATGGTGAATTATGAAAACGAGGACGATGAGGTGTTTATCGGCCGGGATTTAGCACACACGCGCAGTTACAGCGAGGGTGTGGCGAATGCAATTGATTTGGAGGTACGCCGTATTATCGACGAGTGCTATGAGGAGGCAAAGAGACTTCTTCGTGAGCATGAGAATGTACTTCATTCCTGTGCGGCACTGCTAATAGAAAAGGAGCGTATCGGACGCGAAGAATTTGAGGCATTATTTGCCTGAGTCAAAAACAAATATGATTTGACGGGCTTTTTTGGACATTTTTGAGCAATTTGTGGGGATGCCGGCAGGAGTATGTGGCAAAAATAACAAAAAAAAATAAAAAAAGGGGCAATGTTTGTGCACACTTCCGGCAGCAATGATGCTATAATAACACTCGTAAACCCCAATACATTATATAGTTTTTGCTACACCCCATAAGTAACAAAATACCTTCTCCGAAAAGCCCGGTGACATTGTCATCGGGCTTTTCACATGTAGAGTACTTTATTAAAACGAGGTCAGTATGGATAAAATAAGAGCGCTATTTTCGGACGGTACAGCTGAATACAGATTTCCTGCCGAGCCTGCGGCAGGCGATGCCGTAAGGCTTCGTCTGCGTACTGCAAGGGGCAGTGTGACAGAGGCACTCGTCTGTATCGGAAAAGAGCGGGTGGCACTGACACTTGAAAAAGAAAATGAGACGTTTGCGTATTATGCTACGGAGTATACGACAGGCGATACGGCGGTACTCTATTATTTTGAGGTGCATTTTGGCGAAGAGGTCTGGTTTTATGACCGGAGAGGTGCGGTAAGGGAACGAAAGGAAGAGTTCTTTTTCCGGATTACGCCGGGCTTTTTTGTACCGGACTGGGCAAAGGGTGCGGTGATGTACCAGATTTTTACCGACCGGTTCTGTAACGGAACCGTTGCCAATGATGTGAAGGAAAGAGAATATTGCTATATTAATGAACCGGTGCATGCGGTAACGGATTGGAACCGTATGCCGGATGGGATGGATGTCAGAAACTTTTACGGCGGTGATTTACAGGGTGTCTGGAACAAGCTGGATTACCTGCAGAAGCTGGGCATAGAGGTGATTTATTTTAATCCGCTGTTTGTTTCTCCGTCCAATCATAAATATGACAGTCAGGATTATGATTATATCGACCCGCATTATGGGGTGATTTTGCGGGATGAGGGAGAATGCCTTGCGGAAGGCGACAGAGACAATGTACATGCCACCAGGTACAGCTCCAGAGTCAGTACCAGAGAGAATCTGGAGGCAAGTAATGCGTATTTTGCGGCATTTGTGGAGGAAACTCATAAGCGGGGAATGCGCGTGATTCTTGACGGCGTGTTTAATCATTGCGGATCCTTTCATAAATGGCTGGATCGTGAGCGGATTTACGAAAACGTGCCGGGCTATGCAAAGGGTGCATATGTGTCTGAGGAGAGTCCGTATCGCAGCTTTTTTGCATTTACGAGGGAGGAATGGCCGTATAATCCGCATTATGAAGGCTGGTGGGAGCATGCTACGCTTCCGAAGCTGAACTATGAGGCATCGGAGGAGTTATGCGAATATATTTTGCGGATTGCAAAAAAGTGGGTTTCTGCACCTTATCATGTGGACGGCTGGCGCTTGGATGTGGCAGCAGATTTGGGGCATTCCGAGGAGTTTAATCATGCGTTTTGGCAGAAATTCCGTAAGGCGGTAAAGGAAGAAAATCCGGAGGCGCTGATTCTGGCAGAGCACTACGGCAGTGCAAGGGCATGGCTGGGGGGAAATGAGTGGGACTCAGTTATGAATTATGATGCATTTATGGAGCCTCTGACCTGGTTTTTCACAGGCATGGAAAAACACAGTGATGCATACCGCGCTGATTTGGTGGGAAATGCAGGGGCATTTGCAGATGCCATGACGTATCATATGGCGCAGTTTCAGACGGGTTCGCTGCAGGCTGCGATGAACGAATTGTCAAACCATGACCATTCCAGATTTCTGACACGAACCAACGGAAAGGTTGGCCGTGTGGGAAATCTTGGCTCGGAAGCGGCTTCCGAGGGCGTGAAACGCTCATTGTTTATGGCAGCGGTTGTAGTACAGATGACCTGGGTGGGTGCGCCGACCGTATATTACGGAGATGAAGCCGGAGTCTGTGGTTTTACTGACCCGGATAATCGCCGGACCTATCCGTGGGGAAGAGAAGAGAAGGAATTGATAGAATTGCATCGGGAATTGATACGGATTCACCGGTCGTATCCGGCACTGCGAACCGGTTCCATCAAAATGATTTTTATGGCGCAGGATGTGATTGCGTTTGGACGTTTTGATGCAAAGGACAGTATTGTTACGGTGGTCAATCGGGGAGAAAGGGAGCAGACGCTTGCTTTGCCGGTATGGGAGCTGGGGATGACTGGAAATATACCGGTGGTGTCCTTATTTGCTACCGGACGGGAAGGCTTTTCCTGCGAGGCGCAGCTTACCGGGGTCAGGGACGGCATGCTTTCACTGGTTCTGCCGCCGGAAGGTGCTATGCTTTGGAAAAATTTGCTGCCATTAGACGAATAAAATCAAATCCCCGCGGAGCGTTTTTTGCTTTATAGGAACGCACTTTAGCACGCTGTCGCAACACGGTATTTCCTATAAAGTAAAAAGGGACTGCACACGGTATCGTGTGACAGCCCCTTTAAGTGACAGAGTGTTATTTCGCATTATTCTTTACAAAGCCGAGAATGGAAAGAATAAGACCGATAAAGCAAAGAATACCGAATAACCAGGAAATGATACCTGCAACCAGACCGACAACCGGGATTTTGCTGAGTAAGCCTGCAACAAAGCCTACAACCGATGGAGCAATGAGGAAGAATAAAAGGGAGATAACTAAATCCTTTACGGTTTTTACGGTATTGAACTTGTTTAAAATATTCTGTAACATGAAAAAACCTCCTTGAAGTGTATTTAATTATATTATAGCAGATAATGTCAAAAAAAGAAAGATGAACTTTATGAGAACGGGAAAGAGGGAGAATGATGGGAAGGCAGTCGAAAAGGAAAATCGAAGAGCGGAAGGCACATGCGGTCAGGGTGTTAGGACTTTTGGACAAAGAATATACGACAGAATACCGATGCTTTTTAAATCATGAAAATGCATGGCAGCTTTTGTTCGCGACGATTTTAAGCGCACAGTGTACGGATGCCAGAGTGAACCTTGTGACGGCGGAGCTGTTCCGGAAGTATGACAGTGTATCGGCCTTTGCGGAGGCGGATTTAAGGGAGCTGGAGGAGGATATCCGGCCGACAGGCTTTTATCATAACAAGGCAAAGAATATCATCGGGTGCGCAGCGATGCTGCTGGAAAGGTATAACGGTGAGGTGCCGTCCTCCATTGAGGCGTTAACCGCGCTTCCGGGGGTAGGACGAAAAACTGCCAATGTGATTCGGGGAAATATTTACCATCAGCCCAGTATAGTTGTAGATACCCATGTGAAACGAATTTCGAAAAAGCTTGGATTTACGGATTCTGAGGATCCGGAAAAAATTGAGTTTGAGCTGATGGAGCTTTTGCCGGAGGATCACTGGATTTTATATAACATTCATATTATACAGCTGGGACGAACTATTTGTACGGCGCGTTCGCCTCAATGTGCAGCATGCTTTTTGCGGGAGGAGTGTCCGTCCTGCGGAAAGTAAAGATACAGCAGCTTTAAAAGAAACGAAGACAGAGGAAAGAAAGGATACCAAGGATGCAATTTACGGCAATTGACATAGAAACCACCGGACTTTCGCCGGAAAAAGAAAAAATCATTGAAATCGGTGCAGTGAAATATGAGAACGGTGTACAGCAAGCGGTGTTTTCCACGTTGGTTCATCCACAGATTGCGGGGCTGCCGGTCAGAATTACAGAGCTTACCGGAATTACGGAGGAGATGCTGAGGGATGCACCGGAGGAGGAGGAGGCTGTGGCTTCCTTTCTCCGGTTTCTGGAGGGTGAAACGGTGCTTCTCGGACATAACCTTTCGTTTGACTACAGCTTTTTAAAGGTGGCGGCGGTGCGTATGGGAGCTTCCTTTGAATACCTGGGAATTGATACGTTGTTTTTAGCAAGACAGTGCCGTCCGGAGCTGCCGAGCAAAACACTGGCAGCCATGTGCGAAGAATATGGTATTGTGAATGAGCATGCACACCGGGCCTGTGAGGATGCCTGTGCCGCAGCAGAGCTGTATTTGAGCCTGCATATGCAATATGGAACGGGACAGGAAAAGGTGTTTGAGCCAAAACCGCTGATTTACCGACCGAAAAAAACGGAGCCGGTGACAAAACGTCAGTGTGCATATTTAAGCTCGATTATAGCGGCGCACGGACTAAGCCTGAAGCCGAATTATGAAACCCTGACAAAAAGTGAAGCGTCCAGGTTAATCGATAAGCTGCTGCTTCAATATGGAAGAATATAGGGGGAGCAGGAATCAAACGGCTGTGTACCAAGTGGTCATCCTTGCTCTTGCAGCAGCCCTGCGGTTAATAATTCCAGGTCTCTGAGAATAGAAGGCTTCATCAGGGTTGTGAGCAGCTCTGCGGAAGACTTCAAAGCCTCAATTTTGGAGAGCTCTCCGCGGTCCCGGTACAGGCGGGCTAACAGGGTATAGGTTCCGGCAATGTCTGAACCAATGCTCACCGCATAAGAAAGCACGGTAACGGCATCCTCCGGATTGCCGGAGGAAACTAACAAGGCACCCCATTTTTGAAGAGTACGAATCAGCACGGTGAAGTTTTGGTCGCAGACTGTCAGCGGCTCTAAGCTTGCAGTGCCGTAGGTGAGACGCAGCTCTGTATTAGAAATGCCGGTCAGATTCAGAATGCGTTTGCCGGAAAGGGCGCAAACAGAGCGCTCCGCTTCGGCAAGCTCTTCTGCGAGAGGGGCAATGTGCTCTGCGGCAAGCATATAGGAGCTGCTTTGAGCCACCTCCAAAAGCTCCGGAGAGGCTTCGGCGGAATCGGGGGAGAGCTGTTGCGACGGAATCGTTCCGATTCGCTCCGGCCCGTCTGTCCCCGGAGTATAGTAGCGAAACGGTAAGGAGCTGTAAGGGATGGAAAGATAGTCCAGGGAGGTCAAATCCTTTGCGGGAACGAAGCCCGCCTCCCGCTCGCGTTTCCAAAACTCTTCCGATTTATGTCCGGTATTTTTTTGACGGGACTTGCGAAAAAAAAGAAAAACAAGTATAATAAATGTCAGACTGAATAAAAGGGGCATTTTGTCACAACCTTTCAATGCTTTAAGGAAAAGAGGTGTATCCATGTACAACAAAAAACACAGAAAAATCATTGCGGCAGTGGTTGCCGGGATTCTGGTGCTTACCATGATTATTCCGTTGTTTGCATCTGCGCTTTATTAAAAAGTGTTATCTCTACTATAGCCGACAAAGCAGACGGTGTCAACCGTCTGCTTGTTCTTTTTCCGGGACTTTATCATATAGTTAAGTAGCCGGGTTTTGAAAAGGGTTTCGGTGTATGGAGGAAAACGGTATGGGGAAAAGGTGGATTTATTGCGGGCTGACAGGTGCGGTCCTTCTTTTTTTCGGGTTGACGGTCGCCGGAGGCACGGTTAAAGCAGCCTGTGGCAATCGAATTGCCCCCGGAATCAAGCTTTGCGGAACGGATCTTTCCGGTCTGACACCGGAGGAAGCGGAAGCCCGGATGACCGAACTGGAACCGAAGGCGTGGCTGGAGGTAGTGGGTCTGCTTTTACCGGAGCTTCAAAACGAAGCAAAGGAGAGGGCGGAAGAGCTTTATAAAAAAGCAGGGCAGGCGGATGGAGAGGAAACCGGCGGTATTGAAATCGAGGTGAGGGGGAACAAGCTGTATCTGACTGTAAAGGACGCGATGGTGTACATTCAAACGGAGAAAACAATGGAAGCTGTATTTGCCCGCAGCAGAGAGGTAAAGGTGTGGGAATGGCTTTATGCGAGGCTGTTCGGGACACCTTTCTGTGTAAGGTCCGTGGTTCCGGTGCTTTTGTGGAAGGAACAGGAGCTTTCGGAGGTACTGGAGCTTTGTGCGGAATTTATGGAGCGGGAGGCAGCCGAAGCGTCCGTGCGGTGGGCGGAGGGAGAGATTGCAGTAACGGAAGGACGGCGTGGCTATAAAATTAACAAATCTGCTACCTGCGCCGAGGCGGAAAAGGCGTTCTCGGAGGCAATGGAGCTGCTGACAAAGCGATGGGCAGAGGGTATCAGTGTGCGTTTGTATATTAGTGGCAGCGTAATTAAGCCGAAGCTTACTACGGAGGCTGCAGGAGGATGTAATACGAAGCTTGTGGAGTTTGCTACTGCCTATAGCGGGGCGGGAAGCGGGAGAGCGCAGAATATAGCAGCAGGGGCGGAGCATCTGCACGGCAGGGTAATTTTGCCCGGAGAAGAGTTTTCTACCGTCGGAGCGCTTTCTCCCTTTACGGAAGCAAATGGGTACGCTTCGGGAGGAACTTATATTAACGGGGCGTTGTCAGAAAGCATCGGAGGAGGAGTGTGCCAGCTTTCCACTACATTGTATAATGCGCTGCTGAGGACAGGACTTGCTGTTACAAGGAGGTCTCCGCATTCCCTTCCGGTTGGCTATATTCCGTTGGGACAGGATGCTGCAATTGCGGAAAACTATAAAGATTTGTGTTTTTTAAATACGACTGATGCACCGGTGCTCCTGCTTTGCGAGATAACAGGGGAAACGGTGAAGGTGACTCTGTATGGAGCAGAAGAGGCGTTGAGGGAGCATGTCAGCATAGAAAGTGTCGTGACGGAGGAGACCGGGGAAGCCGTGACGGTAGAGGTATATCGCACGGAGCAGACAGAGGGGGGAGCAGTGGTGAGGGAAAGAATCAGCAGGGACATCTACCAATATATGAAAAAAGAAGAATGACAGGAGCAAAGGAGCGGCATCGTAACTAGAAAAACGACCGGTCAGACAGGAAGAAAATATATTGAAAGGATTAAGAAAGTATCTTTGGCGGCCGATATAATATATATACCATAAGTATGGGGAAAAGGGTGTGGGAGAGAATCGGCAGGGGCCGGTAAAAAACAGACGAAAGAGGGAAAGCTTATGAAGGTTGTTATTCTGGCAGGCGGATTCGGTACCCGTATCAGTGAAGAAAGCCATTTGAAACCGAAGCCGATGATTGCCATCGGTGATGCGCCGATTCTCTGGCACATTATGAAGTGTTATTCCCATTACGGATTTAATGAATTTGTGATATGCTGCGGCTATAAGGGACATATCATCAAGGAATATTTTGCAGATTATTATTTGTACCGTTCTGACATTA
>CAZAUP010000071.1:0-7701 GCA_964488415.1 uncultured Lachnospiraceae bacterium
TCAAGGTGCGAAGCCCAGTTTAGGTATGGGAAGTGTTAGTAAAAAAAAAAGGCCGATGCAAAATCCACAGGCAGCTGCGGCAAAAAGTTGCAAGCTATCAAAAATGTTATTTTCGAAAGCGGAATTCCATAAAAATCCTGAAATGTCAAAAATAATAAAGGTACAAAGTTATTGACAATTGCCTGCACAATGTAGCCGATAAAACAGGCGTAAATGGTCGGTTTGTAATTGGTACTCACAATAAACTCCTTTAACTTGAAACTCTCTCTGAGACAAGATTCTAGCATACTTTCCCTCGGAACACAAGGGCAGATATAACAAAAAGCCACTGCTTCCCGACTTCTGAAACAGCAGCTTCCTTTTGTTATGCAACCAACATACCTATGCAATACTTTCTTTGATGTTTTTCACATCGTTTTCCAATACATTCATTCGAAGCAGTGGCATTTCCCGTTCATTCTCCACTTTAAGCGCCTCATCCAGCTTTCTCATCAAGTCAAGATGACCTTCTGCTATTACTCTGATGTTCTTATTCGTCTCATTTTCCAGTGTAAGCTCAATTCGTTTCGCACCTTGTTTTAAGTCATATTAAACTTACATTTTTAATGCATCATTCCCCTACGCAATATCCTCCATCTGTGCCGTATACAGCCTATAATAATATCCCTTTTGTGACATCAATTCTTCGTGGCTGCCACATTCCATAATACCGCCCTGGTCTACATACATAATCCTGTCACAGTTCTTAATCGTGGACAGACGATGTGCAATAATAAAAGAAGTTCTATCCTGCAACATTGCATTTAAACCTTGCTGTAATGCTTTTTCTGTTTGTACATCAATGCTGGAGGTTGCCTCATCCAGCACCAGAATCGTAGGATTGGAAAGCAAGGTCCTTGCAAAAGAAATGAGCTGCTTTTGTCCCTGAGAAAGAAGCGAGCCACGCTCCTTTACTTCCGTCTGATATCCGTCCCGAAATCTGGTGATAAACTCCTCCGCACAAACCGTCCTGCTTGCCTTTCTTATCTCCTCTGCCGTTGCATCCAGCTTACCGTAACGGATATTGTCTTCAATGGTGCCGGAAAAGATAAAGCTGTCCTGCAACATAATGCCCATCTGAGAACGTAGGGAATGCAGCGTGACCTTCGAAATATCCTGTCCGTCAATCAAAATTCTTCCCCGGCTTACATTGTAAAATCTGGAAATCAGGTTTACGATAGTGCTCTTTCCTGCCCCGGTCGGACCTACCAAAGCAACACTTTCTCCTGCCTTTACGGTAAAAGAAACGTCCTTCAATACATCTTTTCCCTCTTCATAGGCAAAGGTAACATGCTCAAACGTAACATCGCCTTTGATTTCCGCCATTTCTGCTGCATCTTCTGCATCCCTCACAGTTACCGGCTCATCCAATGTTTCAAAAATCCGCTCCAAATAAGCAATGTTATTAATAAAGTTATTAAAAATGTTACCAAGATTCATAATCGGCTGCCAAAAGCTTGCCGCATAGGATGTAATCGCCACAATCACACCGAGACTTACTTCTCCCTGTCCCATAAAAATAAGCCCTACAATAAAAACTGCCGCCCTCACCCAAACTGAAATATTGTCAATACCAGGCCATACCATATTGCTGTACATAACAGCTTTCATCCACGTCTCTCTGCAGCGTTCACTTAACGCGGCAAAGGTCTCCGCATTCTCTTCCTCGCGCGCAAACATCTGCGTAATTCTGGCACCTACAATGTTCTCCTGCAAATATGCATTCAGATTGGAATTCTTATTCGATACCTCCTGCCATGCCTTTCTCTGTCTGTTTTTTATCCAAAACATAAAAGCAGCCAAAACCGGAACACCGGTCATTACCACCAAAGAAAGCTTTACATCCACGCAGAACATAAAAATAATAATGAAAATCAAATTCATAATTTCCAGAACTACATTAATCAAACCATTGGACAGCATATCAGAAACAGAGTTGACATAATTTACCACACGAATCAATATTTTTCCGTGAGGTCTGTCATCATAATACTGGAACGGAAGCTTCTGCAAATGTTCAAAAATATCCTTTCTGATATCATAAATAATATTCTGGCTCACATTCACCATAATTCTGGAACGAATTGTCGTAAAAACAATACTAATTGCATAAATTCCGCATAACAAGACCACCATCGTAAGCAGCATCCGGACATCCTTATTCGGAATCGCCTCGTCTAAAGCTCTTTGTGTAATCATTGGTCCAAACAAGCCGGTAATTCCGCCGATTGCACTTAACGCAAATGCAAAAATCATTTTACCTGTATATTTTTTTATATAGACAGAGGCTCTTAAAAGATGGCGATAATCAAAAGGAGTTTCCAAAGCTTCATCTTCTCTGTATGTATTTCTCCCAGCCATAGCTATACCTCCTCTCCGGTCTGTAGTCGAACCAGGCTGTAATAGTAGCCCTTCTTTGCAAGCAATTCTTCATGCGTCCCCGACTCTGTAATGCGCCCTTCCTGTAAAATCAAAATCTTATCGGCATACTTTGTAGTAGACACTCTCTGGGCAATAATCAGCTTGGTACAAGGAAAATCCAGTTCGTTCAAACTATGCTGAATCTGCTTTTCCGTTTCCATATCTACAGCAGAGGTAGTATCATCCAAAATCAGAATGGCAGGCTTTACCGCCAACGCTCTTGCCAGTGATATTCTCTGCTTCTGACCCCCGGACAGACCCACACCGCGTTCTCCCACAAGGGTATCATACCCTTCCGGCATTTTTGAGATAAACTGTGCTGCTGCCGAATATCTTGCAAACTTCTCAACCTCTTCCTTGTTCAAACTGCTGTCACCATAGGCAATATTCCCGTCTATCGTATCGGAATACAATAACACATCCTGTGTTGCAAGGCCGATATTCCTTCTTAGCTGCGTCAGCTTCATATTGCTTACATCGATACCATCCACCAGCACCGTTCCCTCCGTTGGCTCATAAAACCTCGGAATCAGCTGAATTAACGAGGTTTTACCGCAACCCGTTTCGCCCATAATAGCTACCGTTTCGCCCGGATTGGCCACAAATGAAATATCATGAAGCACCGGAAGGGTTCCGTCTTCATATCGGAAGCTTACATGCTTAAATTCTACCTTACCAGTAAAACGATCCGGCAAATCGACTGCATCCTCTTTATCTACGATATGTGGCTCAGAATAATATATTTCCATTACCTTATCGGCTGCTGCGGAAAAGCGCTGAAACTCATTCATAATATTACCCAGCATACGCATCGGGTTTTGCACCGCCCAAATAAGACTGGCAAATGCCACATACTCCCCCGTAGTAAGTGTCCCATTAATAATCAACACTCCGCCTGCCGCCAGCAGAACTACCGGCATCAGATTGGCAAAGGCTTCGACATAAGGGAAAAAGTTCAGCCAGGTCATGGCAGTCTTTTTATTGGTCTCGGAATATGCAGTGCTATATGCATCAAACTTTTCAATTTCATAATCTTCCCTTGCAAACGCCTTTACCACACGATTACCGGAAATGTTTTCCTGCGCCGCGGTATTCAGATGAGACAGCTTTTCACGAAGTGCTTTATGTCTCGGTGCTACTTTATTTCTGAATAACACAATAATCATCATAATAAACGGAGCAATTGCAAGAATTGCCAGCGCCAGCCGCCACTCCATATACAAAAAATACACCGCCGTGGCACCCAAAAGCGCACATGCCTCCACAATACTCCGGATAACCCATGCAATCATATGACGCACCGCATCCAAATCCCCGGTGACACGTGTCATCAAATCTCCGGTACGATATGTATTATAAAACTGCAGATCCTGTCGTTCAATTTTATCAAAGAGATGGGTCCTGATACGATACAGTACCTTTTGGGATACATGCTCCACATCCATACAGACCAGATATACAATTAAGGTTCTTACAAAGGTTAGTACAATCATTGCAATAATCAATTGAAAGAACAAATCCCTCTTATTTATCAGGTTCTCCGCTGCATTTTCATCCGTCAAAAACATATCGATAATTTTTTGAGTAAAAAAAGGAACTGTTAACTGCATGACATTGTACACAACAGTTCCCAAAATGCCTACTATGTACACGCACCGATATCCATTCATATTTTCCCATAACCATGCCAGTTTCGAATACTTCTTTGCTTCCATCCGTCTCATCCCTCACAATTTTCTCCTTGGCTCAAAATCCATTCTTTTCTTTATTTTATCAAGTTTTTTCCTTTTTTCAGTTCTCTTTCACCTTCATTATACAATGTTATTTCAAAAAATCAATATCGTTTTTGAATATATTAAAATTTTTATATATTCATCAATAATATTAAGCTATGCTTCTCCTAAAAAAGAAACTCCGGCAAGACTTACGCCCTGCCGGCCTTTTTCAGAAATCATCTGCAGAAGTCACTGTCCGTCCGCTGCTTTCTTCTTATTCCTTTCTTTTCGGATAAAATGGGGCAGGTCTTGGACTATTCACCTGCAGCACCTTCATGTCCTCCAAATACTTTAGCATCATGATACGCACCTGCCCCTGAAATTCCGGTTTAACCATATAATGGCAATATGCCTCCATTACAACAAAAATATTATCTGTGCGTCCCTCAATCTTGAAATTGTTAAATCCCATCGGAACATACTTTTCCCAGATAGCCTCCGGAGAAACATAGGTACAGTAATCCTGAATGGTATACACATTCTGCTGCGCTCCGGTACAATATTTACATTCCCACGGCTTTAACGGAATCTGTCGTTCTCTTGGAAGCTCCCTGTTCTTTACAATATTCTTCTGATTTTCGGAAATGTGCCTGTAATGTGCGCCTCTTCTCGCACAATTCGGCTCACATGCAGCATTGACTAATATTTCACACCTTCCCTTATCTTCAATCTGCTCCAGCAATTCAAACTGATTATTTAAGTTGTAATCCAAAACAACCATGTCATACCCTTTTTTCAATTCTTCATTAACCTCATCAATACCTCTGATTTGCTTACAGGTAGAACTTGTAATCTTCATCCTCGGATAGTTCCTGCGTACATAATCCTCCAAGAGCGGAGAAACAAGAATCACTCCGTTCAGCCCGTTATGGGCAGCTTCCAGACAATAATTACAATACGGATCTTTCAAATCCTTTTCTTCAAGCAGCATATTGGTATAGGTAAATCTGACCGGAACCCCCCAGTCATTGACACCTTTTATAACGCTATCAATATAACCGGCATCGCACTGGTCTCCTCTGGAATTTCTTCCGCCATTCCACAGAGAAGTCGGAAACTCTCCGAAAAAGGAACCGATTTTAACACCCTCTCTGAAAAACTCCGGATGTCTCTTAAGCAATCCTAAAAGCATCACATTCATCGAAAAATTTCTACGCAGCCCCGGCAAATGAAACTTGACCTCCATCAAAACCTCCTTGTACAACCTTTTTTCAGGCACATATCCTTCCCTTTTTCCTTATACCGGCAAGCCTATGAATATGCGCTTTATATTTGCTTCCTTATATACAGCAATAGACCAAGCTTATTTAAGCATTGGTCTATCCTTTATGTCTGAATACAGAGTGGACCAGAGGGGAGTCGAACCCCTGTCCGAAAGCCCATCCGCTACGGCATCTTCCATTATAGTTTGTCATTTGACATTTCCTCCGCTCACCGCCGGCAAACAGGCTGTAAGCTTTAGTAGCTTCATCCTACGCCTATACGCTCAAAGCTTTGCGTATATCGTTTCCTACATCGTCGATGCCAGGGTCCTAATGTGTAGGTGCACTAAGTCTGACAGCTGCCATTAGGCAGCGTATGCTAAATTATCTTCAGCGTTTAATTTTAATTTCCGAATTTTAACGTGGCTCCGGACCACGAATGGCTTCCATAGCTTCAAAACCCCCGTCGAAACCGGTACTAGCCCCGGTATCAATTTGCAATACAAAGCAAATCGGCATTTTAACGCTACGTTTAGAATAACACAACTCCTTTTCCTTGTCAATCGGATTTTTGCGGTAAGCGCTGTGACACCTTTTGCGGCAGCTCCAGCTTTACATTGGTTGCCACCATGGCCTTAATCAGGGCAAACAGCATATCCTTCGCCTTTTTGTCTATCGTATTATAGGAGCGCAGAATCATTGTCACGTTTTTCAGCCGGGCCTTATTTAAATCTGCCAGCGTTTTTGCTTCCGTAGCTGTCAGAACCTCATACATACAGTCACAAAAAAACTCCAGCTCATCAGGCTTCAGCCCATTCATCCATTCCTTTACTCCGGCTGCCAAACGTCTGCTGCTCAGTCTGACATTCGGTCGTTTTACAAATTCCGTCCCCAACACTTCCCACGAAGTCACATCATGCTGCATAAGTCCATTTTGCTTACTTTTTACCACATGATAATCCTCTTCATGCTCTAAAAGCATTCCCACAACAGACGACTCCGGCACCCAGGTTTCAATCAACTCCTTTACTTGCCGGTAACGCTCACTTTCAATAAACTCTCTTTGAAAGCCGGGACCATCAAAATTATAGACCCGCAGAATGTTCCCGCGAAATACCTTTTTACATTTTACGGCAGCATACACCGCCAGATTTCCGCCTTTGGAATGTCCGCCGACATAAACCCTTCTCCCGCTTCCGGAAAGTACCTGTTCCAGATATATTCTGGCATCCGTCTGCGCCGGCACGGGAGATAAAAAGCACATATTAAAATCCTCCTTCCAGCCCACCAGCGTATCATCCGTTCCACTATAGGAAATATAACTCTCCTTTTCTGTCAAAACGATTTCTAACGCAGCGAACTGCTCTTCTCCGGTTTCATCAAGACGACTTTCTGCATTGCACAGCTTCAGATTTGCAAACCGCTTTGTCTGTGCCATCTTCCGTAACAATACTCCTGCCGTTCGCAAAGCAAAGGATACATGTTTTTCCAGCTCTTCTTCCGTATGCAGCTCCCAGTATCGTTTCGATACCTCTGCCAGCGTACCTTCCTGCCTCTTTTCATTTTTCCCAATGATTCCGCGTAAATCCAGATACGATAATTGAGATAGCAATAACGAATCTACCACATTAAGCGGTATCTGCTCAAAGGTAATATCCCCGCGCCAAATCAAATATTCCGATAAGTCTGCCATTCGTTCCTCCTTACCCCGCATTTCCGGTTCTCTCTTATCGTACCGATACATAATCTTTTACCGGCTGCATCGTCAGTGGCTTTCCGCTCCGGAAGTTCTGAATTTTCCTATGATAATTATTCACAAATTTACACCAATTTATTCCTTTTGCAGAGTCACTATACCTCAAAAAATGTGTCTTATTCTTGGAAACGTCACCATAATACGACATATCCGGACAAAGAGAACCGACCCATGCTCGGCAGGCCGGTTCTTCCTGTTCTCATTTTCTTTTGCAGCGACAGCAAAGCTTAATTCTCACTATAAATTACAGTTAAATCCGGATGAAGCTGCAAAATGGATGCCGGAACCTCCGGCGTAATCGGTCCGAAAAATGCCTTTTCTACAATCTCCTTCTTATTCTTGCCATTTGCAATTAAAAGCACCTTTCCGGCACTCATAATCCCCCCCATTCCCATGGTAACCGCCTTTCTCGGCACATCTGCCTCGGATGCAAAAAAGCGTGCATTTGCTTCAATTGTGGATGCATCCAGCTCTACCACATGGGTAGCCTTCTCAAAGCAGGTATCCG
>CAZAUP010000072.1:0-7521 GCA_964488415.1 uncultured Lachnospiraceae bacterium
TGGTAGGTCAGAGACGTGGTATGCTTGAGTACTTAAAGAAGAATGACCTTGAGGGATATCGTACTTTAATTGAGCGTTTAGGCTTAAGAAAGTAATTTCACAGGAACAAGTCAGGGGGTTGCCACATGATATATGCGGCAGCCCCCTGTTTTTATCAATTCTGCTTATTTTCTGGAAAACTTTTGCTCGCAGTATTCACAACGATATACGCCCTTTGCGCGGTCCGTAAGCTTGAAGCGATGCGGAAGCTCCTGCTCAACAGAGGTAATGCAGCGCGGATTTTTGCAGCGGATAATGTTAGTGACGCGTTCCGGGAGATTTAATTTTCTTTTTTCGGCAATGATACCGTTTTGGATGATGTTGATGGTAATATTCGGATCCAGAACACCTAAAACATCGAAGTCGAAATCAATCTGTCCTTCGATTTTGATGATGTCCTTCTTTCCCATTACATTACTTTTTGCATTTTTGATAATTGCCACACAGGCATCTGTTTTGTCCAATTCAAGATAATGGTAGATGTCCATGGCGCAGCCGGCTGCGATGTGATCCATAACGACACCCTGTCCGATTCCTCCGATATTTAACATAATTAGCTTCCTCCCTTTCTGTACTAATCGATTTTGATTCCGAGTAAGGTCATGATGAGTGCCATGCGAACGTAAACGCCAAAGTTTGCCTGCTTAAAGTAAACCGCACGCGGGTCGTCGTCCACCTCAGTGGAAATCTCGTTAACACGCGGAAGCGGGTGAAGTATCAGCATATCCTCCTTTGCGAGCTGCAGCTTTTGCTTGTCCAAAATAAAGGTATCCTTTAAGCGGATGTAATCCTCTTCATTGAAGAAGCGTTCCTTTTGTACGCGGGTCATATAAAGAATGTCGAGCTTTGGAAGGGCAGCCTCAAGATTCGTGGTTTCCTCGTAAGGAATATGCATGGCATCCAGCGTTTCCTCTTTTAAGTAAGCCGGGACCTGAAGCTCCTTTGGAGAAATCAGGACAAAGCGGGTGTTTGGATAGCGCACCATGGCATTAATTAGAGAATGTACGGTTCTGCCGAACTTTAAATCACCGCAAAAGCCTACGGTGAGACCGTCCAAACGTCCCTTCAGACTTTTTATGGTAAGCAGGTCGGTAAGCGTCTGGGTCGGGTGGTTGTGACCACCGTCGCCGGCATTAATCACCGGGATGGAGGAATGCATGGATGCAACTAACGGTGCTCCCTCCTTTGGATGGCGCATGGCACAGATGTCTGCATAGAAGGAAATAACGCGAATGGTATCTGCAACGCTTTCTCCCTTTGCTGCAGAGGAGGAATCGGCAGAAGAAAAACCAAGAACACTGCCGCCGAGATTCAGCATTGCTGCTTCAAAGCTGAGACGGGTACGTGTACTTGGTTCGTAAAATAAAGTGGCTAATTTTTTACCGGTACAACAATGGGAATACTTTTCAGGAGAGGAATAAATAGCCTCTGCAAGATTGAGCAAATCCGAAAGCTCGTCCGGTGATAAATCTAACGGGCTGATTAAATGTTTCATAGCTACCTCCGTAAGTCGTTTGTAAATGTGACGTAATATTTTTAATCATTATACAGTATTCAGAGAACTTTGACAAGACCCAGTATATTCTTTTTTTGGATTCGTAATACCGTAAAAAGAAAAAGCCTCTATACGACAAGGCGTAAGAGACTTTTTCTGAATATAGGGGACTCAAAACAAAGTTAAAAACCAAAGTAACGAAGGCTGTTGTTATATGAGATGTCCTGTACCATTTTGCCAAGGAACTCCAGATCAGCCGGATATTCGCCGTTTTCTACCCATGTGCCGATGAGGTTACAGAGAATGCGGCGGAAATACTCATGTCTTGTATAGGAAAGGAAGCTTCTCGAATCGGTCAGCATGCCGATAAAGTTAGAGAGAAGTCCCAAATTGGCAAGAGAGGTCATCTGTTCTGTCATGCCGGTTTTGTTATCATTGAACCACCATGCGGAACCATGCTGGAGCTTACCGATGGCAGAGGAATCCTGAAAGCATCCTAAAATGGTGCCGATTGCAGCGTTATCAATCGGATTTAAGGAATAAAGGATGGTGCGCGGAAGCGCATCACTCTGGTTTAAAGCATCGAGAAAGGCAGCAAGCTCAGCAGAGCAATTGATGGAATTGATGCAGTCAAATCCTGTATCCGGTCCTATGGCCTGAAACATTTTTGCATTGTTGTCACGGCGTGTACCGTAATGGAGCTGCATTGCCCAGCCAAGACGGTTGTATTCTTTGCCCATGAACAGCAGAAAAGCATATTTGAATGCAGCCAGTTCTTTTGCAGTCAGCGGTTCGCCGGATATGCGTTTTTCAAAAATGACTGCAACCTCTTCCTCGGAAGCAGGAGCGTACATAACATATTCCAGACCGTGATCTGAAATTTTACAGCCCATGGAAGCAAAGAACGCAAGGCGTACACGAAGGGCTTCCTTTAAGGTCTGATAGGACTCGATTTTTACACCACTGACCGCAGAAAGCTTTGCTAAATAATCAATGTAATCCGGCTTTTCTAGATTCATGGCTTTGTCAGGACGCCAGGCAGGAAGTACCTGTACGTCAAAGGACGAGTCTTCGGCAAGCATTTTATGCCATGCGAGGGAATCAATCGGGTCGTCAGTTGTGCATATGATGGTAACATTAGACTTTTTAATCAGGTTCCGCACGCTGAAATCTGCTTCGGCGAGTTTTTTGTTACAAAGCTCCCAAACCTCCTTTGCGGTTTCCGGAGAAAGTGTGCCTTCATAGCCGAAATATCTTTGAAGCTCCAGATGGCTCCAGTGATAGAGCGGATTTCCGATAGCCTTTTGCAGGGTGCCTGCCCATGCAACAAACTTCTCGTAGTCACTGGCATCGCCGGTGATGTATTTTTCCTCCACACCGTTACTGCGCATCTGACGCCATTTGTAGTGATCGCCGCCGAGCCATACCTGCGTGATAGTTTCAAACCTGCGGTCTTCAGCAATTTCCTGCGGATTAATATGACAGTGATAGTCAATAATCGGCATTTTTGCAGCATAGTCGTGATAAAGGGTCTTTGCGGTTTTGTTGGAGAGTAAAAAATCTTTTCCCATGAATGGAGTCATAATGATACCTTCTTTCTTTTTACTTTGAAATGTTATTAATATGCTGTTCCGCGGACAATAAAATCGTTGGAAATAGTGGTTTTGTTTGGTACGTCTGCTCCCTGAAGGATGCGCATCAGAGTGTTGACAGTGGTAATGCTCAGCGTCTCAACGTGGTTATCCAGAGTGGAAAGCTCCGGTTCCGTACAAATGCTTAGAAGGGAGTTGTTGTAGCCTACGATTTCCATAGCCTCCGGAATCCGGATGCCCATACTGCCGGCAACCTTTACTGCCGCAACTGCAAGACTGTCTTCGGTGGATAAAACGGCATCGTAGGAAGCGCCCTTTTCAAAAAGAGAAAGGAGAAAATCCTTACACTCCGAAATATCACTGGAACAAAGACGGATGGATTCTTCGGAGTACGGAAGACCAACGGCATCCATACCAGCCTTAAAGCCACGCAGCTTGGTACGGCTGCTGAAACTGTCGGAACGGTAGAGAAACAAAAAATTTGTTCTGCCGTGGGCGGCAAGCCGTCCTACCGTGTCGTATACTGCCTGATAGTCATCACAGAGGGTGCAGTATATGTTCGGATGCTGGATATAAGCATTGATCATCATAACCGGTACCTCGTTTGCCGCAGCAATAATGTAGTCGTTGTCGGCCCTGTTGGACTCCAAATAATGTGAGCCGACCAGTATGACTGCATCCACCCGTTTAGAAAGCAGGAGACGAAGATAGTTCTTTTTGTTTTCCAGTTCGTAGCCTGTACAGCAAAGAAAGGATTCATACCCGTTCTTGCGAAGTGCCTGCTCGATATAATAGACAGCGTTGGCAAGAAAGGTATCGGAGGAATCAGAGCAGAGAATACCGATGGTATGCATGGTATTGAGTCCTAGTCCCCTGGCAAATACATTCGGAGTATAGCCGAGCTCTTCCATTACAGAGAGGACACGCTCCTTTGTTTTGTCACTGACATTTTGATTGCCGTTTAATACACGGGATACCGTAGCAATGGAAACTCCCGCTTTTTTTGATACATCGTAAATGTTCATAATGAAAGCCCTTACAAAATAATGTGAAAAACAGAAAAAATCTAACATATATTATACAACAGGAATCGTGGAACTGCAAGTATAATTTGAAATAATAAAAAACCATTGGAAAATGGATTGACAGATACAAGAAAAATGTGTAAAATCATACTTGTAAACGCTTACAAAAAGTGGCGGAAGTGATAAGGAGAAAAGGTATGGAACGCTTAAACAGAAACGTGGCAGAAAAGAGAAGAGAGGTGCAGGAGTATCCGGTGAGGGTGCTTCAGTTTGGGGAAGGAAATTTCCTGCGTGGTTTTGTGGATGCGATGCTTGATATAGCAAATGAAAAGAGGCTGTTTTGTGGCAGCGTGGCTGTGGTAAAACCGATTGCTGCAGGTTCTCTTGCGGCGTTTCAGGAGCAGGAGGGGGTTTATACACTATCCCTGCGTGGTCGGGAAAACGGAGAGACCAGGGTGGAAAACCGCATCATTACCTGCATTTCTGATGTCATGGATGCGGTAACGGAGTATGAGAAGTATATGTCATATGCAGCCTGTGAAACCCTCCGCTTTATTGTCTCCAATACGACGGAGGCAGGGATTGTATTTGAAGAGGAAGATAAGCCTGACGATGCTCCGCCGAAGAATTACCCGGCGAAGCTGACGAAGTTTTTGTATAAGCGTTTTTGCTATTTTGAAGGTGCGCCAGATAAAGGAATGATTATAATTCCCTGCGAGCTGATTGAGAATAACGGCAGCACCCTGAAGCAATGTGTAAAACGGTATGCGGCTTTATGGAAGCTGGATGCTGCTTTTGTAACATGGTTGGACGAGAGCTGTGTATTTTGTTCTACTCTCGTTGATCGTATTGTAACCGGATACCCGAAGGACGAAGCCACTTCCCTCTGGAACGACTTCGGGTATGAAGACCGGTTATTAGACACGGGAGAGCTGTTTGCTCTTTGGGTTATTGAAAGTGAAAAGGATATTCGCGGGGAGCTGCCGCTTGATAAAGCAGGGCTTCCGGTAATTTTTACAGATAATCAGAAGCCGTACCGTGAGCGTAAGGTGCGGATTTTGAATGGTGCGCACACTTCATTTGTGCTCGCATCATATCTTGCGGGCAATGATTACGTTGGACAGTCCATGCAGGATGAAACCGTGCGGAAGTTTATGACGGATACGCTGTTTTCGGAAATTATTCCGACGCTTTCTCTGCCGAAGGAGGAGTGTGAGACGTTTGCAAAGGCGGTTATCGAGCGGTTTGAAAATCCGTTTATCAGGCATGCGCTTTTGGATATTTCGTTAAATTCCGTTTCCAAATGGAAGGTGCGCTGCAAGGCGAGTCTGACCGGGTATATCGAACGGTTTGGAGTCTTGCCGAAGCATTTAGTATTTTCTCTTGCGGCATTGCTTTGCTTTTATTCTTCCGGAACGGAGGAGGAGGGTGTACTTCTCGGCAACAGAGGAACGGACACTTACCGGATTCGCGATAATGCAGAGGTGCTGGCATTTTTTAAAGAATACAGTGACCGGCCGGCAGAGACGTTTGTAAGGGCAGCGCTGGAGCGTGCGGATTTCTGGGGCGAGGATCTGACAGCCTGTGCCGGACTTACGGAAGCAGTGAGCGGCTATGTGCAGCAGATTCGTGAGAATGGGATGCGTAAGGCACTTGAAAACGTGAATGTGCAGGAGGCATAGTATGCAGAGCTGGATTCGGATTCATCCAAAGGATACGGTGGCGGTTGCACTGCAGGATTTGGTACAGGGAGAAAAGCTTGTTTTGCCGGAGGGCACGGTGACGGTAAGTGAGCCGGTGCCACAGGGGCATAAGGTTGCGCTTTCGGAAATTCCGGCAGGGGCAGACATCATTAAATACGGAAGTCCCATAGGCCATGCTACAAAGAAAATTTTGGCTGGACAGTGGGCTCATACACATAATATTGCTACAAACCTCAGTGATGTGGTAGAATATAAGTATATGCCGCGGATAAATTATGAAGGCGTTCAAAGTGCGGCAGGAAAGCAGCAGGAAGCCTTAAAAAAAGTGACGTTTCAGGGCTTTCGCAGAGAGGACGGCAGCGTTGGAATACGGAATGAGCTTTGGATTATTCCGACGGTGGGCTGTGTAAATTCTGTAGTACAGGCAATGGAACGAAGTGCACGAAAGCGTCTTTCCGGAACAGTGGAGGAGGTGGTTGCATTTACGCATCCTTATGGCTGCTCCCAGCTGGGAGAGGATCAGGACAATACGCGAAGGCTTCTTGCAGATTTGATTTCCCACCCGAATGCCGGCGGTGTGCTGGTTGTTGGTCTTGGCTGTGAGAACAGCAGTATTGGGACGATAAAGCCCTATCTTGGGGAAATTAATGAAAAGCGTGTTAAGTTCCTTGTTTGTCAGGAGGAAGAGGACGAATTGAAGGAGGCGGAGCGGCTGATTTCCGAGCTGATGGCGTATGCAGGCGGTTTTAAGAGAGAAGAGATACCGGCTTCTGAGCTGATTATCGGCTTGAAATGTGGCGGATCCGATGGATTATCCGGTATTACGGCAAATCCGACGGTCGGCGCTTTCTCCGATGTGCTGACAGAGCTCGGCGGTACTACGATTTTAACGGAAGTACCGGAGATGTTTGGGGCGGAGACGCTTCTAATGGAACGGTGCGGATCCGAGGAATTGTTTGATAAAACCGTTGGTATGATAAATGATTTTAAGGACTATTTTCTACGGCACGGACAGACCATTTATGAAAATCCGTCGCCGGGAAATAAAGCAGGCGGCATTTCTACGTTAGAGGACAAATCACTCGGCTGCACACAAAAATCGGGAACTGCGCCGGTGCGGGGAGTACTTTCTTACGGAGAACGAGTAAAGGAAAAGGGGCTGAACCTGTTATCGGCACCGGGCAATGATCTGGTGGCTTCTACGGCACTGGCGGCATCGGGAGCCCATATGGTATTGTTTACTACCGGACGCGGCACGCCGTTTTCGTCACCTGTACCGACGGTAAAGATTTCTTCCAATACGGCACTGGCAGCCAGGAAGCAGGGCTGGATTGACTTTGACTGCGGTGTGGCAGCCGGATGTTCTACAATCGAAGAACAGGCGGAAAAGCTGTTTTCCTATGTGCTGTCCGTAGCAAGCGGTGAGCAGGTAAAGGCGGAGCAGGCAGGCTATCACGACATGGCAATCTTTAAACAAGGAGTAACCTTGTAGGATAAGGTAACCCCACACCGAAGGGTGTGTCGGCTGCGGCGTAGAGCCGCACAGGAATAGAGAAAATTATTTTAAAAGGAGAGCAAAACAATGGCAAAAGTGGTAACGATGGGTGAAATTATGTTAAGACTTTCTACCCCGGGAAATGAGAAGTTTATTCAGGCAGATGAGTTCG
>CAZAUP010000073.1:0-7419 GCA_964488415.1 uncultured Lachnospiraceae bacterium
CGCTGCATCGCTTTCTCATGCGGCGATTTCGGCACATACACCGGCTCCATTGTACGCGGATCAAGCCCTGTATAATACATACAGGTAGAAATGGTGGACGGAGTCGGATAAAAATCTTGCACCTGCTCCGGCATATAGCCTAAATCACGCAAATATTCTGCAAGCTCAACCGCTTCCTTCATCGTAGACCCCGGATGAGAGGACATCAGATACGGCACCACATACTGCTCTTTTCCAAGCTTCGCATTCATCTTTTTATATTCCGCAAGAAATGCATCATACACACCTCGGCTCGGCTTTCCCATTTTAGAAAGCACTGCGTCACACACATGCTCCGGTGCCACCTTCAGCTGACCGCTGACATGATGCTCACAAAGCTCCCGCAAAAAGGTACGGTCCTTATCATAAATCAGGTAATCAAACCGGATACCGGAACGAATAAATACCTTCTTGACCTTCGGAAGCTCTCTCAGCTTCCGCAGAAGCTGTAAATAGTCCGTATGATCCACCCTCATATTTTTACACGGTATCGGGAACAGGCACTGCTTATTCGGGCAAACTCCCTTTTCCAGCTGCTTTTTACATGCCGGCGCACGAAAATTTGCCGTAGGACCCCCTACATCATTGATATACCCTTTAAAATCCGGATCCCATGTCATTTGCTTTGCCTCTTCCAAAATGGATTCATGACTTCTGGTCTGAATAATACGTCCCTGATGGAAGGTTAACGCACAAAAGCTGCAGCCGCCAAAGCAGCCCCGATTACTGACCAGACTAAATTTCAATTCCTGAATAATCGGGATACCGCCTGCCTCCTCATAGGACGGATGGTAGGTACGCATATAAGGAAGGGAATAAATCCGGTCCATCTCCGTCTGAGTCAACGGAGCCGCCGGTGGATTCTGCACCACATATTCCTTGTCCTTATACTGCTCTACCAGACGCTTTCCGGAAAACGGATCCGTATTGCAGTACTGGATATAAAAGCTTTTGGCAAACTCCCTTTTATCCTGCTTTATGGTCGGATAATCCGGCAAACGCAGTGCATCATACACACTTTCCAGGGAAGCCGTGCGATACACCGTTCCTGCTACAAACGTAATATCCTTTACATCAATTCCGGAATTTAAGGCATCTGCAATTTCCACAATCGAATGCTCTCCCATGCCATAGGATAACAAATCTGCGCCGGAATCCAGCAAAATCGAACGCTTCACAGAATCTGCCCAATAATCGTAATGGGCAAGACGACGCAGGGAAGCTTCGATTCCTCCGATAATAATCGGCTTCTTTTTATATATGTGGCGAAGCAGGTTGCAATACACAATTGTGGCGCGATCCGGACGTTTTCCGATAACACCTCCCGGTGTATACGCATCCTGACTGCGGCGTTTTTTCGCTACCGTATAGTGATTTACCATCGTATCCATATTTCCGGCCGACACTAAAAAGCCAAGCCGCGGCTCACCTAGAATCTGCACACTCTTTTCATCCTTCCAATCCGGCTGAGAAATTATCCCTACCTTATAGCCGTGACTTTCCAGTACACGGCTGATGATAGCCGGTCCGAAGGATGTATGATCCACATAAGCATCACCAATTATAAAAACAAAGTCGCACTGTCCCCAGCCACGCCTTTCCATATCTTCTCTGCAAATCGGCAAAAAATCTTTCATTATGCTTTCCTGCCTTTCTTTTTCATTCAACCTTTTCTCCCACATTCTATTCTATACCAGTTTACTTGATTTTTCAATGGCTGGCAGTTCTTTTCCGACAGAATTTTAATTTTTGCTTTAAAGTGTAACGGTTCAGTGTGAAAAAGCGTTGACAAATGAAACAACACGCGGTAAAATAAAAGGCATATTCCACGAAAGGAGACATTGGATATGAGCAGACGATTCGGCTTTATCGGCCTTGGTTTAATCGGTGGTTCTTTGGCACGTGCCCTTCGGGAAACCGAACCAGATTGTCATATTATCGCATATTCCAGAAAAAAACAGCTCTCCAAAGACCTTCAGGGTGCTTTTGATGCCAATGTGGCAGATGAAATTGCATTCTCCCTTGATAAATTTGCAAACTGTGATTTCATTTTTCTCTGTGCTCCGGTAGATATTAACATTTCTTACCTGCCAAGGCTAAAGAAAATTATTTCACCTGATACAATTATTACCGATGTCGGCAGCGTAAAATCCGGCATTCACGCCGCCGCAAAGGAAGCCGGGCTTTCTGCCAGCTTTATCGGCGGACACCCTATGACCGGTTCTGAACGTACCGGCTTTGAAAACAGCAGCTCACTTCTGATGGAGAATGCTTACTATGTCGTTACCGCAGCGGACGACTGCCCACAGAATTTTTCCGCGCGCTTGATTGATTTAATAAAGCAGATAAAATCCATTCCGGTGATATTGTCTCCATCCGAGCATGACGAGGCGGTTGCCGCCATCAGCCATGTCCCGCATATCATTGCAGCGCAGCTTGTAAATCTCGTCCGTACCGCAGACCGTTCAGATACCATGCGTCTGCTTGCTGCAGGCGGCTTTAAGGATATCACTCGTATTGCCTCTTCCTCCCCGACTCTTTGGGAGAGTATTTTATCTGCTAACGCGAAGGCTGTTCTTCCGGTGCTTCATCGTTACATTGAACTGTTACACGAAGCGGAAGCTGCTCTTATCCATAAGGACAAAAACGCCGTATGCGGCCTTTTTTCCGAAGCCGGTGAATTTCGGAGCTCTTTGCAGGAACGAAAAGGCGTACTTCCGGAATCCTTCGTGCTGCATGCGGATTTACGTGACGAGGCTGGTGCCATTGCCACCTTTGCGGCACTTCTGGCGGGTCATGGTATCAGCATGAAAAACATTGGCATTGTCCACAACCGCGCTTACGAGCAGGGTGCGCTCCGCATTGAATTCTATGACAGAGCTGCCTTAGAGCGTGCCTTTGCCCTGCTGTCCGACAACCATTTCACCGTTTATCGTTGACGTTCAGCCAAATGCTTAAAACCTCCGCATAGATTGCCTGTCATTTGCAAATACTATGACAAGCAAACCATGAGGAGGTTTTTTATGCTACGTTCTTCTCTTCCGAATGCAAAACAATTCGGTCTGAATTTCTGTCGGTGCGGTTTCATCGGTTGGTGTATGGAATGCTTTTGGACAGGTCTTGGTTCCTTCAGGGAACGTTCCAAGGACAAACGTCTGCTTTGCCATACCTCCGTCTGGATGTTCCCGATTTACGGACTTGCTGCACTCATTCCGCCGGTCTATAAACACATTCATGCAAAACCAACCTATTACCGCGGCGCAGTGTATGCCTTCGGCATTTTCTTTTTTGAGTTTATTACCGGCTCTCTTTTAAAGAAATACAACGCCTGTCCTTGGGACTACAGCTCTGCCAAGCTCAACTACAAGGGGCTCATTCGCCTTGACTACGGCCCCTGCTGGGCCGCTGCCGGACTTTTCTTCGAACGCGTCCTTTGCAAAAGATAATTCTACAGCGTCACAACCAATGTATCATAGCCCAGCTGCTGCAATTCCTGCTGCAATGCCACCGCTTCATTCAGGCTTTCGGTTCGTCCCGCACGCACCGCATAAAAGCTGCCGCTCCGCCCGATATCTGCCGGAATTCCAAGTGCTGTCAGCTCACGGTACAGATTATCCGCATTTTCCGGATTACGGAACAGACCTACCTGTACCGCATAGGTCTGTGTTTCCGGTACCGGCAGTTCCGTATTCCCGCCGATTTCACCACCGATTGTCTGCAATATCCCTTCCACAATTGCCTGTGCAGTTTCCTCAAGCCTTGTATCCAGCAAGGTATTATCCGCATCCGTATTAATAAATCCGACCTCAACCAAAAGTGCCGGCATCTGGGTACGCCGCAGCACCGCAAGGTCTCTTCTGATGTTAAGGCCCAGATCATTAAATCCAACCTCTGCCAGCTCTGCATTTATTGCACGTGCCATATCCGCTTTTATTCCGTTTTCATCGTATAACAGGGTTTCCACACCGGAATACTGGTTATTTGCAGGACTGGAATTCCGGTGAAAGGAAAGGAAATAGTCTGCTCCGCTTTCATTTGCAATCTGCGCCTTCCGTACCGGAGAATCATAAACATCCTCCGTTCTTGTATATACTACATTTACACCGGCGTTTTGCAGGAGTTCACCGACCGCGAGCGTCAGTGCCAGATTATCATCCTTTTCTCTTCTTCCTTGATACGTTGCACCACTGTCATATCCTCCGTGTCCCGCATCCAATGCCACTGTTACTGCCATATTCTACCTCCGCATTGCGTTCTGGTAATATAATACGGTCATTTTCGTAAATGTTGCATCCTGCGGCTATTTTTTTGACAGCAGCAGCGCAAGCCACCCCTCCAGCGTTTCTGTCAGCTCACTTTCAAATAAAACCTCCCTGGCATAAACCGGCTTATCCGTAATAATATTATCCACCCCCATCGTTTTCATTCGTCTTAATTCACTTTCTTTATTTACGGTCCATACATGAAGCTCTTTCCCGACAAAATGTATTTTCTCTACCAGACTTTCCGTCACAAAATCGGAACGGATACTAAAAAAATCCGCCGCCGTACTTTCGTAGAACGCTCCATATACAAAGGAAAGAATCTGACCGGTTTTAATTGCAGGATTCTGTTCCTTCACCCACTCCAGCTGTTCATAAGACGTAGATGTAATAACACAGCTGTCCTCCAGGTGATACTCTTCGATTAACTCCACCACCCGGTTTGTGAATTCACGACTTCGCAGCACCTTCAGCTCAATATTAAAACCGATTTTGCCTCCGTATTGCTCCAGCACCTGCGAAAGAGCCGGAATACCTTCTCCCGCATAAGCTGCAGAAAAACTGCTTCCCGCATCATAATCCGCCGCCTCACAATACGTAACATTTCCGATATCATTATAAACCCTTGTCGTGCGGAACAATGCCTCATCATGCAGCAGTACCGGAACGCCGTCTGCCGTCTGCCGCACATCGATTTCCACATAATCCGCACCCGCTTCCACCGCCAGCGCAACCGCCGCCAGCGTATTTTCCGGTGCATCCCCCGATGCTCCGCGGTGTGCCGTAACACAAAGCGTATCCAGTGCTTCCGCCAGAAACAGATTTCCACTTCTAAAAAACGTCAGGACCTCCACTACCGTCACACAAAATACAACCGTTCCGGCAGCAAACAGCCCTGCTGTCCTTTTTCTTCTTTTTTCGTCCGTTATTTTTCCCGGCCGTTGCATCATCACTTCCACAACTGCATCTTCCTTTTTTCGATACTCCAAATACAGGCTTCCGCAAAAATACTCCTGAATTACAGCATTTACCGACGCAAACAATACACACAGGAGCAAATGATAGCGTGTAAACAGGCGCAAAAGCAAAACACCCGATATTTCCGCCGGTGCCACTGCAATAAGTACCGTTACAAATACAGCCAAACCAATAAAATAAAACAGCCCTTCTGACAAAAACAACAACAGGCTCCGCCGGAATAACCTCTTTAAAATCTTACCATAACAAGCCCTCACACCCCTCCAGCCGCTTTTCATCAAGGTTCTTATATCTCCGGTTTCAATTTCCGCCATAAGCACTACGGTACATCCCAGAAATGCCCCCCACCAAAGCAATACGGCAAGCACCGCCAATACAAGCAGCCACGCCGGCTGCATTGCTGTCAATGCAATGCTTTCAGTTTGTCTGATACCAAAAAAGAAAAACAGCAGTATAGGAAGATTTACAATTCCTGCAAACAATAATGTGAGGCCAGCTAATAGCACACCGCTGCTTTTTTTACGAAGCAGCACCTTTGTACGTCTGATTGCACCAAAAAACAGCTCCGTTACCGTTACCTCACTCTTTTTATATTTTTTCCAAACGGCGATTGAAACTGCATTCATTTCGAACATTACAAGAACTGCACATACAACCAGTGCAGCTCCGATACAAATAAGCGTCAGGGGCGACATCACAAAAGAGAATAAGTTCTCCTTAGTGATATAACTATACCCTGACGCTTTCATACACAGCTCCGCCATCAGACGAGCAATCGGAAACCCAAAGGACAGGCAGGCAGTTTTTACAAAAAGCTCAAACCCGATTAAGCTTTGTATGTTTTTCCTTCTGCCTGTCTGTCTCATACCGCTTCCTCACATTCTTAATTCATATAAATCAAATGCTCCTTCGGCTTGGCGGTATGCACCATATCCTCCAGATATAATACCGGTCCCTCACCACCGTATTCTCTTTGATACTCCACGGCTACCCTTGCTGTAACCTTCACCCAGTCCCGCAGCTTGAACTGATCTGCCTGAGGTCCCTTACAAAGCATACCAACAAAACCGATATCATCGGCACAACAGGTCATGGCAAACCGTCCGGGTACAAAATACCCCTTAGGAAGCTCTCTACCCTTGTAAACCATTGCGGTAAAACGCACCGTTTTTCCCTCATACTTTTGCGGCTGATCTAATGCATCCAAATAAAAAATTCCGTAATCATCGTCTTCAATCTCAATTATATCTGCACTTAAATCATACGGCAAATCAATTTCGTCGTCAAAACCGTCTTCACCGTCCTCCGATTCAAACAGCACCTGCGCACGCCGATTCAGCGCACGCACCGCCTTACGGAAGGTATTACGCTTGGTATCCTTTGTACAGCGATTAAAAATCACCAGCTCCGTAAAATTAATCTGCTCTGCCATCATCTGACGCATATTACTCATATAGACCTCAAAAGTCCCCGCATCCGCAAGCGTAATCATCTGGGCAAGCTCCCAGTCCTTCGGCATCCCGCGGTCAATAAAGCCCGACATACTCCATGTGCCGTTGAACTCAATAATAACACGCTTCGGACGATACTCATTTTGACACTTTTTTAAAAATGCAGGAGAGAATACCTCCTCTGACTCTACCGGAATCACAAATGTATTCATGGTCTCCAGTTCTTTCTCGTCATACTCCTCTATCCCCTCTTCACAAAGCAGCAAAATAGTTTTTTCACCCGAAGAAAAATTCGGATCCTCCAGCGTCTGCTTAATAAATGTAGTTTTACCGCTTTCTAAAAATCCGGTAATAATATATACAGGTATCTCCATGTTAAGATCCTCTCTTATTTCCTTTTACGCCAATTCAAACAGACTTGTCAGTGCCTCTTCCCTGAGCTTTGAACCAATGACGCAGATACGCCCGGTATAATCCGGTGTACCCTCTCTTAACTCAAACTCACCCGGGGTCAGGTCAAAATAAATCCACGTACCGTCCGTTGCCGGAACCATACCCTTTGCCCGAAGCACCACTCCGTACTCCTCCGTATTGGCAAGCTTATTTAAAATGTCACGCATGGTCTCGCGCGCATACTTATGCGGCGTTTCCTTTCCCCAGCTGGTGAATACCTCGTCTGCATGGTGATG
>CAZAUP010000074.1:0-7364 GCA_964488415.1 uncultured Lachnospiraceae bacterium
TGCACACCTTTTTATTCCGCTTTCTTGCAATTTCAAAGCCCCACTTTGCAATACGTCGGATTTCATTTTCATCATAGGTCAGGGTATCCACTGCCTTACGTACACCATTTACGGTATCAGTATGTCTTTCTCCAAAGTATAAGCCTCCGGTCAATTCTCTCATAACAACAAAATCAAAGCCGCCCTCGGTAATATCCGGACGAAGCGGACAGGCTGCCGCAAGCTGCGGGAATAAAATTGCCGGGCGAATGTTTGCAAACAGTCCAAGTCCCTTACGAATCGCAAGAAGTCCTGCCTCAGGGCGGAGCTTCGGCGGAAGCTTATACCACGGAGAAGTATTCGTATTACCTCCTACCGCACCAAGCAGTACTGCATCGCTTTTCTTGCAGGTCTGCAGTGCCTCCTCTGTCAGCGGAACACCGGTTGCATCAATCGATGCCCCACCCATCAGCACCTCCGTATAGGAAAACGTGTGACCATACTTCTTTCCTACTGCATCCAGCACCTTTCTTGCTTCTGTTACGATTTCCGGTCCGATACCATCCCCCGGAATCACTGCCACATTATAATTCATAGTTATGACTCTCCCTTCATTTCTCTTCTTTTTCTTTTTCGTGCCCTTCTGCCTTTTTCGGCTCTTTTCGGACAAGCCCACAAAAAATCTAAAAGATTTTTATTTTTCCCTTGTATTATATCACAGCATTTGATATAATTAAAATACATATTACGAATATCTATTATAACTTTTAGTTATACAAGGAGGCATCATGGAAGTCGAATCCACCCTGTCCTCCTACCGCATATTTAACGCAGTTGCAGAAGCAGGAAACATTTCCAAAGCAGCAAAGGAGTTATATATCAGTCAGCCCGCTATCAGCAAGGCCGTCAGCAAGCTGGAGCAGAGCCTTTCCGTCAAACTGTTTATCCGAAATTCCAGAGGCGTTAAACTCACGGAGGAGGGTGCCATGCTGTACGAGTATACCTGCTCCGCCTTTGAATCCCTTCGTCAGGGCGAGGAGAGCATCAAAAAAATTCACTCGCTCGGTATCGGTCATATCAAAATCGGAGTCAGCACTACTCTTTGCAAATACCTGCTTTTGCCGTATCTGCAAAGCTTTATTGAGGCATATCCCCACATCAAGGTTACCATTGAGTGCCGTTCTACCTTTGAGACACTGGCACAATTAGAGGAGGGGAAGCTTGACATTGGTTTAATCGGAAAACCGTCCCAGACAAAAAGCTTTGATTTCTTTCCGTTAAAAAGCATTCAGGATACCTTCGTTGCCAGTCCTGTCTATCTGGAAAACCTGCGCGAACGCGAGCCCTCCATTTTGGATAATTCCAGAGAACTGTTCCAGAGGGCCAATCTTATGCTTCTGGACGAAAAGAACATTACCAGACTTTACATTGAGGACTATTTTACAAAGCACAGCATCCGCACCGGACAGATACTTGAGGTCAGCAATATGGATTTACTGATTGAGTTTTCCAAGATAGGCCTTGGTATCGGCTGCGTCATTCGTGAATTTGTAGAGCAGGAGCTTAAAGCAGGTACTTTAACGGAGCTTCCTCCCATTCACTCCCTTGCAAAACGAACCGTCGGTTTTGCCTACAACAAAACTGCCGCACAAAGCGAAGCAGTAAAACGATTTATCCATTTCTACAAAGGAGAGCATCAGCCATGACAAGAAAACCTAAAAAAGCATTAAAACATCATGTCAAACGTCTGCAACGCAAAATAAGACACTGCATTTTCCGTTTTCTCGTTGCCATTTACGAGGGAGAGCTTCGTATCTCCCTGTTCAGCATCGTATGCAGTCTTTTTATTCTGGCACTGCTCTTCGGCTGCTTTCTTCCACACGGCGAAAAGACGCAGATTTCCTCTTCTGCCTCCGTTCTCGGCGACAAGCTGACACTTTCCCTGCAAAATGCCTCAGCTGCCTCTAGACGGAGCGACTTAAATGCGGATGTCACTTTACTGCTTCTTCCTGCAGACGGAGAAGCAGCCGACCTGACAGCTCTTTACAGTGCCCCTCTTTACGGCTTTTACCTGACCGGGAAGGAGATTTCCTATCTTCCGGAATTTTATACCACTCTTTCCGGGGCTTTTCCGGGGAATGAGACCTATATTGGAGGGCTTTCCTATTCCTACAATCCAAAACGGCTTTCTTATAATCGTGCCACGGATGTTGCCCTGGTCTCACAGGACGGACTTCACACCCGTCTCAAGGAGGACAGCCTGTACTATGTTATCGGCACGGAATCGGTATTCAGTATGTTCCGGTATCTGTACGAGCAAACCTATCATCTAATGTGCATTCAGCCAAAGGATGCCGCCGGACTTCTTGTAGCAGACAGCACAAAGCAGCTGTTACGGGGCCAGCACGGCAGTTACACCTTGCAGGACATCTGTGAGCGTGCTTCCGTACAGGAAGCCTCTGCCAAAAGTATTCGTTCCGGAATTGTCAGTGAAGTGTTTCTCTGCCACTCCGTAAACACGTATGAATTATTTGTACAGCCGAATGCAGCAAGCCTTTTCATCTTCGGCAGTCTGTTTCTTTTGTTTGCTCTAATGGTTTATGTGCGTCCGCACCTGCGCCGCATCCGTATTTGGTTTCGAATCTTCTTAATCAGGCAAAAAAAACGCGGAAAGATTTGTCTGCGCGACCGTATTACTGCCACATATACTGCAAAGCTGACCCGCCGCCGTGCCGCATAGCCAGGCCTTTCCTTTCAATCCTCTTTTGTTTTGTACTTTTTCAAAAAACAAAAGAGGATTTTTAAAAAAAGGTGTTGACAAAATCCTTTTTATAGGGTATACTACTCCTTGCTTGAAGAAAGCAACACATCCTGCACGAGTGGCTCAGTGGTGGAGTATCGCCTTGCCAAGGCGAGGGTCGCGGGTTCGAATCCCGTCTCGTGCTCTAAAAAAGAAAGGATGGTATCACAGATACCGTCCTTTCTTTTTTGGAGCGCATCCGCGCTCCGAGTTCGAATTTCTCCGCTTCGCTCCGGTCTGTCCCACGAGGTCCACTGGACCTCGTGGGACGTCTCGTTCTTTTTCCGGAGTGCATCCGCGCTCCGGATTCATATGTCTCCGCTTCACACTTCATTCGCCATGCTATAGCTTAAAATCTCGACCTTTCGTATACGCAGCCATCATCCATCAGAAACAGGGTATTGTAGCCATCGCCTACAATCTTAACTATCTTTCCTTCCTGAAGCAGCTGAGATAATTCCGGCTGTGCAACTATGTCGTATGTATCGCCGTTTTTATTTATGCTGTATACCTCCCTGCTCTTCGTAATAAACACGTTATCATCCGAATCTTTGATAAAATTCTCAATATCGGTTATTTTCATGCCGTCAGGAAGCGGCAACACCCCGATTTCTTCATATGGCATTTTCTCTGTTTTCATCAGATACAGATTGGTATCGTCATTCGTTCTGGCAATCAGCAGCTCGTCATAATCAGGGCAACAGCATATCATACGGCATTCTGTAAGCGCAGGTCTGGCATAGGTCGTAATCTGCATTTGACCATCCCTATATTTCATCTTCATCAAATAACCCGCTGTATATGCTTCCCACACACTGTTGTTTGTATCAAAAAGGTAATATCTTATACCTTCCGTTGTGCAAAAACCTCCTGCATAAATGCTATCGTTTTCATCCAGACCCATACCGGATGACGCATCCAACACAACAGGAATTTCGGAGGCAAGAAGTTCCATTGAATCATTATACTTATAGCCTACCAGTCTTTCTCCGTTATTTACGATGTATTCAACCCCGTCACGGTTCAATTTGTCTACTTCATAATAGCTTCCTTCTGCCATTGTAAAGCCCTCGTAGGTCATCGTAATACTTCCGGATAAATCATCATAGCTCATACAAAGCCCATTCTCACTTTCGACAATTACGCCGCTTCCACAGCTTTCCACAAAGCGTAACGCACCCGGTACGGTTACTGTCGCATTTTCCTCATCAAAGCTGACCAGCATATCATCTTCCGTCAGACAAATAACATCATAGCCCGGAGCCATATCTACAAAGCTCCCCTGATATAGTGCTATGTTATCCTCATCGCACAGGGTAAAGCCCTTGACCTCCGTATAAGCGGCAACAGCTTTTTCCGTGGCAGGCTTCGTATCCTGCGCATCATCATTTTTATGCTTATCCTCAGAAGCGTTTTCAGACACGGTACCTTCCCTGCCGCTTTCCGCCTGCTGCCCGGTTGTATCGGAACAGCCTCCCGCAAAGGCTGCCGCCAGCATTACAACCATAAGCATTGCAAACTTTTTCTTCATAGTAATCAGTTCCTCCTGTCTTTGTGAATCGTGCAGCCTTCCAATCAGACCTGCAGATTGATTATACCACATCTTTGCTAACAATAAAACAACAATTTATACAAAATAAGCGGCGTTATTTAACAAAACAGGCAACAATCTGCTACTACACGGAGCATTCTTGCAACCTTCGTAAGCTGCCCTGTTGATTAAAGTGTTGGCAAGCATCTGCAGTAATTTCAATCAATCGCGTTGTCTTACTCCCCTATCTCTTTTTTCAGCTGTTCGGAAAGCTCCCTGATTTGTCCCACAATCTCCACAAGCCGTTCGGTTCCTGCCGTATTTTCCTGTGTATCTGAAGATACATGCAGTGCCGCATCACAGTTTTGCTGCGTATTGTCACGAACCTGCTGCATACTGCCGGATATCTCGCCGCTTCTTTCTCTGATTACCTGTGCGGTACTATCTATGTCATGAATTTTTCCGGCAAGCTCTTCGTTATAAGAGGTAATCAGTGCCGAGGTTTCGTTTGCCTTCTGAATCGTTTCCGTACCACGCTGCGCAGATGCCTCATTCTTTTCCATTGCCGTCACGGCAGCTTCTGTTTCATTTACTACCACTCCTACAATCGTTCCGATATTTTCCACCGCCGTTTTCGTTTCCTCTGCCAGCTTTTGTATTTGTCCTGCAACAACCGAAAAGCCTCTTCCGTGCTCTCCTGCCCTTGCAGCCTCAATGGAAGCATTCAGCGCCAGAATATTGGTCTGTCCGGAAATGTTTGTAATTGTCTTTACAATTCCTATAATTTCCTTTGACTTTTCACCAAGATTCGTAATAACCTGCTTACACTCGTTTGTACTATTATGTATTTCCTCCATGCTTGCAGTCGCGTCGTCCATCCGTCTCTGGTTTTCTTTCGTACTCTTCCCAATATCGTCCGTAAGCAGTGCGGTTTTGTGATTCATATCACTTAGCTCCGCAAGCTCTCCTGTAATGTCCCTGATACGTTCTTCCGCATTTTCAACAGCACCTTTGTTCTCGGTAGAGCCAAGCAGCAGATTCTCTGATTCCTCCTCAATTCTCCGGTTTGCACCGAGAGACGCCTCCGTAATTTCCGAAAGCTCCTTCACCATCGCAAACATTTCCTCAGAGGTTCTTGCCGCACTTTCCTGCATTCGCTGCATTTTTTCGTACATACGCTTCTGTTCCTCTGCACCCATAAGATTAGAAAGCAGGCTTGCCGTTCTTTCACAAAGCATCGTAAAAATCGCAGCAACCGCAACGACCACCAGTGCCCGCGGAATTACGCCGAAAATGATTGCTTTTTTCAGCACTACAAAATTGTCATCCACCGTCGTTGGCAGATAGAACGCAATGATCTGACCGGCTGAGATTCCGATTACAGTAACAATTGTCGCCACAATATTAAGCCGCTTTGAAAAATAAAGACTCGCTATGGCAATCGGATAAACATAAAGCGCAACCACATGAAACGTGAGCGTGATACTGAGCAGCATTACAAATACAGCTGCGCAGATTACATTAATATACTTTACATAGCCTGCTTCATTTTTCAGTATCGTCACAAGCAGCGTCGGCAAAAGCAGCAGTATACCTCCTCCGATATAGGCAATCGTCATAACCATAGAATCCACAATAAAAATTCCTATAACATTCATAATGTAAATCAACGTAAAAATAACGAACGTGATCCGCATTACCTTTGCCACAAGCTTATTTGCCTGCTTCTCGTTTTCTGTTAAAACTCCGTTTTTTGTTTCCATAGAAGTCTCCTCTCCATCTGTACAAGACTATTGCTGCTTTCCTGATTTCATAAGCTGCAAGACTGCCTGAAATTCCGTCGTCAGCAGCTCGCTCATCTGCGTCTCTGTAAAATGACATACTCCCGTTGCACATAATGCTCCCACACCAAAGGTATAGATCCAGACATTCTCAAACAGCATTTTTGCATCCGACGCGCTCAGTGCATAATCCCGCTGAATTGCTTCAATGCAGAGCTCTGCCGTCCCGCCAAGCTCTCCGAATACATCCTCAAACGTAACCGCATTCCGGTTTTCCTGCATAAAAAGCAGTTGGTAAAGCTTGGGCTGTCTTGCACCAAACAGCACCATTTTCATGCCCGCCTGCTTAAATACGGGCATCTTTGCAAGCTTTCCCTCCTCATAGGCTTCAAACCGCTGCATCGCCGCCTTCCGAACCTCTTTCTGAAGCTCCTCCATGCTTCTAAAGACGGTAAAGATAGGACGCGCGGAGCTTCCGAGTGCTTTTCCGAGCTCACGCGCGGTCAATCCCTCTGCTCCCCTTTGCGATACAAGCCTTACCGCTGCGTCCACAATCTCCTCCTTTGTAAATTTAGGCTTCGGTGGCATCTTCTTCCTCCTCATATCATTTTCTTAAATTATTCGTTTTGCAACATTTGTTTTAATTATAGCTTATCCCTTTTACCTTGTCAAGCTGCCCACTTTTTTGCCTTCCTTTCTCACTGCCGCCGGAATAAAAAACAAAATTCAGGGGCACACTACACCTAAAATCAAACCGGAAAGGCGGTATTCTTATGTCTCACATCGAAGACAGCACACAAACACAAAGTGCCCCGCAAAAGCTAAAAAGTGCAGAAAAAATGCAGAAAAGCAGAAAGCATGGAAGCAACGAAGTATTTGAAGCCTCCAAACCACCGGAGGACGATTTACCGGATATTGATTCTATGAATGTAAGCTCTGCCACGGAGCTTACCGGAATGATGTATCGGCCTCCGGCAAACACAGCCGAGCTGGAGTCCTACCATGATTTATATGCCATTGAATACGAACCGGTAGCCGCCAAACGCCGTGGAAACAATTCTTTGACGTAACTCTGTAAGTTACAGCCACAGCATTTCCAAAAAAACAAAAAGAGACCGCGCATACAAATGCAACAGTCTCTTTTACATAGTATTCTGTCCTTCTTATCTGTTTAAAATAAGCTTAGTCAGCTCAACCGGCTCTACAATCTTACCATCCTTGTATACGCGCATATTGCCGGAAGCAATCTCATCAATCAAAATAACCTCGTTGT
>CAZAUP010000075.1:0-7314 GCA_964488415.1 uncultured Lachnospiraceae bacterium
AGGTTTGTACGCATATTGCAGATATTGATTATGCAAAGATTCAGCTTTATGCAGGTAACTATGACTTCTGGTATGAGTCGTCCCAGCTTATGATTAAGCAGATGAAGGAAGCAAACAAGAAAAAGGAAGAAAAGATTAAGGAACTGCAGGAGTTTATTCAGCGTTTCTCTGCAAATGCATCTAAGTCGAAGCAGGCGACCTCACGTAAACGTGCATTGGAAAAAATTGAGCTGGATGAGATTCGTCCGTCCTCCAGAAAATATCCATACATCGATTTCCGTCCGAGCCGTGAAATTGGAAATGAGGTGCTGACAGTAACAAATCTTTCTAAGACCATTGACGGGGTGAAGGTACTGGACAATCTTTCCTTTATTGTAGGAAGAGAAGACAAGATTGCATTTGTGGGTGCCAACACACTTGCAATTACGACGTTGTTTAAAATATTGTCCGGTGAACTGGAGCCGGATTCCGGAAGCTATAGGTGGGGAATTACCACCAGTCAGGCGTATTTTCCAAAGGATAATACAAAGGATTTTGCTTCCGAGCTTTCAATTGTAGACTGGCTTATGCCGTATTCTCCGGAAAAGGATGTCACTTATGTCCGTGGTTTTATGGGACGTATGCTTTTTGCAGGGGAAGAGGGCGTAAAAAAGGTAAATGTTCTTTCCGGTGGTGAGCGTGTGCGTGTGATGCTTTCCAAGATGATGCTTATGGCTACCAATGTGCTGTTAATGGATGAACCGACCAACCATTTGGACATGGAGTCTATTACGGCGTTAAATAATGGTCTGATTAAGTATCCGGGCGTAATTTTATTTACCTCTCAGGATCATCAGTTTATTCAGACAATTGCAAACCGTATTATTGAGCTTCTTCCGAATGGCAGCATGATTGATAAGGTATCTACCTATGACGAGTATTTGGACAGCGATGAAATGGCTCGTAAGCGTCAGGCACTGCAGGTAAAGGCAGAGGAAGAGGTTCTGACCGGAGAAGAATAGGTCTGTTCCAAAGAGAGCAGAGAACGGAGGTCAGTTTGGAGTATACGGAAGGACTGTGGCAGGGAATGTTTGGAGGTATGTCCGGTGCATGGTATCGGACAGATAGGATATGTTTTCGGACAGTGGCAGAGGGTGCAGAGGATTGCACTCTTTTGCTGTTTGTAAAGGGAAACGATGAGCCGGAAAGGCGGATTCCCATGATGCGAATCGGAAACAGTTCCGTATTTTATACGGAGCTTTCTGCAAAGGAAGCAAGGGGCTGTGAAACCTATTTGTTTGAAAGAGAGGGTGCAGTTTTTGTCGACGGCTATGCAAGAAGTATCCGGGGACGGGAGCGGTTTGGAAAATTGGATGGTGAAGTGCGTCCGAGACTTCCGCGACCGGTGGAAGCAACAAAGACAGCGTTTGTATGCCCTGCCTTTTCGGATTTGATTTTTTATAAGCTTCATGTACGGGGCTTTACCAAGCATGCAAGCTCCGGAGTGGGAGTGAAGAAGCGAGGCACCTTTGCGGGACTTTCGGAGAAAATTCCGTATTTGAAGGAGCTTGGAATTAATGCGGTGCTTTTAATGCCGGTATATGAATTTGACGAGTGTATGAAGGTGTCCGGGTACGTTGCAAATTTGTCGCCGAAGCAGCTGGCACAGTACGAGGAACGCTATGGCAGCGAATTTGTCAAAGTGCAGCAGTCTTACGAAAGGGAAGGAAAAGAAAGAAAAACGGTAGAACGGATAAATTATTGGGGCTATACGGCGGATAATTTTTACTTTGCACCAAAGGCTTCTTATGCAGCGGATAAACCGCATGCAGATGCGGAGCTGTGCAGTCTGGTGGATGCGCTTCACAAGGCAGGAATTGCGGTGTTTTTTGAATTCTTTTTCGAAAGCAGCGTAAAGCATAGCTTTGTGGCGGATTGTTTGCGGTTCTGGACTTATGTATATGGTGCCGACGGCTTTCGGCTGGCGGGAGACGGCAGTGCATTACCGCTTTTGCTGGAGGACCCGTATTTGTCCGGCGTAAAGTTTTTAGTAACGGAGTATTACGGAAATGCAGCAGCGGATGCGGTCTTTTCGTCACGTCGTGTTGCAGCTTATAATGACGGATTCCGCAATGTAATGCGCCGTTTTGTAAAAGGTGACGAGAACATGGTGGGCGAGTTTGTCGCCCGCTTAAAAAGCGATGTGCCGGAATATGCAAATGTACAGTACATTGCCGATCAGAATGGTTTTTGCCTGTATGATCTGTTTTCTTATGACAGGAAGCACAACGAGGCAAACGGAGAAGAAAACAAGGACGGTGAGGATTACAACTATAGCTGGAACTGTGGTGCGGAGGGAGAAACCCAGAAGAAAAAAATTAACGGACTCCGTGCAAGACTCCGGAAGAATGCTCTCTGCACAGTGCTTTTGTCACAGTCCGTACCGCTTTTATTTGCCGGAGATGAGTTTGGTCATACGAAAAAAGGAAACAATAACGCATATTGTCAGGATAATGAAATTTCCTGGCTGAACTGGCATTGGAATAAAGAACGAAGGGAACAGCTGGAGTTTGTAAAGAGCCTGATTGCATTTCGGAAGGAGCATCGTGTACTGTCCGGCGGAAGGACGTTTCGGGAAAGTGACTGGAAGGGAGTCGGTATGCCGGACTTTTCCTGTCACGGTGTTATGCTGTGGCAGCCGGACTATGCACCGTACAGCCGCACGGTGTCGGTATTGCTTTGTGGGGAGTATGCTGCGACGGAACCGGAGGCGGATTTGTATCTGCTCTTTAATATGCACTGGGAGGAGCTTCGTTTTGCGTTACCGGAAGAGTTTAGTATATATAAACAGCCGGAAGCGTGGGAGGTGGCGTTGGATACATCAGGAGCCTGTGAGCTGTTAAGCGTAAATGCAGGAAAACAAATTGCCGTGACAGCGGGGGAAGGATTAAAAGAAACGTATTGTAATGTACCGGCAAGGACAATCGTGGTATTAAAGAGAGGAAGGGCAGAGCAGATATTCTCTTTGGGAAAAGAGCTTTTTTAAGATGAAAATGGGGTCGTGCAGGAAGCAACGACCCCGGAGAGGTTACTGAATACCGTGATTTTCGACAATTTGGTCGTATAAGTCAAGTACACAGTATTTTTCTGCATCAAAGTGCTTGCAATTGGTGCAGGAAATTTCACAGGCATCGCCGCAGTTGTTGGTCATTTGCTCCTTGTTCTTCGGTTCGTAGGCACTACATGCCTTTGCTACTTTGCGATAGGTTTCAGAAGATGCACGCATATATAGTCTCCTTTCAAACATTTATGAGAGGTTTCGTGCCGTGAAGTACGAAACTCAATCGGTTACGGTATATAGTGTGTACGGTTAACAATGAAATTATGAGAGGAAAATAAAGATTGAAACGGGAGGAAAAGCATGGTTTCGGGGAAGGTGGAAGAATTAAAGACGTTTATGGGGCTACTGTTAAAGGGTGAGCTGTTTGATGACTGGGAAGTGACGGAAGCAAAGGTAGAGACGTTTTTTGAGCTATCCTTAAACGGACGGCTTAAAAAAGATTTTTTTGAAGAGCCGGAGACGCTGAACCGGGAGTTTGTCAAGTGGGGTGAGGTGAAAGAGCTTTTTTTTCAGGCAATTAAAGGGAAGAGGCTTCCGGGGATGTTCCGAGTTGTGTTGACGGCAGACAGGGTACGGACAGAACAGCTTGTAAAAGCCTGTGGCAGGGAAAAAGAAGAAGCCGCCGCCGCGCTCTATTTAAATATCCGTTATGCGGCAGGAAGCTGTCAGCTGGTCAGTGGTGTATCACATACAGATTTTACGATGGACAAAGCGTTGGACATGGCCTGGGACGCGGCAGTACAGGAGTATTTGAAACAAAACGGAATTATTGTTAGCACTCGATAGAGATGAGTGCTAAATTTTTCTTGACATTTTGAATGGAAGGTATTATAGTAGAAGCATAGCGAAAAGTTGCTGTGCTTTTTTTACTTAATGGAAAGGAGATTTGAGTATGAGCAGTGTGAAAAATGAGCAGGGTAGTTTATCGATTAATTCGGAGAATATATTTCCGATTATTAAAAAGTGGTTATATTCGGACCATGACATCTTTTTCCGTGAGTTGATTTCCAATGGATGCGATGCCATTACAAAAATGAAAAAGCTAGAGGTTATGGGAGAGGTTTCTCTTCCGGAGGATACGGAGTGGAAAGTAAACGTAAAGGTGAGTCCGGAGGAGAAAACCATCCGTATTATCGATAACGGTATCGGTATGACAGCAGAGGAGGTAAAGCAGTATATTAATCAGATTGCGTTCTCCGGTGCGCAGGCATTTGTGGAGCAGTATAAGGATAAGACCAATGAGGATTGTATTATTGGTCATTTTGGTCTTGGCTTTTATTCTGCATTTATGGTTGCTCACAAGGTCACCATCGACACAAAATCTTACAAGGATGAGCCTTCGGTGCATTGGGAATCCGAGGAGGGTGTAGAGTTTGAACTGTCGGAGGGAAGCCGTACAGAGCGCGGTACGGAAATTACACTGTACTTAAACGAGGATAGCTACGAGTTTGCAAATGAATATCGTGCAAAGGAAGTGATTGAAAAATATTGTTCCTTTATGCCGACTCCTATTTTCTTTGAAAATGTAGATGCACCGGAAAAAGAGGAAACGAAGCCGGAAGAAGGCAAGGAGGGCGAAGAAACGGAGGAAAAGAAGCCGCAGCCGTTAAATGAGCCGAACCCGCTTTGGACGAAGCATCCGAATGAGTGTACGGAGGAGGACTATAAGAAGTTTTTCCGTGATGTATTTCATGATTATAAGGAGCCTCTGTTCTGGATTCATTTGAATATGGATTATCCGTTTAATTTAAAGGGAATTTTGTATTTCCCGAAGATTAATACGGAGTATGAGAATCTGGAGGGAACGATTAAGCTGTACAGCAATCAGGTATTTATTGCGGACAATATTAAGGAAGTGATTCCTGAATTTTTGTTATTGTTAAAGGGAGTTATAGACTGTCCGGATCTGCCGTTGAATGTATCCAGAAGTGCGTTGCAGAATGATGGCTTTGTAAAGAAGATTTCCGACTATATTACCAAAAAGGTGGCCGATAAGCTTTCCGGTATGTGCAAGGTAGAACGCGAGGAATACGAGAAGTACTGGGATGATATTAGTCCGTTTATTAAGTTTGGCTGCTTAAAGGATGACAAGTTCAGCGAGAAGATGAAGGATTACATGCTCTTTAAAAATTTAGAGGGCAGATATCTGACGCTGGAGGATTATGTAAAAGCTGCCGGAGAGAGTGCCGGGGAACCGGAGAAAGAAGCGGTTGTTGAAAATGCGGACGGCACTTTGGCAACGGAGAGCGATGAAGAGGCTGAGGAAAAAAAGCAGGTTGTCTACTATGTAACGGATGAAAGACAGCAAAGCCAGTATATCAATATGTTTAAGGCAGCAGGACAGGATGCGATATTCTTAACGCATAACATCGACCAGCCATATATTTCAAAGCTTGAGTATGACAATACGAAGATTCGGTTCCAGCGTATTGACGCGGATTTAACCGAAACCTTTAAGGAAGAGGTAACGGAAGGGGAAGAAGACTGGAAGAAGCTGACGGATACCGTGGTAGCTATGGTAAAGAAAACGTTGAGCAAGGAAAAGCTGACCGTAAAGGTGGAAAAGCTGAAGAATGAGAAGGTGGCTTCCATGATTACACTTTCCGAGGAAAGCCGCAGAATGCAGGATATGATGAAGATGTACAATATGTATGGTATGGATCCGTCTATGTTCGGTGGAGAGGGCGAAACGCTTGTGTTAAATGCAAATCACCCGCTTGTAAGATTCTTATTTGAGCATAAGAAGAGTAAGAATGCTTCCGTAATCTGTGAGCAGCTTTATGATTTGGCAATGCTTTCCCATAAGCCGCTGGCACCGGAAGAAATGACGAGGTTTATCGAGCGCAGCAATGAGATTATGCTTCTTCTGACAAAATAACAAGTAAACCGGAATGAACGGAACGCTAAAATGAATTATCCTGTGAATTTATCGTTTTTTTATGGACAATTTTTCGAAGATATGATATAACATAAGATGTAGAGTTGAAAACTATATCATGTGACATAAAATAACATAGAGGAAGAGGATTTGATTTATGGTAAGAAGATTGATTGCAGACAGTTGCGCAGACCTTACACCGGAGAAGAAGACCTGGACGGGGGTTCGGTATGTTCCGCTTACATTAACCGTAGATAAAGAAGAGATTTTGGATGATGAGAATTTTTGTCAGAAATCTTTTCTGGAAAAATTGAAAAAAAGTGAAGAATGTCCTCGCTCTGCGTGTCCGTCTCCGGAACGTTATATGAGGGAATTCGAAGGTGCAGATGAGATTTTTATTGTTACATTATCAAAGCATTTAAGCGGTTCTTACCAGAGCGCAATGTTGGCAAAGCAGCTTTATCAGGAGGAGCATCCGGAGATAAAAATTGAAGTTGTGGATTCTCAATCGGCTTCTGTAGGTGAGTCTATACTTTTATTAAAGCTTCGTTCCTTAACGGAGAGGTTTAATTTTGAAGAAACGGTTAAAAAGATTAAGGCATTTCGTGACAGCGCGCAGACAAAGTTTGTGCTGGAGGATTTGGAGGTATTTATTAAAAACGGACGGCTGACACAGGTACAGGCAATCCTTTGTAATGCGTTAAATATTAAGCCATTGCTTGGTGGAGAAAAGGGGCAGATTGTGAAGCTGGACCAGGCAAGAGGTGTGGAACGTACCTTAAAAAAGCTGGTGGAGTCTGTGGTGGCGGATGTGAAGGAGGCAACGACAAGGACATTAGCAATTGCGCATTGTAATCATCCGGCAAGAGCGGAGGAGGTACGGCGGATGATTATGAGCCGTGTACCGTTTATGGAATGTATGATTGTGAATACCGGTGGTCTTAGTACGATGTATGCAAATGAGGGTGGTATTATTGTAGCGTATTAAATGCGCAGGGGAGCTTGAGCAGGAGGCTTTATGCGACGGTATGCGTCGGCTGTTCCGTCGCGTAGGCCTTTTGCTTTATAGGAAATGCTATGCGTACCCGTGTACTAAAGCATTCCGGCAAAGCAAAAAATCCGCGGGGCATTTGCTTTTCTGGTGACGGTTTAGAAACGGTTTAAAAAACTCTGAAAAAAAGCTGACAAAAAAATCAAAAAATTTAAAAATAGGTGTTGACATTTCTATAGAAATGGTGTAAGATATCAAAGTCGGGTTTGAACGACAGGAAAATTAATCAGATAATAAAATCATCGAGGCGTGGCTCAGTTTGGTAGAGCGCTGCGTTCGGGACGC
>CAZAUP010000076.1:0-7122 GCA_964488415.1 uncultured Lachnospiraceae bacterium
TAAATACGCTTTAAGGACTTAATTTCCACAATAAAATAGCTTTCGTTCTCCTGCATATTATCACGGAGTGCCATAGAAGAAAGAATTTGAAAACAGGAGCCTTTATAGCTTTTTGCCGGAACCGTATGCAGCGTCTGGGCAAGTAATGCCCCGATCGCTACCGACCTTAAAAAGGTCGATTTGCCGGATGCATTGGAACCGGTCAGTAAAACACTCCGGCTCGTCGATATACTGTTTTTCACAGGAGTATTTAACAGAGGATGATATAATTCCTCTGCCTCATATATCGGCACTTCGCTTTCCGTAAGCTCCGGTATACAATATCCGTCGTCACCGAGCAGTGCCCGGAAGGATGCTACTGCCTGGAGAGCATCCAGATAACCTGCCGCCTCATAAAGCTCTTGTAATTCCGCTTCATGTTTATCATAAATCTTTAACATTGAATTAAACTTAATCAAATCAATATGAAACAGCATTCGAAGGTAGGATACTGCTATTTCCATAATATCTCCGGTTGGCTTTTTGCTTCCGATAATCCAAAAATTTCGTTTAAAGGAAGCAAAACTCCGGTTCAGATGTTTCATGCGCTCCGTATATCGGGAAAGCTCCGGAATGTCAAGCCTCGTCAAATCCTCCGTCGCATACAGCAGACGAACCAAAAAGGTCACGGTATTCAAATAAACATCCATTTCAGAACGACGTTTCATATAAGTACACATATTAAAAATCGCAAGTGCAAGTGTCACAACCACCCCCATTTTCGGCAGGAGAAATGCACTCACGGCCGCAGCAGCAAGGGCAACTGCCGATGCAATGTGAAACCTGCCGGATTCCCGCTTAATTTCTTTCATAAAGCTCATGCAGGAATACACCGACATGCGGTTATTTTTTCCTATTTGAAAAAGTGCCTGCTGCAGCTCAATCCGTTTTTCCTCCTCTGTCTGAAAAAAACGGATAATCCGTTCCCGTTCGGCAAGCTTCTCCTTCTCAAATACAGGCTGTCTTAGCATTGCATACAAATACTCTTCCCCCACTGCACTGACCGTATGATTCAGCATCATATAAAGCTTTTCCAGCTCCAAATCGTTCCATGTGATGTCGTCCACATCATACGCCGGACGTTTTACCATATCAAAATAGCACCTGACTGATTTTAATTTTTCCTCCGTGTATCCTTCCTCAGACACAGTACCAAACTGTGTCCGAAGCTTTTCCCGGAGCTTTCTTTTATATTGAAACGAATCATAGCTTCCTTTTCCAATCAAGAACACCACTAAAGCCACCGCAATCACAACATATTCCATAAATGCCCTCACTTTTAGATGCTTTTATACAAAATAAAGTATAGTCGTATAGAAAGAAAAAGTCAAGAAAAAACCGCGCACCATCTCACGATAATGCGCGGTCTGACCTTTTTGTTCAGCTGTATCAATCCCAAATAACTCTTGCGTATTTATATACGGTGCGATAGTTTACGTTGGAAATTTCAACACCGTTATTTGCATGAATAATCTTACCGTTACCGATATAAATTGCCACATGATCCACTACACCGGTTCTTAAATTGTGGTAGAACACCAAATCACCGGCCTTTGCTTCCGATGCGGAAACACGACTGTACGTTGCTGCCATATCCCTGGAAACACGCGGTGTCGAATAACCGTATGCTTTGAATACCTGCTGTACAAAGCCGGAGCAGTCCACACCCTTGGTTAAACTGTTACCGCCCCATACATACGGCGTACCGAGAAATCTCATGGCATAATCAATCATATTGGTACGAAGCTGGGAAACACCGTCACCATAGCTGCTGCTTTCCACTGCTTCCTTGTACTTGTATGCAATGGTTACAAACTCTGCACTGACATATGCTTTTGCATTCTTGTCGGCATCACTGTTCCATTCAATTTGTACAAACTTTTTCGCTTCCGGATCAGTCTTGTTAATGACAACTTCCTTTACAACCTTAAAGCTTTCTCCGCCGCTTACCTTCGCGATAATATTATCCTCGGTAGTATCCGGCGTGGACCGTACATTTAAATTGATAATTCCGCTGCGAACCGTGGCTGTTACCGTACCGAGCGTCGCTGCAAGCGCCGCTGCTTCGTCCCCCATAATCAGGTACTCCGTGGTACAATAGCCCTTAACCGAACCGGACTTAATCTTCGCCCAGCCATTTTCTACACTTTCTACAATACAATATGCATTCTTACCAAGCTTACCGATACGGGAATAATTTGTCCCCGGACCGCTTCTTACGTTTAATGCATCTGTAACATTTGCAAATGCAATTCCCTCCGGAATTTCCACCGTAGAAAAAAGCTCTGTCACATTCTCCTCAATATTTTCACTGGTATTTACAAAATATTCACTGGATACAACGGAAAAGCCACCTAGCGCATTTCCTCCCGTGATAATGGCTGCCTGAGCTGCTGCAGCCGGGGCGAAGGAAGAAACCACTGCACCAAACACCAGGGTCAGTGATAACTTTGCCTTAAGCTTCATCAAAATGTACCTCCATACAAGCAATCTCTATCAAAATGTTACATAATTATTAAATTTCATTTCAAAACATATTATAGCAAGAGTGCTTGTTTTTGTCAATATTTCAGCGAAACATTTTTAGTTTATGTGCCTTTTTTAGTGATTTTTGCCAAAAAGAATGTTTAAATTATAAAACAAATTACTCCTCCGTTGCTGTCATTAATAATTTTTTCAATCGACTCCTGTAGTTTTGTTTGACATTCTTCGTTAATATTTCCGATTTTTGTATTCACTCCTTCCTCTACTAGTTTATCTACCGTCTTTCCGAAAATGCTGGCGGTACGTAAACCGCTTTCCCCATTTTCATTCACTGATTCCATATAAGCAATCAAGTCCTTTGCCTGCTCCTCACTTCCGACAATCGGTGCAATTTCTGTCACAATATCTGCCTGAATCATATGAATGGACGGTGCTGTGGCACGAATCTTCACACCATATTTCCCACCCTGCTTTATCAGTTCCGGAGCCGACAGCGATAACTGGGACTGATCCGGCAATACTACACCGTAGCCCTTATTCACAACCTCCTCGCAGGCGGCAGCAACCTTTTCATATTCCGCTCTGCGACCTGCCATTTCCCGCAGGGTACGGTAAAAACGGTATTCACCGTTCACCTCGCAGCCCATTAGTTCACTCAGCATTTGATAATAATAGTCCTTTTTCGGTTCCATTGTATATTCTACTCTTCCGTTTTCCATATGAATGGCACACGGCACAATCCGTTCAAAACAGTTTCCTGTCGGAATCTCCTTTTGTTCCCGCACGTCCCGCATCCTTCTGCCGCGAAGCATCAATGCTTTGGCATGCTCCATTGCTTCCTGCTTGATTTCGTGGGTATGCTCTAAAAGCTCTGCCCATTTTGGCATATGGAATACGGTTTCCGTTACAGGAAATGCCGCCAGCAGCTCCTCCAAAATATGCAGCAGCTCTGCCTTTCCCAGTTTTGTACAATCGGTCGGAAGAACCGTCACCTCATACTGCTCTGCTATTTCCCTTGCCAGACTTTCTGTTTCCGCAGCTCTCGGTTTCGCAGAATTAAGCAGTACTACAAATGGCTTTCCAAGACGTTTCAGCTCTGTCACGGTTCGTTCCTCCGGCAAAGCATAATGCTCTCGTGACAATTCACCAAAGCTGCCATCAGAGGTTACCAGAACACCTACCGTAGAATGCTCACGAATCACCTTACTCGTACCGATTTCCGCCGCCTTAGTAAACGGAAGCTCTGTTTCCGACCAGGGGGTTTTTACCATACGCTCCTTTTCGCCCTCCATATGCCCGGCAGCACCCTCCACCATATAGCCCACGCAATCAATCAGCCGGAGCTTTACATTTGTTCCATCCGGGAACTCGATATTTGCCGCCTCCTTTGGAATAAACTTCGGCTCCGTAGTCATAATGGTTCGTCCCTGTGCGGACTGCGGCAGTTCATCTACCGCACGCACTTTTTCTGCCTCCTCCGTAATCACCGGAAGCACAATTTCATCCATAAAATGTTTGATAAAGGTAGACTTGCCCGTTCTGACCGGACCTACTACACCTATGTAGATTTCGCCGCCGGTACGCAGCTTCATATCCTTGTATAAATCAAACGTTTCCATAAAAAAATCCCCCTTGTATCTACTGCTACAGTATATGCCAAGGAGGATTTGTATTATTCCCAATTTAATGAACTGTTTTCTGTGATTCTTTCACGAAGCAAAAGCTCCGTCAATGCTTCTTTTGCTTCCTTACCGTCAAACAGTACTGCATTGACCTGCTCCACAATCGGCATCTCCACATTGTACTTTTTTGCCAAAGCAAGTGCAGCCTTTGCAGAATTAACACCTTCCACCACCTGACCCACTTCCTTTTTGGCTTCCTCTAACGATTTTCCGGTTCCCAGAAGAAAACCGGCATTGTGGTTTCTGCTGTGCACACTTGTACAGGTAACAATCAAATCCCCGATACCGGAAAGCCCCGCAAAGGTTTCAGAATGCGCGCCCATTGCTTCACCGAGTCTTGAAATTTCTACGATTCCCCGCGTAATCAAAGCTGCCTTTGTGTTGTCACCGTAATCTAAACCGTCAATAGCTCCTGCCGCCAGGGCAATGACATTTTTTAACGCACCGCCAAGTTCGATTCCCATCACGTCCGGGCTGGTATACACACGAAAGTACTGATTCATAAAAATATCCTGAATGTACAGCGCGGTTTCCTTATCTTCCGCTCCCGCTACTACTGTAGTCGGAATATGTCTGCTGACCTCCTCTGCATGGCTCGGACCAGAGATTACCGCAACCCTTGCCTGAGGAATTTCCTGCGAAATCACCTCCGTCATCGTATACAAGGTGCCGTTTTCAATCCCCTTGGAAGCATTCACAATGACTGTGCCTTTCTTTACAAACGGTGAAAGCACCTTCGAAACCTCTCTTACAAATGGCGAAATCACCGTGTTCACAATTAAATCCGGTTCATTTGCAACCGCTTGCTTAATATCATTCGTCAGCTCTACACAATCAGGAAGCACCGCTCCCGGAAGATTTTTTATTGCACTGCGATTCGCTGCAAGTGCATCCGTTTCTGCCGGAAATTTAGACCAGACCGTTACCTCGTGACCGTTTCCCGCAAGTAAAATAGTCAATGCCACGCCCCATGTACCTGCACCTAATACCGTAACCTTTTTCATACCGTCCACCTATTCCTGCGTATTTCACGCACCTTTTCCCTTTCTCTTTGTTCCGCATCAGCCGGGTCAGCAAAACCTGCGTGCTTTCACATTTATTTTTCCTTAGGCACTTTCTCCGTTCCTACGGAGACAAGCTCTACCTTCTGTCCGATTTTATTCTCCGTACCATGAAGCAGACGCTTTATATTCTCCCGGTGTGTATAAAATGCCAGCACCGCAAATACGGCACTCAGCACAAGTATATGCAGGTTACCCGGTCGTGTAAGCGCAACTCCTGCCACAAACTCTACCTCCATTACAAGTGAGCCGAGAGAAACATATCTGGTAATTGCTAAAATCAGAAAAAAAGAAGCAATACAAATCAAAAAAATCCGCCAGTCAAAGGTCATAATTGTACCCACCAAAACTGCAATTCCTTTTCCACCTTTAAAATGCAGACAAAACGGAAAGGTGTGACCAAGCACTACGCCTAGAGCGGTATACAGACCAAAAAGCTCTGTATCGGCCAGCCCCTGAAACAATAAAAGCTTTACCAGAAGCACAGGAAGTACACACTTAACGACATCTCCGAGAAGTGTAATGAGTGCTGCCTTTTTTCCGAGGGTACGCAGGGCATTGGTGGTGCCTACATTACCGCTTCCGTATCTTCTGATGTCCACCTTCTGACGCTTACCTACAATATAGCCTGTGGAAATACATCCGAACCCATACCCAATTAAAAGACAAATCAATATACGCCAAATCATAATACTATCCTACCGTTTTTCATTTATTGAATTCAATACTTCCGTTTCATTGCTTTGATTCCGAACGCTCCCTGATGATAAACTTCAGGGAAGTACCGGTAAAACCAAATGTTTCACGCACCTTGTTTTCAATATAGCGCTGATACGAAAAGTGCATCAGCTCCTTGCTGTTTACAAAAATAACGAAGGTCGGCGGTCCGACTGCCACCTGGGTCATAAAGAAAATCTTTAAACGCTTGCCCTTATCGGACGGCGGCTGCTGCAAAGAAGTTGCCTCCATTAAAATCTCATTTAATACCCCTGTCTGAATCCGGAGGGTTCTGCTCTGGATTACCAAATCAATCTTTTCAAACAGCTTCGTAATACGCTGCCCGGTCACCGCAGAAATAAACACAATTTCCGCATACGGAATAAAGGAAAGAATCTCTCGAATCCGTTCCGTCTGACGGTAGATGGTCTTATCATCCTTATTTTCCACAGCATCCCACTTATTTACCGCAATAATAATCCCTTTGCCGCGTTCATGGGCAATTCCGGCAATCTTTGCATCCTGCTCGGTCACACCCTCCGTTGCATCAATTACCACTACAACCACGTCCGCGCGCTCTACCGCACTAACGGTACGAATAATACTGAAACGCTCCAGTTCCTCTTTAATTTTATTCTTTCTGCGAAGTCCTGCCGTATCAATAAATATATATTCTTTTTCGTTGAACCGTACTACCGTATCGATGGCATCGCGTGTGGTTCCCGCAATATCTGATACAATTACACGATTTTCGCCGGTCAGCTTATTGATAATGGAGGACTTCCCTACATTCGGCTTTCCGACAACCGCAATTTTGGGAAGCTCTTCTGCCTCTTCCTCCTCGGACGGATTCGGAAAATGCTCCACCACTGCATCCAAAAGCTCACCAAAGCCAAGGCAGGAGGCACCTGAAACAGCAATCGGCTCACCTATGCCAAGATTATAAAACTCATATACATCCGCCTGCATCTTTTCAAAATCATCTACCTTATTAACAGTCAGAACGACCGGTTTTCCGGAACGACGCAGCATATCTGCCACCTTAAAATCAGCATCCACCAAACCCATTCGCACATCGGTCAGGAACACAATCACATCTGCCGTATCAATGGCAATCTGTGCCTGTTCCCGCATATAGG
>CAZAUP010000077.1:0-4351 GCA_964488415.1 uncultured Lachnospiraceae bacterium
ACCGAAATAAAAGCGGCTCTTACCGATGTAAAGGGCAAGCTTGCCAAAACAGAGGACAAACTCACCGAAACAGAGGGCAGGCTCACCGAAACAGAGGACAAACTCACCGAAACAGAGGACAGGCTCACCGAAACTAAGGAACAGCTTGTCGAAAAGGACAAGAGGCTTCAGGCTCAGGCCGAGAAAATCGCACAACTGCAGGCACTTTTGGCAAATAAATAAATTTTATAATTCTTTATAATCTGTTGGCCAGAAACAATTTGCGGGTGTCGCATTTATCATTTTCAAAATGCAGCACCCGCTTTTCTTTGTTCTTACCCCTCTGTCCCTCTCATACATCCACTACAGCCACCGCAGCCCTGTGAAAGCCGGTTTCCTGCTTCATCAAAGGCATATACCGCCATATCTCCGCCACCCTCCAGATAATCTCCTACCGTGTTCAGCAGGCAAACTGCCTGAGATGCAATCCCCTCCCCACTTCCGGTAAAACCAAGACCTTCTTCTGTCGTAGCTTTTACATTTATCTGCCCCACCGAAATTCCGAGTGCATCCGCTATGTTTTCCCGCATTTCCCGTAAATACGGTGCAAGTTTCGGTTGCTGTGCAATAATTGTTGCATCGATATTTCCTACTAAATAGTGCTCTTCCGCCAAAAGCCCGGCTACTTTTTTTAACAAAAGGATACTGGAAATACCACTGTATTCCGGATCACTATCCGGAAAATGTGTTCCGATATCCCCCAACGCCGCTGCTCCTAACAATGCATCCATTACCGCATGCACCAGAACATCCGCATCTGAATGTCCGAGCAGCCCCTTCTCATACGGAATTGCCACACCGCCCAAAACAAGCGCACGATTCTCCGTCAGACGATGCACATCATATCCTGTTCCGATTCTCATAAAAATCTCCTTTCCGCCGCCTTTCAGTTGGCGGCACAAATAATAATCAAAGATTAAAAGCTTCTTATTTCTCATCCTCTCTTTCGGATGTCACTTTTTTCTTCCTTTACCATTTTCGTATATACCTCAAATGCCGATGGTACCGGATATTTTTCTTCCATTTCCTGCGGTGTCACAAACACCCACTCTTTTGCCTCCCGCAGTTTTTTGCCGTCCGCCTGTTCCGCAGACTTTATCCGCTCCTTCCGCTCTTTTCTTTCCTCCTCCGTCAGTCTTTGCATTACTTCAATCAACCTTTCGGCCGTCCTCTCGTCTGCTTTTTCCACCTCTATCTGCAGACTCTCCATATGCCATTCCACATGTGAAAAGATATGCTTTGCTTCCTTTGCTTTTTTCACCCTGATAATGCACGTTTCCTCCGTTTTTTCCCCTCTCCCTGTATAAAACATCTCTGGTATATTTTTCTGCATCTGCTTTTTTGTTCCGTTTTCCGCTCTTCCTGCATTCGGAAATTCCCAAAGTCCTGCAAGCAGTCCCTTTTTTTCTCTTCTGTGCAGAAGTACTTTTTCGTCCATGAATACCAGATATACCATCCGCTTCTCGATTCGCCGTTCCTTCTTTGCTGACTTCACGGGAAGCTCCGTTTCCCTTTCTTCATGAAATGCTTTGCATAAATGCATCACCGGACATTTGTCACACAACGGCTTTCCATTCGGCAGACATACCGTTGCTCCAAGCTCCATCAACGACTGGTTAAAATCACCACTCCGTGTTGGCATAGCAAAAGTTAAATCTTCTTTTAGTTTCTTTTTTGTCTGTTCTTTTGCAATATCCTCTTCGCTGCAGGCAATACGGCTCATCACCCGCAGCACGTTTCCGTCCACAGCAGGGTGAGGAAGTCCGAACGCAATGGAGGCTATCGCCCCAGCAGTATAATCACCGATTCCGGGTAATGCACGCAGTCTTTCATAATCTGCCGGCATTTCGCCATCGTATTCCTCCATTATTATTCTTGCCGCTTTTTGCATATTACGCACCCGGTTATAATAGCCAAGTCCCTCCCACAGCTTTAACAATTCTTCCTCCTCTGCCTCCGCCAATGCCGCAATATCCGGCAAGCGCGTCAAAAAGCGGTCGTAATAGCCTTTGACCGCTTCGACTCTAGTCTGTTGGAGCATGATTTCCGACACCCATACATGATAAGGTGTCGGTTCTTCACGCCACGGCAGGATTCTTCTGTTATACTCATACCATTGTAACAGGTATGGTACGGTTTCCGCATATAATTCTTGAAGCTCTTCCTGTTTCAACCCGATTACTCCTCTGTCTCTTTTCTTGCCCCATAATCCACAAAGCTGATATTCATATCTGCGTTTCCTTTGATACCGGCGATTTCACCCTCGTTAGTGTACTGCCACATGGTATAGTGATACGGATAATACGGCTCCTCTCCGTAATATGCATACCAGAAATCATAGTCTGCAAGCTGCCCCATATCCATTTTCAATACAGACCAGCGTGTATTGGAATACAGCATCGGCGTATATCCGGCTGCCGCAATTTCCTCCAAAAAGGCCTTTGCGCAGGCTGTACGCATTTCTCTGGAAACAGAATTTCCGCGTGCCTTCTCATATCCCGCAATTTCCTCGGTATCATACACCACCGGCCAGGTAACATCATATGATTCGATGTTTTTTAATACAAACTGTGCCTCTTCTTTTGCTTCAGCAACTGTAGTCGCCTGTGAAAAAAAGTAAACTCCCACCTCAATGCCTGCATCCGCAGCACCCTGTATATTCCTCTTAAAATACGAATCCAGCTCACAGGTGCCATTCGTTCCCATACCACGGAAGCCGACACGAATCATGGCAAACTCTACCCCGGAGGCCGCCACCTTTTCCCAATCTATCTTCTCCTGATATTTGGAAACATCCACACCTTTTAGTGATACCGTTTTTCCGTTCTGCACATAACTGATTTCACCGCTGTTATCTACCACAAATGCTGTTTTATCATATTCATACCGTTTCACATCTTCTCTCACCGGGATAAGAAGGCGTTCACCCCTGTCACCAACCACCGCAATACGCTCCTTCTGTGCCGAGGTCAGATTGGTCGCTTTTATAACCGGATTTTCATCCGCCGCATCTCCGAATTCCTCTTCCGCATACGCATAGAAATCAAGCTGGCGCAGACTGTAGGTATAATCGGAATAAGACAGTCTGCCTACCACCTTACCGAGATAGGCTCCTGCAGAAACCACATATGCATCAAAGCGCAGCTCCTCCTCCAGCAATGTATAGGAAAGCTCCTCTACCGCATCAATCACATAGTCCTCCGGAATAAACCCGCCTGTTTTCTTCGGAACGGAAAACAGATAGTTTACCCCCTCCACCGTCATATCAATCAAAACCTCGTTTTCCGCTTCCGTATATGCATTTACATTCATTGCATCCGTAAGTGTCCCTTCATACGGAATAATTTGATATTCCTCCAGCGTAGCTGCATCCAGCACATGCACCTCACTTTTTTTCGTGCCGGTAAAGAATGCATACTGCTCTATCTCCTCAGAATTAAACCTCCCCTTTACCGGGCAGAGCAGCTCCGGCTGCTCAAAGCTGTAATCCCAGAAATATACCGCTCTTTTATCATCCTTTTCCAGATACATATGCTTTACATCATTTTCCGCAATTTCGTTTAAATAATACGTTTTCAGTGTATCGTACTCTACACAAATATACTCCTTACCGTTCAATCTTACCACCGAAGCCTTACAATCCTGCGGCCATGCAGAATTTGTAACATACTGCTGCGGATTATTTACAAGACGAACTGTAGCAGAGACATCCTTGAATACAGGCACAGCGGCACCGTCACCTTCGATTCCCAGCACCTCCGCCGCCTTCGGGAACCTGTCTGCAAGGAATGTATCCACCGTATCCTTGACCCAGAAAAATCCCTTTGCAATCGGATTGGCAAAGAAATAAAACAGGACAAGCATCAGCAGGATTCCAAAAATCCATGCAACTATCCTTCCGGCACCCCTTCTGCGATGCCTCCTTGTATTTCTTCGTATGGACGCATTCGCCTTATCCACCCTTGCACTTTCCTGCGCTTTGGCAGCTCTTGCTGCCTCTGCCACTCGTTCTGCCTCCTCTGCATCTGCCTTCGCACGCAGCACTGCAGCTTCTGCCTCTGCACGCTCTGCAGCATACTTCGCTGCCTGCATGCTTGCTTCTTCCTCCCTTGCGTTTGCCTCTGCAAGCTCTGCCGCCCGTTCTGCTTCCGCTACATTCTGTGCCGCAATTCTTCTTGCCTCCTCGGCAAGGTGAGCCTCCTCTTCCGCAAGGCGGGCTTCCTCCTCAAGACGGGCTTTTTCCGCGAGGCGGGCTTCCTCCGCGAGGCGGGCTTCCTCCGCAAGGCGGGCCTCCTCCTTAAGACGGGCTTCC
>CAZAUP010000077.1:4451-7052 GCA_964488415.1 uncultured Lachnospiraceae bacterium
TTCCTCCGCAAGGCGGGCCTCCTCCTTAAGACGGGCTTCCTCCTCAAGACGGGCCTCCTCTGCAAGGCGGGCTTCTTCTGCAAGACGGGCTTCTTCCGCGAGTCGGGCTTCCTCTGCGAGGCGGGCTTCCTCTGCGAGGCGGGCTTCCTCCGCAAGGCGGGCTTCCTCCTCAAGACGGGCTTCCTCCTCAAGACGGGCTTCCTCCTCTGCTGCATTCCGCTGTTTTTCTTCCCATTCCTCACGTATTTCCACCGGAAGCGTATCAATATCACAATAATCAAAGTAAACCCCGTAACGGGCTTTATAATGCTTGTAATATGGCGTAAAGAGAAGTTCTTTGTCCGCATCCGTTCCCTTCAAGGAATATGCAATTTCCTCCCCGGCTTTGCAAAAATGTTCCCTATAGCATTCAAGCCACTCCAAAAGGGTCCCTTCCGTTACCAAAATGCTTTCCCGCACCGGTATATTTTTTGTCGGAACTGCAACATTCAGTGCCGTGCGTTCCGTTGTCATCTCGTCCTGTCCAAGCTCTGCCGCAAGCACAAACGGACCGTAGGTCACCGCCATACAGTTTGTCCTATCCGGCAATTGATGCAATTGAAGCTCCGGTACAAAGAAAAGCTCTATTGTTTCCCCGTCTGCCCAGATGCGATCCAGTTCATAATAGCCGTTCCGTTCTACACATTCTATATGCTTCCCATTTACACAGATGGTAATGCCTTCTCCGGACCATTCCGGTTTTCGAAGACAAAGTGAAAACTGCTTCGGACCGGACATCTGAACATTAAACATTACCTTTTCCAAATGATTCATATCCGCTTTCTGTGTTAATTTCAAGCCAAATTCATCAGACCGAAGCACGGATGCCACATATAGATTAACATACAGCTTATCATTCTCTGTATGATAAATAGCATGATTCAGCTTAGTAAAGCTTTCCATTCCGGTGCCGGTACAGCACCAAAAACTCCCATACGGTGTAGCGAAGGTTTTAAAGAAACCTGTTGCCATCGGCTGAAAATACGTCGTCATGCCGCTTTCCGGATTCTGTGAACCAAGCAGGGCATTAAAGAAGGCCTGTTCGTAATAGTCCATATACTGCTTTTCACCGGTGATGAAATATAGACGCTCGGCAAGCTTTAACATATTATAGGTATTACATGACTTGCAATTACATCTGGTACGATTTTCTCCCAGCTTCCCCGGCTCCCGAAAATGCTCCCATTCGCTGTTTCCACCGGTAATATAGGTATGCTTTCCGACCACAATATCAAAAAAAGATTTTGCTGCCTTTAAATAAAACGTCTGGGATTCTCCCAAGACAAGATACCGGTTAACAGCACCCAGAAGCTTTGGTATCGCCGCGTTGGCACGCTTATTGCAAAGAATATCGCAGCCTTCTGCAAGCTGTGTAAACAATTCCTTTTCATCAAACTGCTCTGCTGCCTTTAAAAACTCTTCCTTTCCCGTTTCCTTATACAGCTCATATAAACAATCATTCATGCCGCCGTACTCAATCAAAAGTACGTTTTCCCGCTCCTTTTCCGACCACTTTGCGGTACGGTCGTATACCCACATACCGAGCCGCATGGCAATATCCAGAGCCTTTGGAAGCTTTACCAGCTGATACACGGTAATCAGACCGGCCAGTATTTTATGTATTGTATACCACGGCATCCAAACAAGTCCGCCCTTTTCCAGACGGTCAAATACCTCTTCCTTCGAGGTGAACAAATAGCCACTCACGCTCTGACATACATACAACTCCTCAACTACGTATTCCAGACGCTCTTTTGCCTGCCGCTCCCCCGTTGCCGCATAAATCTGCGCCATGGCCACCATATAATGACCTAATGTATGCCCCGATATTTCGGCATTCTCCCATCCGCCTCCATATCGGTCTGCTTTCTTTTCTAGCCCTGCGGTTTCTCTGAAACCAGCCAGCAGCCGATCCGGCTCCAGCGTCTGTAAATATTCCTGCTCCACCCGAAACGCATTCACCAGAATCGGCTCCGTAATTTCTACTGCATTCAACGAAAACTCTCGTATTTTCATAAAACCTCCCCTTTCTTCCCCGTCAGGTGCTCCTCTTTTTTCAGTTTCACATTCCTCACGGTATCGCAATTAAGCTCCTTTTTACGGCGGTTCACGATATTACTCTGTCACAATTATATCATATTTTCCCGTACTTTGACAAATAACTTCAAAAAAAGTAAAATTCATGAGCAGATTATGAAAACAACATACAACATCAAAAGGGCTTATGCCCGAAAGCAAAAGCCCTTTTTCAAAATTCAATGTAGATTTAATTTTTCGTTATCTGCTTTTTTCGAGCATCTGTGCAGCTTTTAAACATTTGCCACCGCATCAAAGCTGTCCTTTAATGCCGGATAAAGCTTCTTAAACACCTGATACCTTTCCTCGTACTTCGCAACGAGTTCTGCATCCGGCTCAGTGGTATCCACAACGGTAATGAACTTATCTGCTGCCTCTTCTACAGAAGCGTATTCGCCGCAGCCGACTGCCGCAAGAATTGCTGCGCCATAGCCCGGTCCCTCTTCGCTGTTGATAATGTCTACCTTAACATTCATGATATTGGCA
>CAZAUP010000078.1:0-6720 GCA_964488415.1 uncultured Lachnospiraceae bacterium
ATCCGGCGGCAAAATGGTCTAAGGCTGAAATCGAAGCAAAGGAATGGGAGGCAACTGCGGGCGGTGGCGCTGTTTCCGTGAAGGTTTCCGGAAAAAAGGAAATTGTTTCCGTAAAGCTTTCTCCGGAAGTAGTAGATCCGGAGGACGTGGAGATGTTGGAGGATTTGATTATGGCGGCGACCAATGAAGCGCTGCGTAAGATGGAGGAAGAGTCTTCTGCGGCAATGGGCTCAATTGCAGGCGGTCTCGGCGGTCTTGGCGGAGGCTTCCCGTTCTAATGGATTATTACAGCAGTCAAATCAGTAAACTGATAGAGGAATTTGCTTCCCTTCCGGGCATCGGCGCAAAATCAGCCCAGCGTCTGGCGTTTCACATGATTCATATGCCAATGGAGCGGGTGGAGCAGTTTGCAAATGCTGTGCTGGAGGCAAAGCGGAATGTGCGGTATTGTAAGGAGTGCTGTACGCTGACAGATCGGGAGCTTTGTCCGATTTGTGCAAAGGAGGAGCGCGATCACCGCACGATTATGGTGGTAGAGAATGCAAGAGATTTGGCGGCATATGAAAAAACCGGGAAATATAACGGTGTGTATCATGTGCTGCATGGAGCAATTTCTCCGATGCTTGGTATCGGTCCGGCAGATTTGCGCATGAAAGAGCTGATGCTGCGCCTCCAGGGCGATGTGGATGAGGTGATTATTGCTACAAACTCCAGCCTGGAGGGTGAAGCAACTGCCATGTATCTGAGCAAATTAATCAAACCGGCAGGTATTAAGGTAACACGAATTGCCAGCGGAGTGCCGGTAGGCGGTGATTTGGAATATATTGATGAGGTGACGCTTCTGCGCGCATTGGAAGGGCGGACGGAGCTGTAGCGGTCAGCCTGCTTCATTTTGCAAGCGGGCGGCATCGTCCGGCAAAGGCGCAGACGGCAGGAAGCCGTTTCTGGTAAGAAGGCTTAAACCGTACCGGATGCCGAGACAGATGCGATCGGCGAGCGACATGACCGTATGCAGACGGGTGGTTTGGAGCAGCATCCGGTCTAAAAGACCGGAAAGATTAACGATTCCCGTAATAAAGGCATCTCCCACGGAAAGAAGCTCCTTACCTACACCGGCACCCGGCTTTAAGGAACCGACTCCCAATGTGTAATAGCCGATATGGGACTGATTGCCGAGGGAGGCATCTATGGCAATAATATATGGATTTTTATGGCGACTGTGGATGGTTTCAACCACGGTCGCCAAATTTTTTGCGTGTACCGGCGCTTCCAGCGTGCCGTAAACAAAATAGTTCCGGTTGGAATACTGTTCCAGCTTGTAGCCGATAATCGGTCCGAGGGAATCACCGGTGGCGCGGTCCGAACCGATGCATAAAAAAATAAGAGACTGTGACGGGGAAAAACGCTCCTGCAAAAGAGCAGAGAGGGTTTGTCCGAATTTTGCAGCGGAAGCGTAATCCGCTCCGTTATAATAATGTATGGTACTCAATCGATGGTCCTCCGTAATAAAATTTCGGGTACTATAGTAAAAGTATTCCCATTACGATAGAAAATAGAATAAAATGATTGGGAAATTATGGGAAAATCATGAGCTGAAATGACAAAATGCGGGGGCATCATACCGAAAAGCAGGAAAGCTGATGCGATACGCGGTGCTTTTTTTGGAATGCTGGAGATAACTTCTTTTTTGCGACAGCGTGGTTTGGCAAAAAAAACAGAGCTCGTCCGTTATGATGAGGATAGCTGGTTGTAAGCAGAAAGGAAGGGAAGCATGGTAGAAAAAATCATTCAGCGGGAAGAAGAAAAAACGGAAGGAGGAAACGTGCTCTTTAAGCTGCCGAAGCATATTAAGCAGATGGGTCGGGGCGGAAATAATCCGGAGATTTACATAGAAGATTATGCAGAGGGATATTTAAGACGGCTTGCCGGAAACGACTATACAGAGTGCAGGGCAGCGGTTCTGGTGGGTGAGTTTATAAAGTCGGAAGGAAAACGTTATGTATTTATCCGCGGAGCCATCGAGGCAGAAGGAGTCATGAAGGATAATGTACCGCAGTTTACCTCGGATGTGTGGGCGGGGGTGTATGAAAAAATCAAACGGTATTTTCCGCAGTATGAGGCAGTGGGGTGGTTCCTTGGCGGACCGGAGTTTTTGACGGAGATAAGTGACGCAATCAGGCAGACCCATGTAGACTGGTTCGGCGGACGGGACCGGGTGCTTTATAAGGTGGACCCGGTAGAGAAGGAAGCAAGGTTTTATCTGTATGACAAGGGTGAATTGACAGAATGGCCGGGCTACTGCATTTATTATGAGCGGAATGAGGAAATGCAGGACTATCTGGTGTCCGGAAAACCGGTGTCGGTGGATGCGGGCTATCAGGAACCGGTTTTAACGGAGCTTTCCAAAAGAGTGGGGCGCAGGGAAGAGGAGGGAGCTGTATTATCCGGTGAGGCTGTTTCGCAGAAGCTGCCGGAGGAGAGAAAAAGGGAAGCAAAGCAGGAGAAAAACGGCGGCAGATACGGAAGCGGACTGGTTGCAGCTGCAGCATTTCTTGCAGTCGGAGCGTTTGTGCTGAGAGAAGCAAGGGGAAGGGACGCAGGAATGGCAGCTTCCGGTGTGACGGTGTCTCCGACGCCGGTTGTAACCGGAGCTATGGCAGCGGATGATGTCGGCGCATGGCTGGAGACAGGCGGAGAGGTGACACTTACACCAACCGGTGTGATAGGACAGGAGGCTTCGAAAAGCGTGTTTGAAGGAAAATTTATGCCGCTTGATGAGGAACCGTTTGTGCCGAGGGAGGATAATACCGAAAACGGGGAGGAGAACGGTCAGCCGGAGGCATCGCCTGTGCCGACGCTGTCTTTATCGCCGGAGGAAAACGGTGTGCTGCTGACGGATACGATGGAGCTGTATATTGTACAAAACGGTGATACGCTGGCGGGAATTTGCCGTGAGTTTTATGGAAATCTTTCCAAAATGGAGGAAATCAAGGGCATCAATCAAATTACGGATGAGAATTGGATTTATGCGGGACAGGAATTGTTTTTGCCGTAGCATCGGAAGGGAGAAGCAAGTTTTTTTGATTGACGGAGCGCGTACTTTGTATTATGATGTAACTAGAAAAGCACATGCAACCCTGTGGCTTGCTGTGCTCTTTCTTTTTCCTGAAAAATTACGGAAGAGGAGATGCGTGTTTTCCGGAAAAAGAATGCTCCGAGGAGGTGCTTGCAGATTATGAAAAAAGCGAAATGGGTCATAGCGGTAATCCTTGTTATCGGTGCTGTGGCTGTGGCGGCTTTTTATGCTGCGAAGAATCGTGAATATACAGCATATGAGGTGGTTCTTGAACTGGAGAATAATGAGGCTTCGAACTATACCTCGGCAGATGGCAGGCTGATTCGCTGCGGTACGGAGGGGGCTCAGGCGGTGGCGAAGGATGGAACCCTTTTGTGGAATATTACCTACAGTACGATGAAGAATCCAAGCTTTGCTTTTTGCGAAACCATGACGGCGATTGCGGATATTGGCGGGAAACAGTTTTTGCTTACGGACAGCAGCGGAATTGCAAAATCATTTTCTACACCGTATCAGATTCAGGCGATTTGCGTGGCAAGACAGGGCGTGACAGCAGTGCTTATGAATGCGGAGGCGAAGGATTATATTTATTTGTACAGTAAAGACGGGGAACTGCTTTCGGAAATCGAAACCGTAGTAGCCAGGGACGGTTTTCCGCTAGCGATAGCTCTTTCGCCGGATGGTAAAAAGCTTATAACCTCTTACATGAAGGTAGAAGGGGATGAGGCGGAAAGCAGCGTGACATTTTATAATTTCGGCGAGGTTGGACAGAATAACATCCGTAATTTGGTGGGGCAGGTGCAATATGAGGAATGTCTTGTTCCGCGTCTGGCGTTTTGGGAAAATGATACGGCAGTGGTTCTCGGCGAAAATGTATTAGAGCTGTTTTCCATGAAGGAAATTCCGGAATCAATTCAGAAAAAAGAAGTTACGTCGGAAATAAAAAGTATAGCCTTTGGTGAGTATCTTTGCATGGTTATGGTCAATAAGGACGGGCAGGAGGTGCTGGAGGCCTACGACAAATCCGGTGCTGTCTGTATGAAAAAGGTGATTACGTTTCCTTATGTGGGGCTGCATACGGCAGGAGATGAGGTGGTGCTTTACAGCTATTCCGGCTGTGAAATTTATAAAATCGGCAAAGGACTTTTTTTTACCGGAACCTTTGAAAATGGTGTGAGGCACTTGTTTATAATCGGAGGTAATCGGTATTATCTTGTGGAAAACAGACGGGCAAGAGTAATTAAGCTGGTATAAACGAAAGAGAGATGTGGTATGAATTGGATTTTAATTGTGGTAATTGCGATTGTTACAGTACTTGGTGTTGTGGGATATCGAAAGGGTCTGATTAAGATGGTATTTTCCCTGGTATCTACAATTGCGGCGCTTGTGATTGCGGCACTGCTCAGCCCGGTGGTTGCCGGAGTGATGAAAGGCAATGAAGAAATTGTGGCTTTTATTGATGAGAAGGTAGGCGTGCTTGTGGATTTTACCTCTGAGGAGGCAGCGGAGAAGGCGGAGAGTGAGCAGGAGAGCCTGATTGCACGGCTCCCGCTCCCGGAAACCATAAAGGAATCTTTACTGGAAAATAATACGGTGGAGACCTATCTGGATTTACAGGTGGAAAATTTCGAAGGATATGTGCGGCGACAGATTGCGAATGTAGTTATTAATGCCATAGCCTTTGTGATTACATTGGTAATTGCGATTATTGCACTGTGGTTTCTTTGCAATGCGCTTAATTTATTGGCAAAGCTGCCGCTTCTGCGTCAGATTAATCAGGTGACCGGTCTTGCAGCCGGTTTGGCAGAAGGGGTTCTGCTGGTTTGGATTTTGTTTGTGGTGCTTACCATGTTTGCGGGGTCTGAATTTGGACGGGATGCGATGGAGATGATTGCGGAAAATCCGGTTTTGGATTACTTATATAAGAATAATCTGGTGTCGAAATTTATTGCAAGGGGATAAGCTTTAACAGAGGGAACGGTACTTCGGAAAATATTTTGACTGAGGTGCCGTTTCCCTCTTGAAAAAAATGAAAAAGTTTGATATGCTAAGGAATGTAAGCACTTACATTTTGGAAGGAAAACGGCGTGGAAAGAGAGTTTTTCGCTGCCGTAAAATAAAAGAAGAAAAGAGGAAAATGAGATGGACGTTTTAGCACAGTTTCAGAAGCTCGGAATTATTCCGGTAGTCAAGATTGATGATGCGAAGGATGCGGCACCGCTTGCAAAGGCTCTTTGCGAGGGGGGGCTTCCGGTAGCGGAGGTAACTTTTCGGACGGACGCTGCTGAAGAGGCAATTCGCCGGATGTGCGCTGCCTGTCCGGAGATGCTGGTCGGCGCAGGCACAGTATTGACTACGGAGCAGGTAGACCGTGCCGTTGGGGCGGGTGCCAAATTTATTGTAAGTCCGGGCTTGAACCCGCGTGTTGTAAAGTATTGTCAGGAGAAGGGTGTGCCGATTACTCCGGGCACGTCCAGTCCGACAGATATTGAGCAGGCATTAGAGCTTGGTCTTGAAGTGGTAAAGTTCTTTCCGGCAGAAGCTTCCGGTGGTATTGCGAAGATTAAAGCGATGGCAGCTCCGTATACGAAGGTAAAGTTCATGCCGACCGGTGGCATCAATGCAAAGAATTTGATGTCTTATCTGGATTTTCCGAAGATTATTGCCTGTGGCGGCAGCTGGATGGTAAGCGATGCACTCATTAATGAAGGGAATTTTGATGAAATTAAGCGTCTCACCAGAGAGGCTGTGAATACAATGCTTGGTTTTGAGATTGCACATGTTGGTATCAATGCAGACAGTGAAGACGAGGCAGAAAACGTGGCAGGTTCCTTTGAAAAGCTGTTTGGTTTCGCGAAGAAGAGCGGTAATAGCTCCGTGTTCGCTGGGAGCGGTATTGAAGTGATGAAAACGCCGTATCTTGGAGCACACGGTCACATCGCAATCCGTACCAACTATATTGAGCGCGCAAAGTATCACATGGAACTGCAGGGCTTTGCGTTTGATGAGAGTACTGCAAAGAAGGATACAAAGGGTAATCTGGCTGCGATTTATTTAAAGGGGGAGCTTGGCGGTTTTGCGGTGCATCTGATGCAGAAGAAGTAACGGAGTTCTTCTATAAATATGAAGTGGAATATGAACGGGGCTGTTGTACGAAAAGCACAGTCCTGTTCTTTTAATTTGTAAAAGTACGCGGGGAGGAGACAGTATTGTCGCATGGACAGCTTTTATCGCGGGCGGAAATGTGTATCGGGGAGGGCAAAGGGGGAGCTGCGTTAAAAATGTTTGTGCAGTCTGTACATTCGCTGCGGGGCTGTAACACTAGATATTGCGAGGTGAAAATCCATATTCCACAATAGGATGAGGTTCTCGGAAACCTTGAAAAATAAGGGAAAAAAGAAACTTAAAAAAATTGAAAAAAGGTGTTGACAGCTAGAGAAAAAGGTGTTATACTAACGAAGCTGTCACCGAGAAGCGATAAAAATGAAAATTTCAAAAACAAGATTTTTGAAAAAGTTCAAAAAAGTGCTTGACAAACAGAAATCAATATGATATACTGGTTAAGCTGCTTCGGTAAACGACAGCAAACAACAAAAAGAACCTTGATAATTAAACAGTAAGACAACCCTGAAAATTCATTTGAA
>CAZAUP010000079.1:0-6677 GCA_964488415.1 uncultured Lachnospiraceae bacterium
GAGGATACCGTGATTAGTGAAACGGCAGATAAGGTAAATGATGTGTATTTAAAGGCAAATGAACAGGAGGACGGCGTAAAAAGCTACGGCAGGGTCGTAGATTTGCTGCTTGCAGAGTACCGGAAGGTACATGGGACAGAGTGAACCCTCCGGATGTAATAAGAAAGCCCTGACAACGATGCCAGGGCTTTTGACTTTTACTTCAGAAACTGATATACTAAGCAAAAAGAAATTGCAGCGGCATGGGAGGCGTTGACGGAGAATGGCGGAAGAGTATAAATTGAATGATAAGGATATCCGTAAGGTAATCTATAACAGCTTTTCCGGCAATAAGGAAAAAATGCGGATTTTAGAAGAGTTTCCGATGGGAGACAGCCGTGCGGACATGCTTTTGGTAACAAGGACAAGGCTCATCGGGCTGGAAATCAAAAGCGACAGGGATTCCTTTGAACGGCTGGCAAGACAGATAAAGGATTATGAGAAATTTTTTGATACGAATTATCTTGTGGTTGGCACCTATCATGTAGAGGAAGCGATGCGCACCGTGCCGGCACACTGGGGCATCTATGAAGTATATGAAACGTCGGATGGAGGCTATGTCATGGAGTGCGTCCGCAGCGCCTCTACGGCAGTAAAGGATAACACGGAGGAAAAGCTGTATCTGTTATGGCGGAACGAACTGATGCGGATTGTAAGAGATTACCGTCTTGCAAAGGGCAGGCTGCAGCGGAAGGACAAAATGATAAGTAAAATTACGCGGGGACTGACGGTGCCGGTCATCCAGAGTGAAATTTGCGCAGCATTGCTGACAAGGGAATACGAACGATAGAAAAACGGGAAAAGCATTTGACGGTTTGCAATATGGAAGGAGATGGGTTACATCTGCTTTTTAACGATATCGTATTCATTGTCAAAGTGATAGTACGGACAAATCCTTGCAGTGCCGGACACCAGACGGGAGTAATCGTCCTCGTCCATGCCGCCTGCCATACAAACGTATTCTTCGTAATCGTCATCGTAGCGAAAGTTGCTACAGGTATCGCAGCTGTATTGGGTACTCATGGAAAACCTCCGGAATAGAAATTTTGAAACGGCTGTTCGTTCCTTTTACACAGAGTATAGCACATTTTTGAAGGAATTGCATTCTTTTTTACGGAAATGTGTGTTTATGCAGAAAAAAGCAACAGAAGGGTGCGGCGTACCGGACCTGCAGCGGCGGGGAATTATTAATAAGAGAGAGGATACTGCTATGAATTTAATACAACGTTTTTTCGGACATCTTCATACCATCAATAAGCATAAGCGAATGGTAATGAAGCATTGCTTTAAGCTTGGTCTATATAAAAGAGGGCTTTTGCATGATTTGTCCAAGTATTCGCCAAGTGAATTTTTTGTAGGAGTGAAATACTTCAGGGGAGACGTAAGCCCGAATAATATTCAGAGACAGGCAGAGGGTGTGGCGACGGCATGGCTGCATCACAAGGGAAGAAATAAGCATCATTATGAGTACTGGATTGATTATAAGAAGGATGCGGAGTGTGAGCTTGCGGGAATGAAAATGCCGCTTCCGTATGTGCTTGAAATGTTTTGCGACCGCGTGGCGGCAAGCAAGGTATATAACAAAGAAAAATATACGCAAAGAGCCCCGCTTGCCTATTACCGCAGGGGCGAGGGAAAATATCTGATGCACGAGGAAACCGTTGCACTTTTGGAAAAACTGCTGGTTATGCTGGCAGAAGAAGGCGAGGATGTTACCTTTTCCTATATCCGCAGGGAGCTTCTGGGAAAAAAGGGATAAGATAGAAAAAACTCCAAAGATTACGTTTCTTTTTGTAGAAAAGTATAATTGCTTTTTCAACAGAAATGTAGTATAGTATAGACGCGTTAAAAAAACGTAATTGTTGTGCACGAAAGGAGTAAAAAGATGCGAGAAGAATGGAGAGGTTTTAAATCAGGTGTTTGGGAACGGGAGATTAACACGAGAGACTTCATTCAGAAAAATTTTGACTCTTATGAAGGGGATGCTTCCTTTTTGACTGGTCCGACGGCGGCAACCAAGGCACTTTGGGAGCAGGTATTGGAGCTTTCCAGGCAGGAACGTGAGGCTGGCGGAGTGTTGGATATGGATACCAGTGTGATTTCTACAATCACCTCTCACGGACCGGGATATTTAGATAAATCTAAGGAAAAGATTGTCGGCTTCCAGACAGACAAGCCGTTTAAGCGTTCCTTACAGCCTTACGGCGGTATTCGTATGGCGGCGAAAGCCTGCAGTGATAACGGCTATGAGATTGATCCGCAGATTGAGGAGTTTTTTACGGTACACCGTAAGACACATAATGCAGGAGTGTTTGATGCCTATACACCGGAGATGCGTGCGTGCCGTTCCAGTCACATTATTACGGGACTTCCGGATGCTTACGGCAGAGGCCGTATCATCGGTGACTATAGACGTGTGGCTCTGTATGGTGTGGATCGTCTGATTGAAGACAAGCAGGATCAGAAGGATTCTACCAGAACTATTATGTATTCGGATGTTATCCGTGACCGCGAGGAGCTTTCCGAACAGGTACGCGCATTAAAGGATTTGAAGAAGCTTGGAGAAATTTACGGCTTTGATATCGGCAGACCGGCAGGCAATGTGCAGGAAGCAATCCAGTGGCTGTACTTTGGTTACCTTGCCGCTGTCAAGGAGCAGAACGGTGCGGCAATGTCGCTTGGAAGAACTTCAACCTTCCTTGATATTTATGCACAGCGCGATTTGGCAGAAGGGCGTTTTACCGAGGAGGAAATTCAGGAATTTGTAGACCACTTCATTATGAAGCTTCGTCTTGTGAAGTTTGCAAGAACTCCGGAATACAATGCACTGTTCTCCGGAGATCCTACATGGGTAACGGAGTCAATCGGAGGTATCGGTATTGACGGCAGACCGCTTGTCACAAGGATGTCCTTCCGTTACCTTCACACCCTGCAGAATCTTGGTGCAGCACCGGAGCCGAACATGACCGTGCTTTGGTCTACCAGACTTCCGCAGGCGTTTAAGCGTTTCTGTGCGCAGGTTTCCATCGAATCTTCTTCCATTCAGTATGAGAATGATGATCTGATGCGTGTGACCCATGGGGATGACTATGCGATTGCGTGCTGCGTATCCTCTATGCGTATCGGAAAGGAAATGCAGTTTTTCGGTGCAAGAGCAAACCTTGCAAAGTGTCTTCTTTATGCAATTAACGGAGGTGTGGATGAAATCACCAAGAAGCAGGTGGCACCGGAATATCGCCCGATCACCTCTGAGTATCTGGATTACGATGAGGTAATGCATAAGTACAATGAGATGATGAAGTGGCTTGCCCGTGTTTATGTAAATACGCTGAATATTATTCACTATATGCATGATAAGTACTGTTATGAAAAGCTGCAGATGGCACTTCATGACAAGAAGGTAACCCGTTGGTTTGCGACCGGTATCGCAGGACTTTCCGTAGTGGCGGATTCGCTTTCCGCAATCAAGTATGCAAAGGTAAAGGTAATCCGTGATGCAGATGGTATTGCGGTTGATTATCAGGTGGAGGGAGATTTCCCGAAGTACGGTAATGATGACGACCGTGTGGATGAGATTGCCAGAGACGTGGTACACACCTTTATGCAGTATGTAAAAGGAAATCATACCTATCGTGGCGGTATTCCGACCACCTCAATCCTTACCATTACCTCCAACGTGGTATATGGTAAAAATACCGGCTCCACTCCGGACGGCCGTAAGGCAGGACAGCCGTTTGCACCGGGAGCAAATCCGATGCATGGCAGAGATGAGCATGGTGCGATTGCATCTCTTGCATCCGTATCCAAGCTTCCGTTCCGTGATGCACAGGACGGTATTTCCAATACCTTTACCGTGATTCCGGGTGCCCTTGGTAAGGATCAGGTGGTGATTTCCGGTGATTTGGCAGTAGAATTGGGCGAGGGCTGCTGTACGCCGGGACCGCAGAATGCGGAACCGGACTACGGCACTGCAGAATAGAAAGGAGCAGCTATGGCTAATATGGCGCAGATTGATAATTTGGTGGCGTTGCTGGACGGTTATGTAGAGCAGGGCGGACACCACTTAAATGTAAATGTTTTAAATCGTGAGACGTTACTGGATGCGCAGGCGCATCCGGAAAAGTATCCGCAGCTTACGGTAAGAGTTTCTGGCTATGCGGTAAACTTCAATAAGTTAAATAAGGAGCAGCAGGACGAGGTCATTTCCCGTACCTTCCATGAGGTGATTTAATGCAGGGCTATGTACATTCGGTGGAGAGCTTTGGGACCGTAGATGGTCCGGGCGTTCGTATGGTCATTTTTTTGCAGGGCTGCCCGATGCGGTGTGCCTACTGCCATAATCCGGACACCTGGGGAATGCAGCGTGGTACACTGATGACGGCAGAGGAGCTGCTGGAACGCTTTGACCGAAACCGTGGTTACTACAAAAAAGGTGGTATTACGGTGACCGGAGGTGAACCGCTTTGCCAGATGGAGTTTTTGCTGGAGCTTTTTCGAAAGGCAAAAAAACAAGGGATTTCTACCTGCCTCGATACGTCCGGAATTATGTTCCCATATCGTAAGCGTGCGTCCGGCTGGGAGAAAGCAGAGGGCGGTATCGAAGAAAATGTCAGACGATACGCCATGCTTAACCCCCTTTCAGAATATGAGGAGCTGCTGTCCGTAACCGATTTGGTGCTTTACGATATCAAGCATATGGATGAGAAAAAGCACCGGAGCCTGACAGCTCATTCCAACGAGGCAGTGTTTGCATTTCTGGAGTTTTTGGCAGAACACAACGTGCCGGTATGGATTCGGAGAGTGGTGGTGCCGGGGCTTACGGATGACCCGGAGGAGCTGTTCCGGCTCGGAGAGTTCATTGGTGGCTTTGCGAATGTACAGGCAATGGAGGTGCTGCCTTACCATACCATGGGAAAGGCAAAATATGCGGCGCTTGGGATAAAGTATCGTTTGGAGGATGTACCTCAGGCAAGCGGGGAAGATGCGAGGGTGGCCCGTGAGCATATTTTAAACGGAATCAGAAAACGTCGGAGCACAAGGTAGTGTGTTCGAACGGAAATAAGCAGCTTGAGCGGTTTATTAGTTTCTCTAATAAGCTGCTCAAGTTTTTTTCATGCACGAATGGAAAATCGCCGTTGCCGAAAGCAAAAAGAAATGGTATGATAAAGATAGTTTTGATTATCATATGCCGAAAAGGCGAGGAAAGGGGCATTTGTTATGGAAATGAAATCCATTCAGAAGGAACTTAGCAGCAATTCTTATCCGGGCAGAGGTATTGTTATCGGAAAATCCCCGAACGGAAAGTATGCAGTTACTGCTTATTTTATTATGGGTAGAAGTGAGAATAGCAGAAACCGTGTATTTGTAACCGAGGGAGAGGGTATTCGTACCGAGGCATTCGATCCGACCAGGTTAAGCGATCCGAGTCTGATTATTTATGCGCCGGTACGTGTGCTTGGCAACAAAACCATAGTAACCAACGGCGACCAGACCGATACTGTTTATGAGCTGATGGATAAGCAGCAGACCTTTGAGCAGGCACTCCGCACCAGAGAGTTTGAGCCGGACGCACCGAACTATACTCCTCGTATTTCCGGTATTTTACACACCGAGGCAGGTGTTTTTAACTATGCCATGTCTATCTTAAAGAGTAACAACGGTGATCCGAGCGGATGCAACCGTTATACCTTTGCCTATACTGCTCCGAAGGCAGGGGAAGGTCATTTTATTCACACCTATATGGGAGACGGGAACCCGCTTCCGAGTTTTGAGGGTGAGCCGAAGCTTGTGAACATGGCAGATGATATTGATGCATATACCAGGCTGCTTTGGGAAAGCTTAAACGAGGAGAATAAGGTTTCTTTATTCGTCCGCTATATTGACATCGAGACAGGAAAGTATGAAACCAGAATTGTGAACAAGAATAAATAAATTACATAGGAGGCACACGATGAAAGAATTTGAATTAAAATATGGTTGTAATCCGAATCAGAAGCCGTCCAGAATTTACATGGAAGACGGCGAGCTCCCGATTACCGTATTAAACGGCAGACCGGGCTATATTAATTTCCTTGATGCGTTTAACGGCTGGCAGCTGGTAAGTGAGTTAAAGAAGGCAACCAATCTTCCGGCTGCAACCTCCTTTAAGCACGTTTCTCCGGCGGGTGCTGCGGTAGGTCTTCCGTTGACGGAGGTTGAGAGAAAGATTTACTGGGTGGACGACATGGGCGAACTGACCCCGCTTGCAAGCGCATATGCAAGGGCAAGAGGCGCAGACCGTATGTCCTCCTTTGGTGATTTTATTGCACTTTCCGATGTTTGTGACGAGTGTACCGCACGTATCATCAAGAGGGAGGTATCCGATGGTGTCATTGCTCCGGGTTATACGCCGGAGGCACTTGCCGTATTGAAGGAAAAGAAAAAGGGCGGCTATAACGTAATTGAAATCGACCCGAACTATGTTCCGAAGCCGTTAGAGCGCAAGGAAGTATACGGTATTACCTTTGAACAGGGCAGAAACGAGTTAAAGGTGGATGATGAGCTTCTTTCCAATTTTGTGACTGCCAATAAGGAGCTTCCGGAAGCAGCACGCATTGACCTTATCATTTCCCTGATTACGTTAAAGTATACGCAGTCCA
>CAZAUP010000080.1:0-6508 GCA_964488415.1 uncultured Lachnospiraceae bacterium
AGGCAGTGGCATTTATTGAAAATAATACGGAGTTTTTGTACATTCGAGAAGTTTCTATGAAGGTATATGGTAATTCAAAGTATTTTGAAGACGTAACATTACCGATGGTCAGTGCGATGCTACGGAAATATGCGGATCGGTCATATGAGAAATCAGAGATGGCCGATGAGATTTTATTGAAGTATCACATTGCCAAGGAGCCGATGAAGCTTTGTATTAAGGGAAGCGTGCAATTTATATTGGATGGGAAGATGGTTGATATCAGTGGATTTTCGGACGGTGTAGAGTTTTCGGCAATAGAGCTGGAATGTATACAGGAAATTAAGATACTGGCACCGGAATTTATGACAATAGAGAATCGTACGTCGTATCTTAGATACCAAAGGGAAGATGTGGTTACATTTTATCTTGGAGGATATACAAACAGATATCAACGGGACTTTATTAAAAAGATATATGACGGTAATCCGAGGATTTGTTATCTGCACTTTGGAGATATTGATGCGGGTGGTTTTTATATTCATCGGAATCTTTGTGAGGTGACAGGAATAGACTTCGGAATGTTTTGTATGTCGGAAAAGGAATTGCAGAATCCGGAGTATATATCTTGTTTGCATGGGCTTACGGATAAGGATAGAGTAAGACTGCAAGAATTGCAGAAGGATCCGAAATACAGAACTACAGTGGAATATATGCTAAACAATAATGTGAAATTGGAGCAGGAAATTGTGAGTTTGGATTTGATGCATAAAGCCTGACCGGTTATAAAATCCCATCCTCTGCGATATAATGTTATTACTTCAAACTAGATTGAAGTTTTATTGAAATGATATTGAAATTGACTTTGAAGTGATATTGAAGTTGACATTGAAACTATATTGAAGTAAAATGAAATCAGTTCAAATAAACGATTCGAGGTGATGGCATGTATTTGGAGGAAATTATAGAAGAGATTCGGTTAGAGAGTGATAAGTTTGAATGCAAGGTGATGTTAAACCGAGAGGATGTTGTCGGGTGGCTGAAAACCATCGCAGGTTTTGCAAATGCCGGTGGCGGAGAGTTTTACATCGGTGTGGAGGATAAGACCAATAAGCTGATTGGGTTTGACCGTATCGGTGCAGGCAATGAACGCAATTATTTTAATAATCAAGTGAATGAGCATCTGGTGCCGAGACCGCAGATGTCGGTGTCTTTTGTGCGTTATGAAATCAAGGGCAGTGAGCGATTTGTCATTTGTGTGCAGGTGCCAGAGTCTGCTGTGAAGCCGGTGATTTTAAAGTATAAGAATATTCCGGCAATCTACATGAGAAGAGACGGGTTTACCAATGGTGCGACCTATGAAGAGATTATCGAAATGAGTGTAAAAAGCAAAAATACGCAGTACGATATTATTGGGTCCGATGTGAAATATGATGCTTCGAAGTTCACAACGCTTCGTGAGTTTTATGCGGAGCACAACGACGGGAAGGAGTTATCGGAAAAAGCGTTGCAGTCCATGGGCTTTTATGATGAGAACGGTTTGCTCGCCAATGGTGCGTTGTTATTTGCGGACGATTATCAGGAGAAAAAGACGGAGGTGCAGTGTTCCGTGTTCTCTGGCTTTAACAAGGGGAGTGAGAGGATTGTAACGATTAATCGCTTTCATGGAAACATTATTTCTGTGATTCGGTATATCATGGAGTTTGTTTCCCAGAGAATGAATCATACGATGATTAAGTTGGGGGATACCAGAAAGAATGTAGATTCGTACCCGCAGCGTGCGTTGTTTGAAGGAATCATCAATGCGGTAGCACATCGGGATTATTTTCTTGACGGTACGCAGATTCAGGTGGACATGTTTAAGGACCGGTTGGAGATCTTGTCTCCGGGAAGTTTTTACCGTGGAGAGAAATTAGGAAAGACCTATGATTTGTCCGGTATTATTTCGAAACGACGAAATGAACTGATTACTTCGGTTTTAGTCAGCTGTAATGTAATGGAGGCAGCGGGAACCGGCTTTGATAAAATTGTGGAAGAGTACAGAAATGCGGGAGAGACACATCGACCGTATATCTATTCCTCTTCGGATCATTTTACCCTCGTGTTGCCGGATTTGACATATCGGGATGGTGTGGAAGATAGTAGTGCGCCGGTACTCTTATTTGCACCGGCGGAAAAAGGTACGGATTATGATGATAGGGTGCTTTCGTTCTGTTACTATCAGGCACATAAGGCATCTGAGATTGCGGAGTATTTAGGAATAAGTGATTCTTCCTATTTGAGGAAGAATGTTCTTGGCAATTTGGTGGAGCAGGGCTATCTGATTGCAAGTAAGGTTTCTAGGGCAAAGTTTTATAAAACCAATCCGGAGATGGCAGAGGTGGAGTAGGGGTGTTCCAGTGATGCGTCAAATCCTTGATTTTACTGCATTTCTTGTGTGATGGGAAATGGGAAATGCCTGTCACACAAGAAATCGCTCCGCGGGATTGCACTGAGGAGGATGAGAAACTGTCGCTTATCGCGACCCGCCACAGGCGGAGAATCTCGCTTGCGAGATTCTCAATGGAAATGCGCAATACCGATGCGCCTGTGGGTACCGAGGAGCTTGCTCATATGGAAATCATCAGTGCCATCATTCATCAGCTGACGAGGGACCTGACTCCGGAGGAAATTGTGGCGTGCGGGTTTGACAAATATTACGTGGATCACACCCTTGGTCTTTGGCCGCAGTCTGCGGGCGGCGTGCCGTTTACCTCGACCTTTTTCCAGTCGAAGGGTGACCCGATTACGGATTTGACGGAGGATATGGCTGCAGAGCAGAAGGCGCGCACCACTTATGACAATATTCTGCGCCTTGTACACGACCATGATGTTTGCGAGCCGATTCGTTATCTTCGTGAACGTGAAATTGTGCATTTTCAGCGTTTTGGTGAGGGACTCCGAATTGTACAGGACCATTTGGATTCCAAAAACTTCTATGCCATCAATCCGGCATTTCCGGCGGATAAAGCGAAATAGAAGCGTTCTATGTGAAAGAAAAAGTAAGAAAGGCAATTATGAAGATTTCATTAAGAAAGTTTGCTTTTATTGACAATGTATGGTGAAAATGTTAAAATTGTCTGTGTACAGTTTAATGAGATAAAGCGTTTCAGGCAAACTCATGGAAATATGGGGGCGCAAAGCTTGGAGTCTAAGGGGGCAGGATCCTATGATAGTCCGGTTGCAAAGGTCGTTTGCGACCGGATGTTTTGTATCTGAAGGATAGCGGTGTTATCTGCACTCATTAAGCTGTTCGCGGATTTTGCTTCGTATTATGGGAAGAGATGCTGGAAAGTAGAATGATAAAAAAGAATGCCGTCGGTGAAGGGTGCCTTCGGCATTCTTTTTGCTATTTTCAGTCAGGTAGTTGCTTCTGGACAAAAAACACGGGCAGGTATCGTCAAAAGCAGTATGGCGTTTATGAAAGTGTAACAGTAAAGCGGCAACCTCCTCCCGGAATATTTTCTGCCGTGATTTCACCGCCGGTAAGCAGAAGAATACGTTTTACGAGGGTGAGCCCCAGACCGTTGCCTTCTTCCTTATGGGAATTGTCAGCCTGATAGAACTTATCGAAAAGATGTTTTTGGGCTTCCTCGGTAAGCCCCGGACCGTTATCCTCCACGGTGAAGGTAATGGTGTTGTTCTGCGTGGTAAGACGTATTTTTACAAGACCGAATTGCGGACTAAACTTGACTGCATTGCCGATTAAATTGTCCCATACATGATGTAAAAGTCCTTCGTTGCCGAAATATTCCGCACGGTCAAGATCAACATCCAGCTCCAGTTCTTTTGCTTCCCATGCCGGTTCTAAACTAACAATGGATTGTCTGATTTGTTCATCCAGGCGAAAGGTAGTCCGCTGGGGCGGGATAGCCTGATTTTCAATTTTGGAAAGGAGCAGGATATTTCCGACTAAGGTAGAAAGCCTGCGCGTGTTGAACAATATTTTATCCACATATTGCTGCTGCTCGGTATTTAGCTTTTCGCAGCCCTGCAGAAGAGTGGTATAGCCTTCGATAGCATTAATCGGTGTTTTAAATTCATGCGATACGTTAGATACAAAATCCGTTTGCAGTATTTCTGTGGATGCCAGCTCGTGAGCCATCAGATTGAAGCCGGAGTAGATTTCCTCAATTTCTTTGGAGGTGGTTTTGGAAGTCAGGCGCACGGAAAAGTCACCGTCGGCGACCCTGCCCATGGCATGTCGCAGCTTTTTAATCGGGTCAAAGAATAGGCGGGATAAAAAGCTTGTGACAAGGACACCGATAAAAAGACTGATGCCAAGGAGGGCAAAAAACAGCCAAAGGGTGGTATTGCCGTGTATATATTGCCGCAGCAGCATTGTAATGCCGAGTCCAATCAGAATACAGAGGATTAATTCGGCAGTAACCAAAAGAGTCAGACGAACTCGAAGACTGAATTTGTTTTTTTGTCTGCGGACACGTTCAAAGTCTTCCCAAAGCTTCATAGCTTCACCACCTTATAGCCGACACCCCGCATGGTGACGATTTTAAAATCGGTATTGTCGCGAAAACGCTCCCGGAGTCTGCCGATATGTACGTCAACTGTATGGGTATCACTGTCAGAATCATAGCCCCAGATCTCATCCATGAGCTGCTGCCGCGTAAAGATACGTCCGGGATAAGAGGCCATTTTATAGAGCAGCATAAACTCCTTTTGCGGCAGGGTCAGAGTTTCCTTTGGAGTGATGGCGGTGAAGGAGTCACATTCCAGAGTGGTTTCGCCGATAATCTGACGGCGTTCGTTAATCATCTGTGCCCGGCGCAGAAGTGCGCCTACCCGTAACACCATTTCGTTTACATTCACGGGTTTCACCATGTAGTCATCAGAGCCGGAAAGAAAGCCCTGACGCATATCGTCAAAGGCATCTCTTGCGGTAATCATCAGTACGGGCGTGTGATTTCCGGTCTCCCGGAGCGTGCGGACGAATTCGTAGCCATCCATAACCGGCATCATAATATCGGAAATAATCAAATCGTAGTAGTCGGCATCCAAAGCATTCAGGGCTTCCCTGCCGTCGGAAACGCCTTTTACGGTATAACCGTTTTTAATCAGTACGTGGGAGAAGAGCTGACGTAATTCGCGGTCATCCTCTGCAATCAGTATTTTTAACATAAGAAACCCTCCCGGAGAATTATTTTCTTTTTCGACGCTGTTCGGCATCTGCCGACATCTCTTTCAGATATTCTAAAAGAGGACGGTCGCTATGTAACGGACGGAAAAACCGATATTTTTTCTTGCTGGCTTCATAGGAGGTGCGAATGCTTTCCTTTAACGTCTCGTACTTCAGAATGATATTGTTTTCTTCTGCGAATTTCTTAAGCTTTGTTACAAGCTGCGCCGAATGTGCCACATCAAGCAGAAATACACCGAAAAATAAGCCGATGACAAAGGAAAATGCAAGATTCTGTGAGAGCCAGTGCAGGGCGTTTTTGATATATGGGTGAATCAAAAAATAATAGACGGCACTTAGTACTGCCCAAATAGCGGAAAAACGGGGACAGATAATTCCCTGAAGGTTGCCGCGTTCTTTGCTGTAATCCCAAAGACGAACCTTAAAGACCTTCAGTGCCAGAAGCCCTGCCAGATATTCTACAAGTGTAATGCAAAGCGTCATAATGAGAAAAAGCAGTAATTTGTTCCCAAACGCGCTTTTGATTGGTGATGGGACTTCCAGGGAGGCTAACAGATAAAGAAGGCAAAGAGAAATACCGTACAGCGGTAAGTAAGGCCCTGTACAAAAGCCCGGATTCACCCACTTTTTTTTCGCATTTCCGTAGGAATAAAACCTTCGGAACAGCACCTCCAGACACCAGCCGATTAAAGAACCGATAAAAAATAAAAAAGCTAATTTGAGGAACAGATTCATTATATCACACCTTTCTCTAATATTCTACCTGTAAGCGATTGTACAATGGGAACTTCAAGTAAATTTCAACTAAGATTCAACAATTGTTGAGGTTGGAAGGGCAGAAAAAGAGGCTGTGCACGACATCGTGCAACAGCCCCTCAGAAGTTTTTGCCTGTTTGTCCTTCGCAACTTATGCGAACGGATTTTCAGTCGGATATAACATACCCTTCGGCTGGTTGAACTTAACCTCTTCTACGCCGAGATACTTGAACACTTCGTAAAGGGTCTTTCCGAAGTGACCAAATGCTACGGCACCGTGGTGCGGGTAGTTTCTCTCAATTAATACATGACGGTAGAAGCGTCCCATTTCCGGGATGGCGAATACGCCGATAGCACCGAAGGACTTGGTACGAACATCAAGAACCTCACCCTCTGCAATGTAAGCACGAATTTGTGCATCAGCAGTGGACTGAAGGCGGAAGAACGTAATCTTGCCCGGAGCGATATCCCCCTCGAGAGTACCGTTGGTGCACTCAATCGGAAGGCTTCTGGCCATAATCTTCTGATACTTCATCTCACAGAAGGCAAGCTTCTGGGAAGCGGTGTTACCACAATGGA
>CAZAUP010000081.1:0-6439 GCA_964488415.1 uncultured Lachnospiraceae bacterium
GACAACCGGGGATGATGCTGAAAATAAGGTTAATTAATCAGCGTTTCCCTAGAAGCATTTTTTTCAAAATTCCAAAGGGTGCCGGCCCGGTTTCCAGCAAAAAGGTGTGGAACGGCAGAAGGGAAGCGTCGTTTCCTTCCAAAGAGTAATAAAGCTCTCTTAAGTCGCATAATTCTAAGTATCCTACGGCATAAGGCAGATAAATTGCCGGTTCAGCCAGTTGGGAATAAAAAACCTCCTCCGCACCTTCTGCGGAAAACCCATAGCTTTGAAGAAAGGAAAGGATTTCCTCTTTTCCGGCACCGTGATAGTGGATGCGCAGATCGGACAGGCTGTATAGACAAAGACCGGCAATCTGCTCTGCTACAAGAAAGCTCTTCAGCTCGTCAGAGCAGTCTGCGTAACGGTAAGCATAACATTCTGCATAGGTAGCCCAGCCCTCGTCGTAGCCGGTAAAATTGAGAAGCATACGAATCGGGTGCGGTTCGGTAGCTGCAAAGTAAGTGTTCTGGTACAGGTGTCCGGGATAGCCCTCATGAGCCAGAGTAGAAAACATACTTTCCAGGGAACATTTTGCCTGATTAATGTAAATGACATTTTCTGTGTAGCCGTCTAATGGTGGAACAAGGTAAAGCGCAGGACTGATAAAATCTTCCAGCGAAGGGTGAACGGTCAATACACGGCAGGAAGCCGTGGCGGGAGCCGGAAAGTCTGTCAGAAGGTGACTTTGCAGGTCTGCAAGCAGGAGTTCAGACAGGGAAAGCACACTCTTTGTTTCTGCCAGAGAGGTGGGAACGGAGGCTTCGGAGGAAGAGGAGGTCTTTTGGGCGGAATGCGATGAAAGTCCTTGTTCCAAATAGACCTCCAGCTCATTTACAAAATCCTCTGACTGATATAAGGCAGACATGGTCAGCATACTATTCCGCAGATTTTCGGAAAGCCACAGCTCTAGTTCGTCTAAGTCCTTTTCGGTGCCGGTGTTACTTTTTACCAGATATTCGTAATAGGAAATACCGTTTGGCAGAGAGGAAAGTCCCTTCGCCGGGATTGTGTCATCACAAAGTGCCTGTAATGTCTCAATTAGCTGTTCGTAAGCAGGAATGACCTTTGTAAATACAAGGGTCTGGTTGCGCATGGAAAATTCGGCGATTTCCGTGGCGGTCAGCGCAGGAACAGCGGTAAGACGGTCGGAAAAACCGGCAATTAAAAAATTGTCGCCCGGATTTTCGATGAAAGCCTCACATTGCAGAATAATCCGTTTCAGTACCTCGGCACAGGACTGCGTACCGGCAGCGGAACGTTCTTTCTCAAAGGCACAAATATCCCTGAAGTAGTTTGGTAAATCTTCTAACAATAAAAAGTAATCCGCTATGTCCTGACGGGAGGAAAAACGGTATTCTGCAAGAAGCACCGGAAGCTGGGTCTGCAGTCCGGTGGCAGGTCCAAGGGGAGAGTCATAGAGTACGCAGCCCTCCGGTAAAATGGAGTAGCGTAGTGCATAATCCAATAAGTCATAAAGAAAAGCGTCTGTTTTGGATAAGGCTTCTTTGGAGTATTTGTACATGGATGTAAGCGTGGCATTTGCGGAAGCAGAGGAAGCAAGCAGTTCGTCGGAGGAAAAGGTACCGAAGGTAACGGCAGGCTTTGTAACACCCAGAGCCTCCGGATGAACAATGGTATAATGTAGAGACAGACTGTCAGAGGTGGCAAGTTTCCGGAAGGTTTCATCCAGAAAAGCCGGAAAATCCGAGGGGGAGGCGTAATCTGTTGAAGAAATACCGGAGGGTGCGGGAGTAGCGGAAAGGGGAGAAGGAGCCCCCTTGCCGGTGCCTGTGGGAGTGCAGCCGCCAAAGAGCAGTAAAAAGAAGGATAGACTGAAAAAACAGATTTTTACCTTATGCATAACAGCTCCTTTGAAAATACATTCTTCTTTTAATCTATTCCGGAGGTCGCGAGAGAATGTATTAAGATTTCCGGAGAATGTGCCGAAATAACAGGTAAGAGAAAAAGGGATATGGAGGAGGCGTTTGTATGAATGGAATCCGGTCTTTATTCGGAAATGCAAATCCGGAAAAGGAATTACAGCGCTCCGCCACCGCTGCGGGAAAGGATGCTTCCGCAGTTTTTGCAGCACATACTGTCAGGGAAGGCGGTAAGACCGATATTACGGTCAGTGTATCAGAAGGAGCTGTCGGCAATGTGGAGGAGGAAATTTGCTACGGCGATGTAAGTAAAACAAAGGGAGAGGAAACGGCTTCCGAGTCAAAGGAAGAAGAGAAAACCTTGGAGGAGACGGCAGGAGAGCTCACTGAGGAGGACTATACTGCCCTTCAGGCAGAAGGAATTACGGTAGAGGAGCTTACGGCAACACAGCTGGCCAGAGCAATTGAGCGTATCCGGCTCGGCAGGGAGCTTAAAGCAGAGCAGCTGGAGGGTCAGAAGACGAAGCTTACCGAAAAGCGCCAGGCAGTGGTGGAGATTGCAAGGAAAGCATTAAAGGGCAATCCGGCAGCGGAATATATTGCGGAAAAATTATTGTCGGTGGGGCTACCGGTGACGGACGCAACCGTGAACAAGGTGTATCAGGCGGTGGAGTTTGCCGGACAGGTATCCGAAATGTCTGAGTCGGTACAGTATTATATGATAAAGTTTGGAAAAGAACCGACCATAGAGAATGTATATCTGGCACAGTATAGTGCAGGCAGTGTAAAATCAACTCCGGTGTCGGACGGAATATGGGAGCGTTTGGCGGTGTCTGCAAGGCAGGTCTGCGTGAATGCGGACCTGCCGGTTACCGATGAGAACCTTGCGAATGCCAGATGGCTGACAGAGCGTGGGCTTCCGGTTACCGGAGAAAATTTGATACAGATGAATTTACTGAATGATGTGAAAAAGCGTACTCCGGAGGAGGTAGCAGAGCTGGCGGCGGGAGCCCTGTTAGATGGGAAGCCGGCAGTAAAAGCCAGCCTTACCGCGCTCACGAAAACGGAAGTGGGTGAGCGGGTAGAGCGTATGCGTGGCTTTACACCGGATACGGTAGAACGTGCGTATGTAAAAAAAGCAGCAGAAAAGGTTCGTGAGCTGCAGCCGGGAGAAACGGTACCGGGGGATGCGACGCTGAGCCGTGCCATGCAGCAGGCGGCAAGAGAGGATGTTACGTTTTACGAGCTTGCCTCCGCAGAGGATGAATTAAAGGACAACACACAGCCGAATTCTTTGGAAAAGGCGGTGCTTGCCGAGGTTTCCGGCTTTTCCATGGATTTTGATATCAGTGTGGTACGTGCCAAGAGACGACTGGAGGAGATTCGTTTAAAGATGACTACCGAGTCTGCGTATCGTCTGGAACGGCAGGGAATCCGGATTGATACCTCCGGTCTTGCAAAGGTAGTAGACGGTCTTCGCGTACTGGAAAACAATTATTATCGCTTTTATACCGATGAGGCAGGTGTTTCCGGCAACCGTTCCATGGAGGAAATGTTCCGTCATACCATGCAAAATATCGACAGCCTGTCCAAGTCGCCGAGCTATACGCTGGGTGTTACCTTTGAAAACCGCAATGATGTGACGCTGGAAGCACTGGCTGATACAGGAAGCCGGCTGGGAGTTAAAATGCAGCGTGCCGGGGAAGCCTATGATACGCTTGGCACCAGACCGCAGGCGGCTTTGGGGGATTCCATAAACAATGCCTTTGCGGGCAATGCAAACTTATTGCAGACCATGGGAATGGAGGCAACGCCGGAAAACCTGCGGGCAGTAAGAATTCTTGCCTATAATTCCATTGAGCTGAACGAGACAAATATTGCGGCAGTAAAGGAGTATGACCGTAAGGTGACGGAGCTTGTGGAGGGAATGCATCCGGCTGCGGCGCTTCGCCTGATTCGCGAGGGCATCAATCCGTTGACTGAAACTGTGGATTCCTTGGCACAGCGTGTTGCCGAAATTCGTATGGAGGACGGCTTAGAGCAGGATACGGAAAAGTTTGCAAGATATTTATTTAAGATAGAAAAGAATGCAGGCGTGACTCCGGAGGAGCGTTCTGCTTATATTGGAATGTACCGTTTGTTTAATCAGCTGGAAAAGACGGATGGTGCAGCCATTGGTGCCGTAATGGAAAGCGGTAAGGAGCTGACACTCGGAAATCTTCTTTCTGCCATGCGGACTGCAAAGCTCGGAGGTATCGATGTGACAGCAGATGATACGATGGGTAAGGTGCAGGAGCTTTTACCGAACAGTTCAAAAATCGATGCACAAATTCTTTCCGGTATTAAGATTCCGGGGAAAATTGCCGATATACCGGTTAGTGACGGATATGAGTTTTACAAAGAGAACACCGTACAGACCGAAGAGGAGACTGCACAGGCAGTACAGCAGCTTCGCAATACGGCGGAAACCGCGACACAGGCACCGGAGTTTTTGAAGGGTCTCGGTCTTGTGGTGACAGCGAACAATGTGGAGGCGGCAAAGGAATTTCTGGCCGGTACAGGAGAAATGTATGGAAAGCTTGGCAGCTTAATGAAGCGTTACAGGAAGGATGTACCGGAGGCAAGGGCGGACCAGAGTGAAGCGGATGCTGTTCTTTCCGCAGGAGGTGCAGACAGCACGGAGAGTCTGTTTGATGTAAGGGTAGCGGAGGGCTTTTACCGGAATTTAAAGAAGGCGGTTCGTAACCTTGAGGATGATATGCATAACGAGGGTGAGCCGACCGGCATTGATTTGAAAGCATTGAAACAGATTAAGATGGGCGTAAAGCTGCGAGGGGAATGCGCAGGAAAGGAATGCTTCGATTTTCCGGTAGAAACCGCAGAAGGCTTAAAGAGTATGAGGGTTACGCTGCAGACGGAAAGTGAGGCAGCAGAGGGTGGAAAAGCATCGGTAAAGATTCCGCTTGTAAGGCTGGGAACTGTACAAGCGGACTTACATATGGAAGACAATCAGATTTTTTGTTTCATCAGCAGTGATTCCCGGGAAGGAACCGAGCTGCTTGAACACAGCAAACGGGAGCTGACGGAACGATTACTTGATTTAGGGGTATCGGATGCAATGGTATATTGCGGCACCGGCGCAAGGTCGGAGGAATATACCGTGAACCGCATACCGGGCATTGACACGGAAGGAGATGTCACCGAACCGCAGGCAGGAGAAAAGCCGGATACAGCGCAGCTTTTAGCAGCCTCAAAGGCGGTATTTGTTCATATCATGGAAATCGAGAGGGCATAGGAAGAGAACGGAGCTTTTTCTATGGTCCGGGAAGGAACAGGTGACAGTATGAGAATTAACCATAACATTTCTGCACTGAAAGCGTGCAATATCCTTGGAAAAACCAACAATGCGCTGGATACCAGCTTAGAGCGTCTTTCCTCCGGCTATCGCATTAACCGCGCGGCAGATGATGCAGCAGGACTTGCAATTTCCGAAAAAATGAAAACACAGATTGCCGGTCTGGAGCAGGCATCCCGTAACGCAGCCGACGGTATTTCCGTTATCCAGACGGCTGAGGGCGCACTGGACGAGGTAGAAGCAATGCTCCAGCGTATGAGAGAGCTTTCCGTGCAGGCGGCAAACGGTGTGAATACAGATGAGGACCGTGCGGCGATTCAGGATGAAATTAATCAGTTAAACGAGGAAATTAACCGTGTTTCCGATACGACGGAGTTTAATACGAAAAAGCTGTTAAATGGTACGGTAGACCGCCGCTCATATTCCGATAATGAGAAGATACAGCTGATTTCGCTGTCGGATTCGGTGGACATTACGGAGTATTCCCTGACAGTAACAACAGCCCCGCAGCCGGCAAAAATCGAAACCACCCTGGCGGGGACGACCAGTAAAACTGCGGCACTGGGATATCAAGGGAAAATTGCGGTGAATGAAAAGGAAATCGAGGTTTTAGAGACGGATACCTTAACGGATATTTACGAGAAGCTGCGCAATGCAGGCTCTGCAGTAGATATTAATGTTACTCCGGTAGCAGCGGATGCGGGTGGCGAGATGCAGACTGCGACGTTGGCGGATGCCGAAGGCTTTCGGTTTGAAAGTGTGGACAAGGGAGATGATGCCACGATTGAGATTTTTTGCACCAATGCGGATTTGGCAGCAGCTCTTGGGATTACCTCCGGTGTGAAGGCGGTCGGTGTGGATGCCGAGGTAAAATTGGATTATAATACCGGTTTTAATCCGACAGCAACGGTTTCCATTGATGGTGACTATGTAACGGTTACGGATGTGGATGATTTTAAAATGAAATTTAAGGTGGATGGTACGGCTTCTGCGACCGTGACTGTATTAAAGGCGGGTCCGATGGATTTACAAATTGGTGCAAATGAGGGACAGACCATGGAGGTGCGTATCCCGTGTGTGAATACTGACACGTTAGGTACGGCAGTAGTAAATGTAAATACGCAGGAGTCGGCGCAAAAGGCGATTACGATATTTGAAAATG
>CAZAUP010000082.1:0-6309 GCA_964488415.1 uncultured Lachnospiraceae bacterium
GGTCACCCCGACCGGACGTTATCCGGCACTCTGCCCTGGGGAGCCCGGACTTTCCTCACCCCGAAGGGCGCGATCATCTGTGCTACTCCGCTCTATCCTAACACAAAAAACAAAATCTGTAAAGCCTTTCCTCATCAAACTTTAAAGCAGCTGCCACCCACAAACTCTCTTACAATCGAATTTTTTGGAATATCGTCGCTTCCCGCTCCCAGAAAATAATCCAGAAACTTTAACAGACGCTTTGCCTCAATGTATGCCGGAGAATCCGCCGGTACGCTGAACAAAAGCGGCTCCGCGTACTGCTTTAACACCGCCAGCTCATACAGCAGCGCAGAGTTAAACATCACATCACAGTCCTCCTGATATGGGAAAATATTATCCTGCTCCCCCTTCCGCACCGAAGGCCACATCATAATCGTGCGCTCTGCCGAAGACCCGCGGGTTCTGGCATCCCGTACAATACGCCGGATTAATCTGCCGTCTGTCGTCGGAATCCGGTTGTGCTCATCAATATTAAGCTGCGTCAGCGCACTGATATATACCTTAAACTTATTCCTCCGCGGCAGTGAATGAGAAAGTAAATCATTAAGTCCGTGAATCCCCTCTATGACCAAAATGTCCTCTTTACCGAGTTTTTTCACATTTCCTTTATACTCTCGTTTTCCCGTCTTGAAATTAAAGGTCGGAAGCTCCACCTCTTCTCCCCGCAAAAGTGCAGCCATGTCCGCGTTAAACTGTGCCACATCTATGGCATCCAGACATTCAAAGTTATAATTACCGTCCTCATCCAACGGTGTCTTCTCCCTGTCCACAAAGTAATCATCCACCGCAATCGGATGCGGGCGAAGTCCTACCGCACGAAGCTGAATTGCCAGCCGGTGGGAAAAGGTTGTCTTGCCGGAAGAGGACGGTCCCGCAATCATAACAAATTTTACGTCCCCCCGCTTATAAATCTCCTCTGCCAGCTCTGCAATTTTTTTCTCCTGTAGTGCCTCCTGAATCAGCACAATATCATTAAACCCACCGTTTGCAATCACTTCATTTAAATCTCCCACCGTTTCGATTCCCATGCGCTTGCACCAGAGATTGGATTCCTGAAACGTAGTAAACAGCTTCTCCCTCTGCACAAAGCCCGGCACATAGTTTGGCTGCTTAATATCCGGCAGCAGCAGAATAAAGCCATCCTTATACGGAAAAAAGTCAAAATACCGTAAAATCTCGGTAGACTCCGGCATATAGCCATAGAAGTAGTCCTCAAACCCTCCCAGGTTATAAATATTTGTCTTTGAAACACGGCGGAAACGGAACAGCTTCTCCTTATCGTACATCTTATGCCGGCGGAACATCTCACATGCCTCTGCCGTAGTAATACTGCGCTTATGGAACACCACCTTCTCGGAAACCAGACGGCGCATCTCTTTCTTTATTTCTCTCGCTGCTTCCGCGGTAATCTCTGCCGTTCCGTCGATTTCACCATAGTAGCCGTTTCCAATGGCATGCTCGATACGCACCTTATTTATTTTATCTTTCCCGAATACGGTATAAATTGCCCGAATCATCATAAAAAACATACCGCGAATATAGGTCCGGTTACCGTCCTTATCCGCAAGCGTCAAAAACTCCACCTCACAATCTTCATCAATCGTTTTGTGCAGCTCACAAAGATTGCCGTCCCGCACTGCCAGAATAATGTCATGGATATACTTTCTCTCCACCTGCTTTGCAAGCTCCGAAAGCCTTGTTCCCCTCACCACATTATATACGCCGTCCTTCATTGTAACCTTTACCATATTCTCCATAAGGCAACCACCTTTCTCCATTTTCCGTCCCCCCCCTGAAAAACGCCGTTTATAGTTTCTTTCTCGCACAGGCAATCGCCGCCGCCTGTCTTTGAAGCTCTTCCGCCCTGGCTCTTGCCTTCCCGGTTCCGGCACCGGCAAGCTCCGCGAGCAGACGTTCTGTCTTTTCCCCTTCCTTCTCTAAGTACTCCCTCAACACCGGTGACCCTGCCGCGAGCAAATGCTTTCCATAGAAATACTCTGTCTCCTCCCATGCCTTCTCACTTCCATGCTCCGCCCGCAAAATCACATAATACTTTCCGTCCTCACAAAGCATATCCTCCGCCGTAATGCAAAATCCGGCGCAGTGCAAAAAGCGGCGCACCCCCGAAAGCTCCGACTGCGGCTGCAGCACAAGCTCCTTTGCCTTTGCCACAGCTTCCGGGTATGCGGTTAAAATCCGTTCTGCTAAGGGACCACCCATACCGGCAATCAGAAGCGTATCCGCTTCTCCCGGAGAAAGGGCAGCAAGACCGTCCGAAAGACGCAGCTCGATTTGCCCCTCCATAGAAAACCTCATCACATTTTCCTTTGCCCTGGCAAGCGGACCGGGATTCACATCCATCGCCACCACATGGGATGCAATCCCCTGCTCTATCAAATAAATTGAAGTATAGGCATGGTCACAGCCCACATCTGCCACACGGCTGCCCGGTGTAACCATTGCCGCCGTCCGAAGCATACGCTCCGACAGAAGCTGCACCACGCTCCCCCGTTTTCCCACTCTTTTTTCCATAGTAATCTCCTTATTCCAAATAGTCCCTCAGCTTCTTGGAACGGCTCGGATGACGAAGCTTCCTGAGCGCCTTTGCCTCAATCTGACGGATTCTTTCTCTCGTTACATTGAACTCCCTGCCTACCTCCTCCAGCGTGCGGCTTCTTCCGTCATCCAGGCCAAAACGCAGGCGAAGGACATTGCGCTCCCTCTCCGTCAGCGTATCCAGCACCTCGTTAATCTGCTCCTTCAGCAGGGTAAAGGCTGCCTGCTCTGCCGGTACCGGAATGTGGTCATCCTGAATGAAGTCACCCAGATGGCTGTCCTCCTCCTCTCCAATCGGAGTTTCCAGCGATACCGGCTCCTGCGCAATTTTCTGAATCTCCCGTACCCGCTCCAAAGACATATGCATTTCCTTTGCAACCTCCTCCGGAAGCGGCTCCCTGCCATACTCCTGTAAAAGCTGCCTCTGTACACGAATCAGCTTATTAATCGTTTCAACCATATGCACCGGAATACGAATGGTTCTTGCCTGATCCGCAATAGCCCGCGTAATCGCCTGACGAATCCACCAGGTTGCATAGGTAGAGAATTTATATCCTTTGCGGTAATCAAACTTTTCCACAGCCTTAATGAGTCCTAAATTGCCCTCCTGAATCAAATCCAGAAACTGCATGCCGCGCCCCACATAGCGCTTTGCTATGCTGACAACAAGACGGAGATTTGCCTCGGACAAACGCTTCTTTGCCGCTTCATCGCCTTCCTCCATCTTTACCGCAAGCTCCATCTCCTCCTCCGCGGAAAGAAGCGGAACCTTACCGATTTCCTTTAAATACATGCGTACCGGGTCTTCCAGACTGACACCGTCCGGCACTGTCAGATCCAGATTGTCCAGATCTTCTGTCTCATCATCGCTTTCCAGCAAAAGCGCGTCATCCGGCTCCTCCTCCACATCCTCCATGCCGATGTCACTCATACGCAGTACATCCACGTTATGCGCCTCTAAATACTCGTACACCCGTTCCGTTGCATTCTCGTCAAGCTCCAACTCTGCCATAAAGTCCGCAATTTCCTGATACTCCAACACATTTTTCTTTTTTGCCGCATACGCAAGCAATTCCTTCATTTTTGCGTGAAACCGTTCCTTATTCTCTTCCATATGCTTCCTCCATATTGCACATTCTTTCCGACATTATCGGAAAATATACTACAACCCTGCTTTTGACAACTCCTTTGTCAACGCTGCCTGCTCCGCAATTGCTTTCTGCATTGCTTCCAGATTTCCCGTTTCCGCCGCCTGACCCATGCGCATTTCGATACTGTTTTGCTTTACCTTTCGTACCGTTTCCGCAAATGCTTTCCCCTTCTGCTGTTCATCCAGCTCTCCCGCCAGCGTGGTTTGAAAAAGCTCTGCTGCTCTTGCCTGCTCCTCCTTTGTTTCGTACCGGCTCAAAATCCGTGCCGGTGTTACCGTCCCCTCCTTCTCGTATTGTGCAAACACCTCCCTTGCCGCACCATAATAAAACTCATCCGTAAAATCCTCCGCCGTCAAAATTCCCTTAACCTTTTCATACAGGGCCGGCTCCGTCGTCAGCCACGTCAGCAATAATTTCTGCGATGTATAAAGCCCGGCCTCCGGCTTCTGCCTTTTCCTCTCCCGGTAGACCGCCTCCTTCTTCTCCTCCTTCGGCATTTCCGCACTTCCGTATTGATTCACCAGACGATTTAACATATCAAAGCTGATTTGATATTCCCTGGCAATTGCCTCCGTATATGTTCTGCGCTCCAGCTCCTCCGTAAACTGCAGCAGCCTCTTTGCCGTTTCCCTGAAAAACTTCGTTTTCTGCTCCGGATCGGAAAAATCGAACCCGCTTTTTAGCACATCAATTTCAAAGTAAAAGCTATTACGTGCCTCCTGTATCCGTTTCTCGTATTCCCCGGCACCAAGTGCCTTGATAAACTCATCCGGATCCTTATACGGCTTCATATTAATAACCTTTGCGGAAATCCCCGCCTCCCTGAGAATCGGGATTGCCCGGAGTGCCGCTTTTTGTCCCGCACCGTCACTGTCGTAGGTGATATAAACCTCCTTTACATACCGGGCAATGAGATTTGCCTGCAGCCCCGTAAATGCCGTGCCAAGAGATGCCACCGCATTGGTAAAGCCTGCCTGATGCAGGGAAATCACATCCATATAGCCCTCGCACAGCAGAAAATAGCTTTTTCTGGAAAGTCTTGCGTAATTTAGTGCGTACAAATTGCGGCTTTTGTCAAAAATTGCAGTTTCCGGAGAATTTAAATACTTTGGCTCACCCTCGCCCATCACTCGTCCGCCGAAGCCGATAACCTTGCTGTTACCGTCCATAATCGGAAACATGGCACGGTTCCAGAACTTATCGTACACCCCTCTCTTTTCATCAAAGGTAAACAGACCGCTTTCCTTTAAGATATCGTCATCATACCCCTGTTCCTTCAGGTAACGGTACAGCTCCCCTCCGTTCTTATCGGAATAACCAAGTCCGAACTTTGTAATCGTCACGTCACTGAGACCACGGTTTTTAAAATAGCTGTAGGCCGTCTGTCCGCCATCCTGTTTCATCCGGACATAGTAAAACCTCGCCGCCTCCCTGTTAATATCAAAGAGCCGCATTCTCCGGTCTGCCCTTTTCTTCGCCTCCGGTGTGTACTCCTCCTCCGGAAGCTTAATTCCGGCCCGGTCCGCCAGATGCCGGATTGCCTCCGGAAAAGTAAAATTCTCATATTCCATCACAAAGGTAAATACATTGCCGCCCACACCGCAGCCGAAGCAGTGATACATCTGCCTCGAACCGCTAACCGAAAAGCTTGCCGTTTTCTCTCCGTGAAACGGGCAGAGTCCCATATAATTGGCTCCCTTTTTCTGGAGCTTAATATAAGAGCCGATAACATCTACTATATCATTTCCCGCTCTTACCTCTTCCACAATCTCATCCGAATAATACATAAAACTCTCCTGCTCTGCTGAACTTGTCCATCGCCTGCCTTCTAATACACATCCCAGGCATTCGGAATCATAATCTCGGTATACTTTACCGTGGCGTACCGGTCCGTCATGCCTGCAATATAATCGCATACTACTCTTGCCCCGGCTTCCCCTTCTTCTATCATCTCTCTGTACTCCTCCGGCAGCAGCTCTGTATGGCACAGGTAGTATTCGTACAGCTGCTCTATCATCTTCTCCGCTTTTGACTCCTGCCCCTTTGCTACCGGGTTCGTATATACACTTTCAAACATATACAGCCGGAGATTCAGCATCGCTTCCTCCACCGGCGGCGACATACAGATATCTCCTGCCGCCTCACTGCTTGTAATAATATCATGAATCAGGGTGTTCAGCCGTTCTCTCGGCGAATGGCCGAGAATATTGGTATACAGCCCCGGAATCTCTTCTTCTTTGATAATCTGTCCACGAATGGCATCGTCTATATCATGATTAATATAGGCAATTTTATCAGAAAGACGCACAATTTTCCCTTCCAGCGTAGACGGTCTTCCCTTCGTCTGGTGATTTAAAATGCCGTCCCGCACTTCCTTTGTCAGATTCAGACCCCTTCCGTGCTTTTCCAGACGCTCCACCACGCGGATACTCTGAATGTGATGCTCAAAGCCCCCTTCGCAGACCCTGTTCAGCGCACGCTCGCCCGCATGTCCGAAGGGCGTATGTCCAAGGTCATGCCCCAGCGCAATGGCTTCCGGCAAATCCGCGTTCATACGAAG
>CAZAUP010000083.1:0-6285 GCA_964488415.1 uncultured Lachnospiraceae bacterium
GCTCCGGCAGACTATACAAACTTCCGTGACCGCAATATCCTTACACTGATGGAAAATGTTCTGAGCGCCGAAGCACTTTCCACTGAGGAACTGACCGCACTGTTTCGCGAGCAGTTTACCGGCGTTTTGCTCATTTGCGAAGCGGACTCCGGCACTCCAAAAGAATTTTACTCGATACCCGGCTCCCTTGGTGATGAGGTTTATCTTAACAACGGCTCTGTCTGCTGGTTTACTAAAGATATCATTTCCGGAGAATACTCCGCTGAGCCTTTCGAAATTGATGGCGAGGTGTGGGGAAGCACAAATCCACGCTATACTGCAGTCTGCAGGTTTTACGCCAACATTTTTAACCGGGACGGCAGCTTTCAGGAGCAAAAAAAGCTGAATCTGATAACTGAGCTTCATTGGGGAAACTAATCTCCTTTTTCACTGTAAGCCATGCCTTCTTAGAAACAAAACCACGTTACCCAAAAAGGGTGTACCTCAAATCATATTATGACCTGAGGTACACCCTCTTTCTTTGCTCTGCCAAACCTTCGTTCCGGCCCAAAGCTATTGCAGCACCGATACCGCATCGGAAATTGTTTTTTCCATTGCCTCACGGCCGTACCGATCAACCTCCGCCTTATTTTTTTCACCGTGGGTCAGGCACCCTGCGCCGCCGATACATCCGCCACTGCATGCCATACCCTCGATAAAGTTAGCGTCCAGTACATTTTTATTTTTCTTGAGTAATGCCACACGGCATGCCTCAATACCGTCACACACACTTGCCTTTAACGGGAAGCCTTCCATTTCCTGCTCCTTTAATGCCTGTGCCACAGCATCGGAAAGTCCGCCGCTTCTTGCAAAAATTCGCCCGAAGTAGGACGCGTTATCCAGCACACCCTCCTCAAGGGCCGTAATATCAATGTCACGGCTGTCAAACAATGCCTGCAATTCCTCAAAGGTCAATACGGCATCTACATGCGGCTTTACGGACTCCAGCTGTACCTCCATCTTCTTGGAGGTACACGGTCCGATAAAGACAACCTTTGCATTTTCTTCCGTCTTTTTTATGTACTCGCCAATAGCTGCCATCGGAGAAAGATTGTGAGAAATAAACGGCACCAAATCCGGAAATTCGGACTTTATATATGCCACAAAGGCCGGACAGCAGGAGCTGGTTAAAAAGCCTTTTTCCACAAGCTCCTTTGACTCCTTCAATGCCACCATATCCGCGCCAAGTGCTGCCTCTACTACCGTATGGAATCCAAGCTCCTTAAGCCCCGTAATCACCTGTCCGAGCTTTGCATAGGTAAACTGACTGGAAATGGACGGTGCTACCACCGCATACAGCTTATAGTTCTTTCCCTGCTCGCTCTTTTTCAGTAAATCCACTACGTTTATAATAAAGGACTTATCCATGATGGCTCCGAACGGGCATTGATATACACAAGCTCCGCAGGAAATACATTTTTCATTATCAATGGATGCCGCGTTATTCTCGTTAATGGAAATTGCCTTAATCTTGCAGGCATTCTGACAAGGACGCTTGCGATTTACAATTGCCGAGTACGGACACACCTTTGCACACTGGCCACATTCCACACACTTCGTTTTATCAATGTGCGCCACATGGTTATGGTCAAATGAAATTGCACCTCTCGGACAGACATCCTCACAACGGTGTGCCAGACAGCCGCGACAGGATGCCGTTACCTCGTAGCCTGCTGCCGGACACTCATCACAGGCAATATCAATCACCTCGATAACGTTCGGATTTTCCTTATTACCGCCCATGGCAATTTTCACACGCTCTGCCAGAATCGCCCGCTCCTTATAAACACAGCAGCGCATCGTGGATGTTTTTCCCGGCACAATCGTTTTAGGAATCTCCAGCACATTTTCCAGAAGGGTATCATTCCAAGCCTGACGGGCAACCTCCCGTAATACCTTATATTTTAAATGTTGTACCTTTGTATCAAATTTTCTCATATGACTCTCCTTAGAAATAACTAACCTTGATACGCTTTCCCATCTGCCGCAGGCATTTGGACAGCTCCTCCACCAAATTCATTTTAATGCTAAAATTAATCGGCAGATCCGGATTCTGATGCGCCGGATTAATCGCTCTGCCCACATAAAAATTAATATCCGTCGCTTCCTCGAACAACAGGCGGCAAATCAGCGACGCACCGTCATGCTTTACACTCCAATGCTCGTATTTTACATTATCACCGAGATAGTCCTTTGCATATTCCAGCACCTTATTCACGGTAATAACACCCTCTGTTACAAGATCCACACCCTCGATGGTCGCAATCGGCGGAACATCGGACCGTTCAAAATTCAGCGTTGCCCGAAGCGGCTTTCCAAGATACTTTGCCGCAATGGAAGATGTCGTCCCTCCGCATATAATATGCTTTCCTTCTTTGGAAAAGAACAACGACATCATACGGTCAGCATCATCGCGATTGGATGGCGGTCCGAATAAAATATTCATCGGCTCCCGTCTTCTCACCCGTACCACACACGCTGTCGTATCATCTCCCGGCCGATTTCCATACAGCTTATTACATTCATCCACCAGAATGGTAGAAAGCGTCTTTGCCGTATACCCTGCCGGGGCCAGACTTTGCATAAACGACGCAATATCATCCCGCTTCCAGCCAAAGTTATAGGCCGTACCAATCCCGGCATGGGGACATCCGTCACTCATGGCAATAAAAATATCGTTTTCCTGCAGCTTCAATACACTCTTGTAAATCTTCTTTCCGTCGATATTCATTTCCGTCTTCGGATAATCGTAATATTCTTCATCCCGAATCAAAATCACATGGGGATTGTCATACTGAATCAGTTCGGCCGATTCGTTATTAATCACATGAATTATCGTAAAGGTAGAGTAGGCAACTCCCCTGGAGGAACAAACCGGCAGAGTTGCCGCAATGGTGGAAACACATTCCTCTAACGGAAGTCCCTCCGCCATCATGGTGGAAATTATTTTCGAAGTCAGTGTGGACAAAATGCTTGCCTTTACACCACTTCCCAGGCCGTCCGCCAGTACGATTACCGTAGAGTTTTCACCCTGCTCCACAATATCCACATGGTCACCGCAAAGCTGCTCTCCGTAGTGATTAATGCTCTTGTAGCCGATGTCTGTACATAAATCATTCATCTGAAATCGACTCCTTTAACTTTGCAAGCGCAATCTTGGTTTCTGCCGCCGTCTCACCGAGAAGGGATGCGATTTCCTGTACAATACGCATCTGCTTATCTACCACGCGGTCAGCTACCTCTACCGTTTTACGGCTGATGCTTTCCTTTTTTTCGCGTTCCTTTTCTTCATCCGTCACATCGCGCATGATGCAGATGAGCATACGGGATTCCTTATCATATACCACGGTCTGTTCCACATAACGCTTATATTCGGCAAGATATACACGTTGATTCTTAACACCTCTGCCGTTGGTAAGCACCTTCATGAATATATCCGGTTCCAAAATACGAATTACCTGATCACCCAGCACATCCGATGCAGAACGAATATTCATTATTTTTTGTGCCGCAATATTAATCTGCTGTACCTCCAGATTCTCATTCAGCACAATCAGACCATTCGGCGTATTTTTTACAATGGCATCCGAAAAGCTCTCTGCCTTATCCTTCAAAAACGGCAGGCACATGGAGACATCCGATTTTCCGTTAAAAATGGCGATTGCCTTTTCACGGCAGGTATTGTAGCCGCAGGAGCCACAGTTTAATTCCTGAGACGGCTTAAACTTTCCCATCTGGCGAAGAATTTCTTTAATCTGGCTTTCCGAAGGCGTTTGCGTTCGAAGTTCAATGAATTCAAAATTCTTTCTCAGCTCCGTATGCTCCGGCTGACGAACATCAAAATCCTTCCTGCCGGCATATTGTGCTACTGCCACATAATCCTTTACCGGAGAACGATGGTACTTTTCCATTACCGGACCACCGATACAGCTGCCTACACAGGCAGACATCTCAATAAAGCACTTATGTATCTTACCGTTTTCGATATCGCGAAGTGCCGCTATACAATTTTCCACACCGTCAATCGCCATATACGTATATTCCGGTACATCCAATGCCATCGTTTTTAAAATACCACCCGTTGTCGGGAACAGTCTCGCCTTACTTTCTTCCTCGGAATCCAGTTTCCGGCAAAGCTCTATCTTCTCAGCCGCAAGCCATTCGGTCAGCTCTTCAAAGGTCAGTACCGCATCTACGATGGTTCCGTAATACTCTGCTTCATCCTTTTTTGCTACACACGGACCGATAAATACCGTCTTTGCCTCCGGATAACGCTTTTTGATATCCATGCAGTGCGCCTGCATCGGAGATGCAACATCGGCAAGGAATTCCAGCTCCTTCGGAAAATACTTCTGAATCAAAAGATTGACGGAATGACAACAGGATGTAATAATCACATCCCGTTCCTCTTCCCGAAGCATCCGCTCATACTCCGTTTTCACCATAGTAGCACCGAGTGCTGTCTCTTCCACATCAGCAAAGCCAAGCTTCTTAAGTGCTTCCCGCATTGCATTAATACCAACACCGTCATAATTTGCAATAAAGGACGGAGCAAGGCTGACATATACCGGAGCACCGCTTTGCAGCAGAACCTTTACCTTTTCGGTTTCATCCACAATCTGCTTTGCTCCCTGCGGACAGACAACAAAGCACTGACCGCACAGAATACACTCATTTCCGATAATGTGTGCCTGGTCTCCGGAAAAACGGATGGACTTTACCGGGCAATGCCGGATACATTTATAACAATTTTTACAATTCGATTTTTTCAGCGTTAAACAGTTCGGCATACTCTGTTACTCCTTTACGCACTAAGCTTTGCAAGAACCTTGTCCTTAAAAAACTCCTGAAATGTTTCTCTTGTAATGCCGGTATACACATCATCATCTACCTGAACCGTCACGCCAATGCGATTACACTTGCCGATACAAAAGCTACCGACAAGTGTAATTTCCTGTTCCAGATGATGTGTTTCTACGGCTTTCTGAAAGAGTTCCACGATTTCCTCCGAACCCTTTAGGTGGCAGGAACTACCTACACAAACCTGAACAATCATATTTTTCACACCTTTGCAAGAACTTGTTTTTCAAAAAATTCCTTCGTAAAATCCGGAGTTACGGAATGGAAGGTATCGTCAACGGTAACACAGACACCCTTCTGGCAATTGCCCATGCAGAAGGTTCCGCCGAGCTCCACCTTATCATCTAAATTGTTTTCCTTAATCAAATACTGAAGCTGCTCTACTACCTGACGGGAACCCTTAATGTGACAGGATGAGCCGATACATACTGTAATCTTCATACTGATATCCTCCTATTCGTAATCTACAACGTCTACCCAGCTAAGCAGGAACTCACGCTCTTTTTCATTTCCCTTTACGGACTGGGAAGCTGCAACAATCGGCATCCACTTTTGTACATACTGCTTCGCGGTATTACTCTTTTCACAGAACAAATCAAGATACTTCTTTGCACCTTCGATATCACCCTCCAGCCAGAACAAAAGATAGGTTCTTGCTGCATCTGCGGAAGCATTCCCCTGTGTTACATGAGACCAGTCAAGAATATACATCTTACCGTCTTCGGTAACAATCACATTGGACGGATTAAAATCTCCGTGGCAAACCTTATTATGCTTCGGCATACCCTCCAAACGGGTGTGCAGGTCATAACGGGTCGTTGCATCCAGCTCTGCCTTACTGATTTTTCCGTTCATCTTATCCTTTAACTTGTTCAGCAACGGACAGGTCGTTCCATGTACCTTTACCTGCAGCCCTACAAACATATCCAGATACTCATCCTTTTTCTCCGGATTTTCCTGCATCAGCTGTGCCAGCGTCTTTCCCTTGATATACTCAGACACAATCGCCCACTTACCGTCAATCATAGTTACCTCATAAATCTTCGGAATGTTTAAGCCGGTTTCTTCGATTCTTGCCTGGTTTAACGCCTCGTTTAATACATCCGCCTTAGAATAATTCTCATTAAACACCTTGATACACTTATCACCGTCACGATATACGGTCTTATTGTTTCTTACTGCAATGACTCTATCCAGTTTCATAGTTTCACTCCTCCTTACAGATTCTTATTGATGCCGTTCTTCGCCCTGCGAAAGCTCTGCTTGATATCCGTCTTGTCTACACCGTCCGATAACTGGCGCTCATCCGGGGTCTTCGCTTCTACAAAGGTCTTTCCGTAGTATGCGTTCAGGTACATCTGCTTAATCTCGCTCATTAACGGATAT
>CAZAUP010000084.1:0-6235 GCA_964488415.1 uncultured Lachnospiraceae bacterium
TTCAAATGCAAGTCCAAGATATCCAAGCACTTCCGCATTTATTCTGTCTATGAGCCCGGAAAGCTTCTCAAATACCTTGTCCCTGTTTTTGATGCCGTCCTTTTTCCTTTCCTCTGCTGCCATAGCTTCTTCCGCTTCGTTCTCCCCGCTTTTCACCCGATTTACTGCTTCTTCCGCGGTCTTTGCCCTCGAATCTGTTTCCGCTGTTGGCACGTTCGATTTGGATGCTCCGTCCGCGAATTTTTACATTCTGCATTGCGGTCAGCACATCCTCCGCATACTCTCCCGGCACCTCCACGAAGGTATAATTCTCATACATCCGGATGGACCCTACCAGCTGCCCCGGCATACCGGTTTCACCGGCAATGGCTCCTACAATATCGCCCGGACGAATCTTATCGCGCTTGCCGACATTAACAAACAGCCGGGTTCTCACGGACTTCCCCTCACCCTCACTCATATCAAGCCCTTCGTCGATTACCGTCTCCGGGAAATCCCCCAGCGCGATTTTTAACAGCGCCGCTGCCATCTCAAGTGCGGTACAATCCGTCTCCTCCATATGCTTCTCTATCATTTCGGTCATGCTGCGCAGCTCATTGCCTGCCATCAGCTCATCCACACGGTTCATCAGCTTTTCGCTGCGAATCGCATTGATATCATCTGCCGACGGAATCGGGCGCATATGAATCTTCGTCCTGCAGTAACGCATAATATCCTTCAGCTTGTAAATTTCCCTGCCTACAACCAGCGTATGCGAGGTTCCCACACGTCCTGCACGACCTGTTCTGCCGATACGGTGTACATAGTATTCGTCATCCTGCGGTACATCATAGTTAAATACTGCCTCTACATCATCTACGTCAATTCCTCTTGCAGCAACATCCGTAGCTACCAGGATATCAATTTTTCCGCTTCGGAATGCCTCCATCACACGGTCTCTCTGCTGCTGCTTCAAATCCCCGTGCAAGCCGTCCGCAAAATAGCCGCGCAGCTGCAGCTCCGCCACAACCTCATCCACCAGCTTTTTTGTGTTGCAAAATACCAACGCGCGCTTCGGGTCATACATATCCAAAAGGCGGGACAAGACCTCCGGCTTATTCTTCTGGCGCACTTCATAATAAAACTGCTCAATCTTCGGCACGGTAAGCTCCTTCTTTACCACACGTACAAGCTCCGCATCCTTCTGATACATCTCTGCCAAATCCATAATCGGCTGCGGCATGGTCGCAGAAAACAGTAAGGTCTGACGCTCCTCCGGAAGCTCCTTCAGGATTGTCTCAATATCCTCACGGAAGCCCATGTTCAGCATTTCATCCGCTTCATCCAGCGTAATCATCTTAACCGTTCCCATTTTCAGGGTGTGGCGGCGCATATGATCCATCACACGACCCGGCGTACCGATAATAACCTGTACACCGCCCTTTAAGGAGCGAATCTGCCTGTTAATATCCTGTCCTCCGTAAATCGGAAGCACCTTTACTCCGTGCATAAACCCGGCAAGCTTGCGAATTTCCTCCGCCACCTGAATGGCAAGCTCTCTGGTCGGGCAAAGCACCAGTGCCTGCAGGCTTTTATCCTTCGGATCCACTTTCTGTAACAGCGGAATGCCAAATGCCGCCGTTTTTCCCGTACCGGTCTGTGCCTGACCAATCATATCCCTGCCTTCCAGCACAACCGGAATGGCTGCCGCCTGAATTGGTGTCATTTCCTCAAAACCCATTTCTGCTACCGCACGCAAAATCGGTGCGTTCAAACTCGTCTCATCAAATCTCATACTGTTTTTATTGACCCTGTTCTTTCTATAATTTTCTTTCCTCTTCCTGCGCCGCCTGTTCCGGCTTCTTGGCACAAAGACTTTGTCAGTATAACATAAATTTCAAAAAAAAGCAAATAAAAGCTGTCGCCTTCACGGTTAAAGGCACCGCGAGCGACAGCCCTCTCCTTATTTGATAAACACATGATGCAATCCGATTACAAAGATTGCCACTAACACCAACGGAAGTACATACGTAAGATAGCCGCGCATCCAGCCTGCCACCTTCAGCCCCTTCCCCTCATTTGCCTCAGCACGGAACTTTTTCCAGCCCCAGCCATAGCGGCAGGTGCAAAAAACTACAAATACCAGCGCACCCAAAGGCAGCATCAGATTGCTGACAATGAAATCCTCCAAATCCATGATGGTGCTTTCTTCTCCCATCGGCATAAAGCCCTTCCACACATTAAAGCCAAGTACACACGGAACTGACAGCACAAACAGCAGGACACCATTTACAAGGCTGGCCTTCCTTCTGCTCCAGCCGGATAAATCCACGGTACAGGATACCAGATTTTCAAACACTGCCAACACCGTGGACAGTGCCGCAAAGGACATAAATACAAAAAACAGACTGCCCCAGATTCTTCCGCCGGACAGGTTATTAAAAATATTCGGAAGTGTAATAAAAATCAGGCTTTTTCCACTGTCCACCTGCACACCGTAAGCCATACACGCCGGGAAAATAATCAAACCGGAAGAAAATGCAACAAAGGTATCCAGCACTGCCACTCTGGCAGCCTCCCCCATCAGCGCACGCTCCTTGCCGATATAGCTTCCAAAAATTGCCATGCTTCCGATTCCGATACTAAGCGTAAAGAAAGACTGATTCATGGCACCCACAAAAATATTTCCGATACCGACCTCCTTCATGCGTTCAAAATCCGGAAGCAGATAAAAGCGCAGCCCCTCTCCGCTGCCCGGAAGCAGGATACTGTTCACGGCAAGCACCACCATAATAAGAAGCAGGGCTAACATCATCCACTTTGTAATGCGCTCCAGCCCCTTCTGTAGCCCGACAGAACACACCACAACCGCAAGGGCAACAGAAAATGCCACATAAACAAGCAGGGTGCCCGGCTTTGTCAGCATTCCTTCGTAAACGGCTTTGATGCCTGCAGTATCCATCCCCTCAAAGGAACCTTTTGCCGTCTCTACAAAATATTGCACCAGCCACCCCGACACGCTGGTATAAAACATCAAAAGCAGATAATTGCCCGCCATGGCAATATAGCCGTGAATATGCCACTTACTGCCCTTCGGCTCCAGCTCCTGATAAAACCTTACCGGACTCTTCTGTGCCGCACGGCCGATAGCAAACTCCATCGTCATAATCGGTACGCCCAAAATAATTAAAAAGAAAATATAAATTAATACAAACGCACCTCCGCCGTACTGTCCCACCATATACGGAAACTTCCACACGTTGCCGATGCCGATGGCACAGCCCGCACTTAATAAGAGGAAACCCAGCCGGCTTCCCAACCGTTCTCTTTCCATTGTATTTTCTCGCTTTCTCTGATATGCTTCCCGTCTGATTATAACAGACATTTTCCGCTCTGACAACGGTTTATTTTAATTTCCGGAGTGCCGTATATGCAAGCAATGCACTTCCAAACGGCAATGCTGCCTCGTCAAACCGTACCTTTGGGTGATGCAGCGGATAAACATACCCCTTCCTGCTCTCTCCCGCTGCCAGTGCCACCATGACCGAAGGTACACGCTCGCTGATGTAGGCAAAATCCTCGGAGCCTGCGGTGCGGGCGCTCCTTTTCGTCCGTTCCCCCGTCGTTTCCGTCTCTCCCCGCACTGCTTTGCCCTTCTCCGCTGCTGCCGGGTCTTTTCCTTTGCCTTCCGTAAGCTCTGCCGAAGAGAATGCCCGGTTTTCCCCAAACAGCTCCTTTGCAAACGTAAGCACCTCTGTAGAAAGTGCGCCATCATTTTGCAGTGACGGACAGCCGCTTGGAAAGCCCACCTCCGCCGTCGCTCCAAAGGTTTCTGCCGTCCGTTCTGCAACCGCCTTCAAGCGTTCTTTAAAAAACACTCTCGTCTCTTCCTCATAGGTTCGCAGCGTCCCCTTCAGCACTACCCTGTCCGGAATTGCATTCGCAGCTTCGCCTCCCTGCACACTTCCCACCGTCAGCACTGCCTGTTCTCCCATCGACAGCTCTCTTGTCTGTATTGCCTGTAATGCTAAAATCAAATGTGCAGCCGCATTGACCGGATCAACGCCCAAATTCGGAGACGAACCGTGACAGCCCTTTCCAATCACTTCTATGGTAAAATAATCTGCTGCGGGCGCACTAATGCCCGGTGCAGCTACTATTGCGGTTCCGGCAGAGACCCCGACACCCGTCATAACATGCAGCATCATGGCTCCGGTGACCCTCGGACGCTCCAGCACTCCGGCTTCTATCATCTCCTTCGCCCCCGCAAGCAGCTCCTCTGCCGGCTGAAACAAAAAACGTACCGTGCCGGCAAGCTCCTGTTCCCTCTTCTTCAAAAGACGCGCCGCTCCAAGCAGCATCGCTGTATGCATATCATGACCACAGGCATGCGCATACCCATTTTTTGCAGCAAAGCAGACACCGCTTTCCTCCTGTATCGGCAGACCGTCCATATCTGCCCGGAGCAAAAACACGCCTTCTTTCTCTCCGCGTCCCAGCTCCGCCACCAAACCACACCGTCCGCAGGGTCTTACCGGAATCCCCATGGTTTCCAATTCCTTTGCTACATAGGAAGCTGTTTCCGTCAGTTCAAAGCCAACCTCCACACTGGCATGCAGATGCCGTCGCCAGGCAGTCAGCTGCTCCTGCATTTCATTGGCTTCACGCAATACTTCCTCATTAAAATTTTGATTCATGATACACCTCCGCAAGCATAATTCTTTTACGGAAAGTATTCCCGTTTTCTTCCTTTTTAGTGCAGGACGCTTTTTCATGCAACAGCATTTTGACAAAGCTCCCTTTTTCGTGCTATACTGTTCCAAGCAGATACCACGGAGGATTTCAATATGAGTAGGCTTACGAAAAAACAAAAAAATCTCGGCACCTCTATTCTTGTACTTATTATTGCATTCGTACTGGCGCTTGCCACCGGAGAGGATGCCAAACAGGTCGTCAGCAGTCTGTTTGCAGCAAATCCGGAAAGCAGCATTTTATCCACAGGCACTCCGACACCGGCTTCCGACCCGACCGGCACTCCGGCACCGGAGTCCGCAAACTCCCAGGCGGATATGGTAGAAGAGGATGGCAGCTACAGTACGCCGGAGCTGGTGGCTGCCTATCTTCACACCTTCCACAAACTCCCGTCCAATTTCATTACAAAAGACGAAGCCATTAAGCTCGGCTGGGTCAGCAGTGAAGGAAACCTTTGGGATGTTACGGATGAAATGTCCATCGGCGGCGATAAATTCGGCAACTACGAGGGTCTGCTCCCAAACGCAGACGGACGGCAATGGTACGAATGTGACGTAAATTACTACGGCGGCTACCGCGGTGCAGAACGCATTCTTTACTCCAATGACGGTCTGATTTATTACACCGACGACCACTACGAATCATTTACACAGCTCTATTAAAGGAGAAAACCATGGAACGACGGGTAACACTAAGCGGCAATCAGATGACCACAAAGGAATCGATGCACACCTACCTTGCACGAAAGCTCAAGCTCCCTGCCTACTACGGCAGAAATCTGGACGCGCTTCACGACTGCCTGTGTGAAATCGCACATCCCCTCCGCATCACGGTCACTCACACAGCTGCCTTCCTCGAAAAGACCGGAGCATACGGAGAAACCTTTTTGGAGGTATTAAAGGCTTCCGGTACAGAAAATAAAAATCTGACGCTGCTGTTGTATTCCGAAAAGAAAACAAAGTAAATTGCGTATATAACACCAAGGGTTTCGACCGGAGCAAAGAGTTTCGCAAGAGAAACTCTCGCGCCGCTTTTGCGTCGTATCCACAGCGGAGCGTTTTTTTCCGAAAAAAGAAGGTTTTCGTATCTCTGCATATTTTTTTACCAAAAAGAAGCCGCAAAGAACGTATTCTTTGCGGCCGGACTATCCTAAGGTTTCCCCGTTAGACTCATGACTTTGCGCCCCGGCATTTCCACCGGTTTGCCCTTATTCATTTTTACACCCCATCTTACCGCAGTTTACGCAGAATGTCAACTGCTTTTTCTTAGTTCTTTCGACCTATTCCCACCAATTTCCCTCTTCCTGTCGCAAACTGCGTATTATCTGTGCCGGAAGCTTCCTCTTCTTACGCATTTAACATTACTTTTTCGTTGTTAAATACCTTTGACACCGCAGCCACGATAAGGAGCGTGCATGCAAGGTTACTTGCTACATTCATACCAAACTGTACGGCTGTGATTTCACTCGTTACAATGTTCTGAATGGCAACTGCCGTTCCATATA
>CAZAUP010000085.1:0-6174 GCA_964488415.1 uncultured Lachnospiraceae bacterium
GACTAAGGATCATGTGGTCCCCGACCGTGAGGGTTCAAGTCCCTTTTTCCGCATTATTTAAGGGTTTCCGGAAGAAAAGGTCTTTCGGAAACCCTTGTTTTTTTCTTTTTTATGAATAAGGGAGACATTCCTGAAATATTCGCAGGGCATTCCGGTAGAAGATTTTTTCAATTTCGTCGGAGGTAAGCCCTGCTTTTTTTAATTCCTCGGCAATGAGAGGAAGCCGGGTAACGTTTGGAATCGCGGTGTTTCCGGGAATTCCGTCGAAATCGGTACCGAGGGCCAGTGTGTCTGTGCCGGCAACAGAAATAATATGCAATGCATGGCGGACAAGAGCAGCAAGCAGCTCTCCTTCAGTTGGCACTCCGGCTGTAAGAAATGGTTCGTGAAGATTCAGTCCGGTGACTCCGCCGTGCTCTGCCAGTGTACGGAGCATGCGGTCGGAGAGATTCCGCGGAACACCGCAGATGGTACGGGAATTGGAATGGCTTGCAAGGAAGGGCTTTGTACTATGTAGTGCTACATCGTAGAAGCCGGCATCAGACAGGTGGGATACGTCAAGAAGAATTCCAAGCCGTTCTGCTTCTGAAACAAAGTCAAGACCTGCAGGCGTGAGACCCGGACACGAGTGAACCGGTACGCTAAAGGAAAGCGGGCGGGGGTCGGGAGCTGCAGGATAGCCTAAAAGGTTTGGGTGGTTCCAGGTTAAGGTGGTCATGCGTACACCGAGAGAATAAAGTGTTGGAAGAAATTCTGCGGGGGTGTCTGTGAGACAGGGCTCCTCCATGGTGAGGAGGGCGGAGATACATCCGCGCTGCCGGTTTTCAATAATGTCAGAAAAGGTAAATGCCTGTACAAGGATACCGTCGGATTCATTCAGCATGGAGTGAAAGCAGTTTAGCTGCTGCTGCACACAGGAGAGTGGAGAATGGCAGGTGCATTCTGCCAAATCCGTAAAGAGTGCAAAACATTGCAGCATTGCACCGGAGACGCGCAATCCGGGCAGAGTGAGGTGGGAACGTGCGTGCTCCTGTGTCAGAAGAAAATCGGAGGGAGAGGAGTACAGCCTTGAGAGGGTATCACAGTGCAGGTCTATGAATGGTATCATAAGGGCTCCGGAGGATGTGATTGCTTTTAATATATGCCCTTGCAGATAAAAATGTTTGCTGGTTTAAGCATGGGAGAAATAAATTCACAATTTTTTATTCGGAATAGACAAATTGTGAAAAAAGTAGTATACTTAAATAAGAAAAAGTGGGAGGTGTCATATGGACACATTGTATTCCAGAATGAAGCCTTTTCTCGGTAATGAGGAGAAACTGATAGAGCGGATGGCGGGACATCTTGATTTATGGGAGGAGTGTGTCAGACTGTTTCCGAAGGAAGAGATTATCCGTGCGATGGATTGCGCATTGGAACGTGAGGATTATGCGGAGCTGTACCGGCAGGTACACCGCCTGAAGGGTAATCTGGCAAATTTCGGTTTTGATGCAGCGGCTGAAAAAGCGGTGAAGGTGTTGGAACTTATAAAGGAGAAGCAAACGATGCAGATACAGGAAGCATATCCTGAGCTGCGGGAGACATACTCGGCAATCATAGAAAGGATTGGGGATGGCATATGAAGCGGAAAAGAATCGGAATATTTATTGGCGATGTAACACAGACATTTTCCAGCAGGGTCTGCAGTGCAGTCAGTGCCAAAGCAGATGAGTACGGTTATGATGCTTATTTCTTCACGCTTTTTACTACGACGGGCGATAATCTGCTGTACGCAGAAGGAGAACGTAAGATTTTCGAATTGCCGGATTATGATGTGCTTGACGGCGTTATTGTGGCAATGGACACGCTTGATCTGCCGGGGTGCCGGGAGCTTTTAATGGAAAAGCTGGCAAAGGTAACCTGCCCGGTTGTTTGCCTCAGAGAGCGGGTGGAGGGCTTTTATAATGTGCTGGTGGATGAGACCGCCTCGTTGGAGCGTATGATTCGTCATTTTGCCGAGGTACATAAGTTCCGTGATATTTGCTTTATGACCGGGAATCTGGAAATGGAGGATGCGCGGGAGCGCTTTGAATGCTACAAGCGTCTTATGAAGGAGTACGGAATCGAAGTAAACGATACGATGGTATATCGCGGAAACTACTGGAAGAATAAAGGAAATGCCGCGGTAGAGCATTTCCTTTCCTCAAGAGTGGATTCTTATCCGGAAGCGATTGTATGTGCGAACGACTATATGGCAATTTCTATCTGTATCGCGCTGGAGGACCGCGGAATACGTGTGCCGGAGGATGTGTGTGTGTCAGGGTTTGATGATCTGATTGAGGCGCAGCAGTGCCAGCCGCCGCTTAGTAGTGTTGCCGTGCCGTTTGAGACAATGGCGGAGCGGGCAGTGGATTTGATTGATGAAGTACACCGGGGAGAATGCCCGGACAAGATACAGTATATTTCTGTCGTGGAAAAATATCGTGACAGCTGCGGGTGCAGACGGCACAAGGTAAAAAACGAGTGGGGGAATATTAACCGTAAGTTTCAGGAACAGAAGGACGTAAATTATCAGACAATCTTTATGAATGCAGATCTGGAAGGTATTACGGATGAAAAGCTGCTGCTGACAACAGTGCATAAATATAGCTTTTCCAATAATGCAAAGCGTATGTGGATTTGTCTGTGTGACGATCAGGAGGAGCTGACGGAGGAAGAAAAGAATGTCGGAAGCGTTCGTTTTGAATACACAAATAATATGGTGCTTCGTGCCGTAAGGTCACCGAGCGGGGGCTTACAGCTGGAGGAGATGCGTTTCCCGCGCAGAGAGCTGATTCCGGAGTCCACGCGAACCGAGCTGGAAAGCGGAAGCTTCTTTTTTGTACCGTTGCATTATAAGAATCACAATCTGGGCTATGTAGTGTCCACACATGAAAATTACGGACATTATAACGACTACGTCCAGCCGTGGATGATGAATTTTGCCGTAGCCATGGAAAATTATCAGGTGTATCGCCGCCTGAATGCAATGGAAGAGATTAAGAAGGTGTACAAGGAGGACACGCTGACGAGAATTCCGAATCGGCGCGGCTTTGAAGAACAGGCGAGAAAGGTGTATGGGGATGCGGCCTATGTCAGAAAACCGGTGGTGGTAATCAGCGTGGATATGGATCGTTTAAAGATAATTAATGATGCGTTTGGTCATGCGGCAGGTGATGATGCCCTGCGTCGTGTGGCACAGGCGCTGAAGGCGGTTGCGGATGAGAATACCGCTTACGGCCGTACCGGAGGGGATGAATTCTGTGTGGTACGGCGCATCGAAAGCCCGGAGGAAGGAGAGCGTTATATCTGCGCGCTAAGGAAGGCATTGGAAAAGGTTAATGCACAATATAATACGGGATATATTGCCGAGGTAAGCTGTGGAATGCATGCGGTAAAGGATACCAGACGGACATCGCTTATGCACGCACTGGAATTAAGTGATGAGCAGATGTATAAGGACAAAAGACAGCGTAAGGCGTGCCGGCAGAACTAGGGATAGGCAGCCATGCCGGAGGCGGAACGCGGCAAAAGGAGTATGACAGCGTATCAGAACCATAATCCGGAGCTTTCCGTGAGAAAAGCTCCGTGAAGCTTTAACCGTAACAGGAGAAATGCAGTGCGTGGCGGTCCGGCGTATACTTTGGCAGCTTGCAGCTATAAGAAGCCGCCGTCAAAACGGATGACCTGCCCTGTAAGATAGGCGGGCATCTCGGAGAGCAGGAGCAGGGCATCTGCAGCCTCCTCCGGAGCCGCAAAGCGGCCGGCCGGAATTTCTTCGCAGAGTGCGGCACGCTCTTCTTTTGTGAAGCATTGATTCATATCGGTGTCGATGACACCGCACGCAAGCGCGTTTACCGCAATGTTGCTTGGCGCAAGCTCCTTTGCAAGTCCTTCTGTCAGAGCGTTTAGCCCTGCCTTTGAGGCAGAGTAAGCGACCTCGCAGGAGGCACCGGAGCAGCCCCATATGGAAGAAACATTTAAAATAACTCCGCTTGGCTGACCGGAAGGAATGTCGTGTTTGTCACGGTTTGCCAGAAGATGGGGGATTGCAGCACGACAGCAATAAAAAGCGGAAGTCAGGTTGACGGAAAGCAGATGCTGCCAGTCCCCGTCGCTAAGGTCTGTGAGAAGGCCGATGCGGGAAATCCCTGCATTATTAATCAGGACATCCAGATGCCCGAAGCTTTCTATGGTTTTTGTAAACAAGGTGTCTACAAAAGCGGAATCCGCCACATCTCCGGCAAGGAGCAGATGCGGAGTGTGTAAGGCAGAAAGCTCGGCAGCCAGGGAATCCAAAAGGTCGGTACGGGAGTGGCAGCAGCCTGCGATACCGTAGCCTGCTTTGGCAAAGGTAAGGGCGCAGGCACGTCCGATTCCGCGGGAAATGCCTGTAATGAGTACGTATTTTTGCATAAATTCTCCGTTTCTGTGTATCATAGTATGATGTTAGTATCATATCACATCTGGAGGGGATTGGGCAAGAGGAACAAACGTACATTACGGAAAGGGAAAAGTTTGTTATACTTATCAGTAGGGTGCAGGAAGCAGGAGGAAGGGTATGAAAAAAGGAAGCTTTGCAATTCGATTGTTTTTATATGCTTCTTTGTTCAGTCTGGTATGGCTGGGTGCGTATGTCGGATTATCCGGCGTGTTTTCGGTAAAGGAACTTTCCGGAAATGAAGTGAAAAGTACACCTGCGCCGACACCGGAGCTGCCAAATCCGGTTGCGTCTTATTGGTCCGTGCTGGTTGTAACGGAGGAGAATGGGACAGTAGCAAGGTTTTATTTGCGGTATGCGGATTTTTTGAATGATTTTCTTGCGTTTGTGGAGGTGCCCGTGAATACGAAGGCAGAGCTTTCTGCAGGAGCCTATGAGGTGCTGCGTGTACACAATCCGGAAATTCCGGAGCTGTTTAAGGTTTCGGAGCTTTGCCGGATTTTTTCAGACGAAACATTATGTATGGCGGCTGCCGAGGTGGCGGCAGGCTTTCTCGGAGAGCGGCCAAAGGGCTGTTATGTTTTGGAGGGGGAAACCTTTCGCTCTATCGTCCGGGAAACGAAGGAGGGGGAACGCTTTGTTGTACCGGATTCGGTAAAGGATACGATTCTTACGGTGTTTGAGCATTCCCTGACAGACCGTACCCTGGCGGAAGAGCTTATTTATACGGAAGGGTATCTGGATATCGGAGAAATTTATTATACTACGCTTCCGGGTGTTGCAGCAGCAGAGGAGTATCTGCCGGATTTGAACGGAATCCGGGAAATGGCAGAAAACTACCGGTTGGGAATATCTGCAAAGGAAGAGTAGAGAGCTGGAAAGGAGTATGAAATGCAGCGAGGAAGAAAGATTGTGTTTGCAGCAGGAGCGGTGCTTTTGTTAGGTGCCGCTTTTTTTACAGGGCGGCATGCCGGTGCGGCATCGAAAACACCGGGGAGCGTGCAGGACCCGCTGATTACCCTGAGTTATCTGGAGGAACGTCTTGTACGGCAGGGAGGCTATACTGTGGTAGCATTAAAGAAAGGGCAGTCCGTAAGCGGAGCTCCGGGAACCGGAATGATTCTTCTTTCGGGTTCGGCAACCGCATCCGGAAAGGGTGTGGTGGATTTGACAGAGGGAAGCAGAACCGAAAATGATATCTCCATGTTTTTGTATCACAGCTACATAGTGCCGGAGGAAAACGGAGGGTGTAAAGCACTTTCTTCCTGTACGTTGCTGCTGTCCGGTGAATACACTGTGCAATAGTGATGAAAAGAGAAAAAAAATAGTAAGCTTGAAAGAAAAGTAAAAATATGTAGAAAATTTAGGGAAATTAATAGAAATACACAGTGAAATAAAGCGGAGGCCAAGGGAAACAGCAGGCTTTTGTATGTGCAAAATAACCAAAAATGGAAAGCTCAATTTGGTTAAAAGGGATATGGTAATTTGTGTAGAAATAGTGTATCATAGTGATATGTTATTTTTGACCGGGTAACCGGTTGATATCATATTTTAGGAGGAAATTGAAATGGCAAGTTTATCGTTGAAGAATATCAACAAGACCTATCCGAACGGTTTTGTTGCTGTTAAGGAATTCAACCTCGAAATTGAGGATAAGGAGTTTATCATCTTTGTAGGTCCATCCGGATGTGGTAAGTCCACCACGCTTCGTATGA
>CAZAUP010000086.1:0-5980 GCA_964488415.1 uncultured Lachnospiraceae bacterium
ACCTTTCCATCGGCGACCGTCCGCAGGAAATCGAACGTCTGGTAAGTGCGCTTGCAGAAATCCGCAGACGCTATCAGGGCGATAAAAACGGCATGCTCACGCAGGAATATATCCCTCCGCAGGTGGTCGCAAGTCCGCAGGAGGCCTTCTACGCTCCGAAGGAAAGCCGCCCGATTATGGAAACAGAAGGCATGGTTTGCAGCGAATTCGTTATGTGCTATCCGCCGGGCATCCCGATTCTTGCACCGGGCGAAAAAATAACAAGGGATATTTTAGAATACATCCGCTACGCCAAGGAAAAGGGCTGTAGCATGACCGGTCCCGAAGACCCGGAAATCGAATATTTGAATGTACTTACAGAAGTTTTACCACACAAGGCATAGGAGGTTCCCATGGATTTATGGTTTAGTGAAAAGCATACCCCTGACGTAAAGCTCAGCATCCGGATAAAGAAGCAGCTGTTTTGTACGGAAAGCGACTATCAGCGCATTGATATTTTTGACAGCGAGGAATTCGGCCGTATCCTTTCCCTTGACGGTAACATCATGCTGACGGAGCGCGATGCTTTTATTTATAACGAAATGATTGTCCACGTACCCATGGCAGTACACCCGTGCATCGAAAAGGTTTTGGTAATCGGTGCCGGTGACGGCGGTGTCGTAAAGGAGCTGACCCGCTACGAACGATTAAAGCACATTGATTTGGTGGAAATGGATTCCATGGTCGTCGATGCCTGCCGCCAATATCTGCCGGGCAACACCTGTCAGCTGGATGACCGCCGCGTTTGCATCCACTATGAGAATGCATTGAAATTCATCCGTTACTGTGAAAATGAATATGACCTGATTATCGTAGACTCCAATGACCCTTACGGGCCATCAGAGGGCTTATTTACAAAAGAGTTTTATGGGAACTGCTATAAGGCTCTTCGTGAGGACGGCATTATGGTAAACCAGCAGGGCAGCCCGTTCTATAAGCAGGACGCAGATGCCATGCAGCGAAGCCACCAGCGCATTTTTGCCACCTTTCCTATCAGCCGTGTCTATCAGGCCCACATTCCGACCTACGCTGCAGGCTACTGGCTGTTTGGCTTCGCCAGCAAAAAATACCATCCGCTGGACGATTTAAATGCCAATGACTGGAACAAGCTTCAGCTTCGTACCAGATATTACACCACCAACCTGCACAAGGGTGCCTTTTATCTTCCGGCCTTCCTTGAAGAAATGCTGGAAGCCGTGGAAAAATAATACAAAACAATATAAAATCATTTATGGAGAGCTTGCAATGAAACACAATATTGAAACCTTTATCGGCTGTGATGCCGATTACAGGGACGCTTCTTTAGTCCTTTTTGGTGCTCCGTTTGACAGCACCACCAGCTACCGTCCCGGTACCCGCTACGGTTCCTCCGCCATTCGTCATGAAAGCTTTGGTCTGGAAACCTACAGCCCGTATCAGGACGAGGATTTGACCGATTATCCGGTATTTGATGCAGGAGATCTGGAGCTCTGCTTTGGCTCCCCCGAAGCTGCTCTTACCGCAATTGAGGACATGACAACCCTGATTGTGCAGGACAGAAAGCTTCCGTTGCTCCTCGGCGGCGAGCATTTAGTAACACTCGGCTCATTCCGGGCAGTACTGAAACGGTATCCGGATTTGCATATCATCCATTTTGATGCCCATACCGATTTACGGGACAATTATTTGGGAGCTAAACTAAGTCATGCCTGTGTCATCCGGCGCTGCCATGATATTATTGGTGACGGACGCATCCACCAGTTCTGCATCCGCAGCGGCGAGCGTGAAGAATTCCGGTTTGCCGCAGAGCATACAGACCTTCATAAATTTAACTTTGACGGTTTAGAAAACTCACTGGCATCTATCGGTAACGCTCCGGTTTACTTTACTATTGACCTGGATTGTCTGGACCCGTCAGCCTTCCCCGGCACCGGTACTCCGGAGGCAGGCGGTGTTTCCTTCCAGGAGCTGCTTTCCGCCATTCTTGCAGTTTGTAAAAAAAACGTGGTAGCCGCCGATGTCAACGAGCTTTGTCCTATTTTGGATACAAGTGGTGCCAGCACTGCTCTTGCCTGCAAGGTAGTCCGTGAGCTGATACTTGCCATCTTAAAAAAGAAAGCGTAGCAGCTGCAAATAGCTTCCAAAAGCCGAAGCATTTAAATTACAAAAAGGAGAGATTTTCAAATGAGCAAAGTATTAATTATTGGCTGCGGCGGCGTAGCGTCCGTAGCAATTCAGAAGTGCTGTCAGGTAAGTGAGGTTTTCACAGAGCTCTGCATTGCCAGCAGAACAAAGAAAAAGTGCGACGACCTTGCGGCAAAGCTCGCCGGCAGAACCGCAACGAAGCTTACCACCGCCCAGGTAGATGCAGACAAAACCGAGGAGGTCATTGCCCTCATCAACGCGTACAAGCCGGACCTTGTGATGAATATTGCCCTTCCGTATCAGGATCTTACTATTATGGATGCCTGCCTTGCCTGTGGCGTAAATTACATGGACACCGCAAACTATGAGCCGGAAAATATTGACGACCCGGAGTGGCGTGCTATTTACGGCAGGCGTTGCAGGGAGGAGGGCTTTTCCGCTTATTTTGATTACTCCTGGCAGTGGGCGTATCAGGAAAGGTTTAAGGCAGCAGGGCTTACTGCCTTACTTGGCTCCGGCTTTGACCCCGGCGTTACCCAGGCATATTGCGCTTATGCCTTAAAGCACGAATTTGACCAAATTGATACCATTGATATTTTAGACTGCAACGGCGGTGACCACGGCTATCCGTTTGCCACCAACTTTAATCCGGAAATCAATCTGCGTGAGGTTTCCGCTCCGGGCAGCTATTGGGAAAACGGCAAATGGGTAGAAATTCCAGCCATGAGCATCAAACGGGAGTACGATTTTGCAGAGGTAGGCAAAAAGGATATGTATCTGCTGCACCATGAAGAAATCGAATCCCTTGCAAAAAATATTCCAAACATAAAGCGCATTCGTTTCTTTATGACCTTTGGCCAAAGCTATCTCACTCATATGAAATGCCTGGAGAATGTTGGTATGCTTTCCACCACACCGATACTGTATGAGGGCAGAGAAATCGTTCCGATTCAGTTTCTAAAAGCACTTCTGCCGGATCCGGCAGCCTTAGGTCCGCGCACCAGGGGGAAAACAAACATCGGCTGTATTTTCACCGGAAAAAAGGACGGCAAGCCGAAGTCTTACTATATTTATAATGTCTGCGACCACGAGGCCTGCTACAAGGAGGTAGAGTCTCAGGCGATTTCCTACACCACCGGTGTTCCGGCAATGTGCGGTGCTCTCATGCTGCTCACCGGAAAATGGAACAAACCGGGTGTTTACACGGTAGAAGAGTTTGATCCGGACCCGTACATGGAAGCATTGGACAAATACGGTCTGCCGCATCGGGAAAGCTTTGCGCCTGTCTTAGTGGAGTAAACACAAAGCTGCTGCGCCGGATATTTTCCGCAATCCGTTTTTCTGCTCCGTTACTCTTTATTCGAAAGGATTATCAGCTTGAATACTACCTTGTTTCAAAATAAAATTTTATCTGCCGGACTGCCAACTCCCTCTTATATTTTGGATGAGGCAAAGCTTATTGCAAACGGCAGACGTTTAAAACAATTACAGGAGGAAACCGGCTGTAAGGTATTGCTTGCCCAAAAAGCCTTTTCCAACTACGACTTATATCCGGTTCTCGCACCCTACCTTGCGGGAACCGAAGCAAGCGGATTATATGAAGCGCGTCTCGGCGCAGAGGAAATGCCGCAGGGCGAATGTCACGTCTTCTGTGCCGCTTACCGGGAAGACGAATTTGACGAGCTTCTCACCTATGCGGATCACATTGTATTCAACAGTCCGTCCCAGCTAAAAAAATATGGTGCCAGGGCCAAGACAGCCGGAAAGGAAATCGGGCTTCGCCTGAATCCGGAATGCTCCACTCAGGAGGGCCACGGCATTTACGACCCCTGTGCTCCGGGCAGTCGTTTAGGCACCACCCTTGAGCAATGGAATGCCGAGATGACACCGGAGCTTACTTCCATGCTTGACGGTCTCCATTTCCATACACTATGTGAACAAAATTCTGATGCCTTGGAGCAGACCTTACAGGCTGTAGAAAAAAAATTTGACTTTGCTTTATCCTCAGTTCAATGGTTAAACATGGGCGGCGGACACCATATCACACGCGCAGATTATGATTTCGACTGCCTAAAACGTTGCATCCGCCATATGCAGACCTCTTATGCTTTAAAAATTTATTTAGAGCCGGGCGAAGCAGTTGCCTTAAATGCAGGATATCTTGCCACCACCGTATTAGACCTTGTAAGGAATGGCAATACTACAATTGCCATTCTGGATATGTCTCCGGCATGCCATACGCCGGACGTACTGGAAATGCCATATCGTCCTCCGCTTTTTTCCTCCGGCGAACCCGGAGAAAGGGCCTGTACCTACCGTCTTGCAGGACCAACCTGCCTTGCAGGGGATATCGTGGGAGACTACAGCTTTGACTCCCCTTTACAGATAGGGGATGTTCTGTTGTTTGAAGATATGGCAATTTATTCCACCTGCAAAAACAACACCTTTAACGGAATGCCTCTTCCTGACATTTGGAATGCAAACAGGGACGGAAGCTTTACGCGGCTGGCGCATTTCGAATATGAGGATTTTAAGTACCGTTTGGGTAAAAAATCCAAATCATAAACTGATTTCAGTATGTTGCCGCCAATAAAGAAAATTAATTTTTTAACAATTTTAAGAGGCAACTCTTGACATTTACAATAGCCCACGATATAATTAGCGTGGTGTACGTTTGGTAATTCTATAATTTTTTATAAATTACTTCTATATCATTTTAAAGACAGGAGGATTTCATATGTCAACAAAGGCTTATTACAAGCACGAAGAAATCGGTGCCGGAAAGGTCGGTTTTTCCAGAACCCGTTCCATCATCGAGGCCGCTTTTTACGGCAACAATGTAGTTAAAGTTAATACCTTAAAGGAAGCCTATGAGCTTGCAAAGAACTCTCCGGGAACCATCGTTACTGATATGCCGGTTTACAGGGGCGAGGAATTTGGTCTTGAAAAGGACGCAAAGGTTCTGTTGTTCAACGACGGTGCTGTTACCGGTCGTTATGCTACCGCACGTCGTATTAAGGGCGAGCCGGGCGTAGATGATACCAAGCTTGATAAGGTTGTTATGGACGCTGTTTACGAGACCCGCTGGAAGACCATGTACCATGCTGAGTGCTTCGTAGGTCTTGACGAGGAATTCATGGTAAAGGCTCACCTTTTGATTCCGGAAGGCGAAGAAAACCTCTTATACAACTGGATGATTAACTTCCAGTATATGTCCGATGAATATGTAAAGATGTACAAGAACTCCAAGCCGGTAGGCGACGGCAAGGAAGCTGATATCTACATCTTCTCTGACCCGCAGTGGGTACCGGGCAATCGTCCGGACGTTGATTACAGCTGCTTAAGCGATCCGCTTACGCTCTGCTATTTCGACACCAACGAGAACTGTGCTGCCATCCTTGGTATGAAGTACTTCGGCGAGCACAAGAAGGGTACTCTTACCATGGCTTGGGCTATTGCTAACCGTAACGGCTATGCTTCCTGCCACGGCGGACAGAAGGAGTACACCCTTGCAGATGGTTCTAAGTATGTTGCTTCCGTATTCGGTCTCTCCGGATCCGGTAAGTCCACCTTAACTCACGCTAAGCACGGTGGAAAGTACGGTGTTACGGTTCTTCATGATGACGCATTCATCATTAACTCCGACACCTGTTCTTCCATTGCACTTGAGCCGACTTACTTTGATAAGACCGCTGACTATCCGACCGGCTGCCCGGATAATAAGTACCTGTTATCCGCTCAGAACTGCTCCGCTACCATGGATGAGGACGGTAAGATTCAGCTTGTAACCGAAGATATCCGTAACGGTAACGGCCGT
>CAZAUP010000087.1:0-5857 GCA_964488415.1 uncultured Lachnospiraceae bacterium
CCTTTGCAATGTCAATCACGGACATTGCGCCTGCATACTCCTTTACGGAGCCGTCCTTTAACGTAATCTTCATGGTAATCTCCTTTCGATTTTAAATCCTACAATTGCGCGGGCGCGCATCCATGCCGGGTGCTTTTGCTTTATCGGAAAGCATTTTAACACGCTCTCACAACACGGTATTTCCTGCAAAGTAAAAGTCCCTTTGTTACCAAAGGTAACAAAGGGACGATATTCTCGCGGTTCCACCCTTCTTGAAAAGCAATTTGCTTTTCCGGCTTTCCTCTGATGATAACGGAATCACCGTGGCGTATTAAGCCCGCTCCGAGGTGGTCTTCCATTGCTTCCTGACAGACCGCTCGCAGCATATGCAGTCCTCTCTGTGACAATCCACAATATACTTTCCTCTTCAACACTTTTACATATGCTTTATTATATCACTTTGAAACAAATTGTCAAGCCGTTCTGCCCCTGATTTTAAGACAGCTTCCCATTTTCCGATTTTTTTAATATACCGGATAATACACAAGAACAATATCCTCGTTTTTCATTGCATAAACGTCCACCTTTTCAGAAAGTGCAAGACTTTCATAGCCATCTGTTTCTGCAAGTGACTTCTCCACCTCTTTTGCAAAGGAAGCCGCTGTTCCGGTATACCCCGGATCAAGCTCCTGCAACAGCCTGTTATAAAACTTCATATAGTCCTTTGTCTCCATAGTTTCGGCATCCGCATCGAATAGAATCATATGAAAATCTCCGGTAGCCGTATCACAGTCGATGTTAATCAGCAGTGCATCATCAACATAATAGGACAAATCCGTTTCAAAATAGGTCCATGCATACCCCTCGCAATCACATTTATAATTACACCCGTAATATGTCGTTTCTTCAAACTCCCAGTTCTCCGAGCCACCAATTTCCTCTTCCAGCAGTTCTTCAAACGCGGTTCTATCCATATCCAGATGTCCGCCGTCACAGGCTACATCCAGCCTTTTGATATCCTCCGGTTCATAGTAACAGTACTCGTAGGTATAACCGCCCTCTTCCACAATACTCTCTTTTACCGGTTCCAGCCACTGCAGCATCAGCTGTGACAATGACGGCTCATTCCAAGCCGTTTCATAATCATAGTCATAGTCAGAATCCTTATCCTCTGTTTCATCTGAAAATACATTTTCTATAACAGTACCGATAACTGCCGGAACAATAACACCTGCCACACCAAAAAGCACATAAGCACCAATAATCAAGGCTGCAATCTTACCCGCCTTTGATTTTTTTTGCGTACCTGTATGCTCCCTTGTTATCGTATGATAGGTGCAGCCGGCATCATTTTTCGGATCATGAGACTCATTTAAATAAATCCCATCCGGAATGTCATAGGTCTTTACAAAACGCTTACAGTTTTTACACCAGGTTCCTTCTATTTTCTTATCGCAAATGGAACAAAGCTTCATTCCGTGTCCCTCCGTTTTCTTCACTATGCGTTTCTCAAGAAACGCACCTAGTATAGCACATCTTCTCCCCTTTGTCACGTCATCAATCCGGCAGCCGCAAAATAATATACCGCTAGTTCAACAAGCCTTCCAGACGCTTTTCATATTTATCTACCGGAAGCGGCGGATCAAACAGATACCCCTGTGCCATATAACAATTGTTTTCCTTTAACATTGTTACCTGCTCTACCGTCTCCACCCCCTCGGCAATACACTCAAGTCCCAGATTATGTGCCATTGCAACAATATGCTTTAGCATAATCCCCTTTTGCCGCTCTGCATCCTCCCCATCCTTTGTCTGTAAAAAGGTGCGGTCAATTTTTAACACCTTCCATGACATTTCCCGAATTAAATTCAGCGAAGAATAGCCTACGCCAAAATCGTCCACGGCAACACTGATTCCCTGATTGCGCAATCCGGTTACTACACTCTTTAATTCCTTGTAATCCACATCCATGGTTGTTTCCGTCAATTCGATTTCGATATACTCATGCGGTACCCTATATCTGTCCACAATTTCCAAAATATGCTCTAACAGCTCCACATCTCCCAAGTGCGCTCTGGACAAATTCACAGAAACACGAACCACAGGCTTTCCCTCCTTCAGCCATCGGCTGATATCCCGGCACACATGCTCCAGCATATAAAAATCCAAAAGACAAATCAAATGGCTTTGTTCTAACACCGGAATAAATCGAAACGGTTGTATCATCTCACCATTATGTTTCCACCTGCAAAGTGCCTCCGCTCCCTCTAAACGGTAATTCTTCAGACACACCTTCGGCTGATAATACACCAGAAATTCTTCGTTTTCTATTGCATCGGCAAAGCTTCCTTCCACTATCTTTGTGTTTTCCACTTCCTGCATAATTTGCTCGTCAAAAAACACATATGGCTCCTTCTGTACATATTTTGCAGAAACGAACGCCATACTTGTCCGATCCATAATGTCTGAGGCACTTTGACACTCCGGCGGAATCACGTAATATCCCGCATGTGCGCTCAGATAAATTTTCTTCACACTGTTTTTTTCAGTTTCTATGGCTGTTCCGTTCAAATACTGCCGCACCGTATCCAACAATTCCGCTTCAAACAGCATAACAAAATTGTCCTCACTGACACGACACACAATTCCGTTCCCCTGAAGCCTGTCCTCCAGCCCTGACAAAAAAAGCTTCAGCATTGCAGTTCCCATTTCCCGTCCCAGCTGATTATTTACCACTGAAAAACGTTTCATGTTAAAATAGCAGGCCACACAGGTTCCGATTGTCCCCTCTGCAATTTTCTCCTCTGCTACCTTTAAAAAGAAATTGGAATTACACATATCCAGCTGTAAATCTCTTAAATTCAGGTCGCACGATTGTGCTGTAAAAGAACCCCTTCTCACCATACTCAAATCTCCTTATGATTCGGAAACTTTTAATTGCGGCAGCTCAACCGTAAGTGAGAACACACCTCCGTCCTCCGGTCGTACTGCTATGTTTCCCTGCATCTGACGTACAAATAAATCAATAATTGAAAAAGCGTATTTGTCGGTCACATCTCTGCTCTGCGTATCCAGAATGTCTCTGGAAAAATACTTCTGCATTGCCACTGCCTCCTCCGGTGAATTTCTTTCCGAATTCAACAGCTTTATGGACAGCTTATGCGCATACGATTGTTTTTCCGCACTTACAATAATCCGCACCTCCGACTCGTTTTTGCGCTGTCCCTTCTGCTTTAACGCATTAGAAATCAGCTTTGTCAGTATCTGACCGATACGTCCGGAATCACCAAGCAGCAGCTCCGGCACCTCCTCGCCGATTTCGCATAAAATACGAATGTTTTTTCCCGCAGCTTCCTCCGCCGTCTGCTCTACCACGGTCTGCACCACCTCACGAATGCGGTACGGCGTTTCATAAAGCTCTACATTACCGTCAGAGAACTTCATATAGTCCACAATATCACCGATAATGGAATAGGTCGCCGTACCATTGGTCAGCATCGTATCTATTACATCCATGACCGTGTCCACACTTCCATTTTCTACAACTGCCTTTAATGCAGTAATCCACTCACTCATATTTTTATGTAAATCCGTACTGAGATCCATTAAAAAATGAGACTGTGAACGAGCAGCCCGTTCCAGCTTCCGGTATTGGTCTATTGCAAGATAATTCTGATAAGCCATTTCGGAAATAATGCTTGCAATCATTCCTAAAAACTCTGCCGTTTTCTGAATGGTACGCTCACTGCTTTTTTTGGTCTTCAGCATTGCCTTATAGTAAGCCTCATATTCTATTCCAAGCTCCTCTGCCGTAGCCCGGACTTTTTCCTCATCAACATCCGAAATGCGCACCTGACCGCCCATAAAACAGCCAATCAGCTTATTTTCCAGCATAATCGGAGACGCAAAATCCATCAGTCCGGCATGACACACATACACGGCAGGCTTTCCGGTTTCCAACGCGATACGGGTCGCGGTTTTATCCGATTCCATACATCTCGTACAACCGAGCTCTGACTGTCTGGTATACTTTATACAAAAATCAGAAAACGCGGTTTCCTTTGTAATCGGCTTACCATCCACATCTGTTGTTACCGTAGCCATACCGGTATACTGCGAGCAGGCCTCCTGTATCTTCTGCAGCATCTCTACCGGAACCAGGTCTGTTAAGTTCAGTTCTTTCATTCTGTTTCTCTCCTTTGACACACATCAAAGACTTTTCCATACCTTTTATCATATCACATTCCTTTCAATTTGTCTACAATATTAACATAACTATGGATATTTTATATTCAATGGTATCTGCATCAGCAAGATTTGCAAAAATCATTCCTTTCTCCCGTTAATTCGCTCCATTTTTTTACAATATGCAAAAAAACATTTCCATTATTTTACATTCACTAAAAGCAACGCTGTCTGCTATACTTACCTTTCTTTCATCCTTTCGCCGTTCAAAGCCGCATCCACCAATTTGTCACCATAGTAACAAAGCTTCAAGGAAAAAAACGGTTCTCCTGCCGCAAGCAGACGAAAAAAAATCTTATCCCCTTCCCAAAGCCGCAGCTCCTCAATGTGTTCCTTTTTTACCCATTCCAGCTTTCCTTCATCACACTCACAAAATGATTTATTTTCTACGGAAGCAGTAAACAGGCACATATATTCCCAATCATCCCAGCACATATCGTCTTTTTCCATTTTCCCTTTGTACTGCCCGGCAGCAAACGCTTCTGCCGTACTGCCCTCCTCCGGCCTTTTAAAGCAAAAGGTCACAATCCCGCGAAAACGAAGCTCCTGTAAGAAAAGCCCTGTCTCCTCCATGGCTTCCCTGCGGATACATTCCTCCGGGCTTTCCCCTTCCTCAAAGTGACCGCCAATGCCAATCCATTTGTCTTTATTTACATCGTTTTCCTTTTTCACCCGATGAAGCATCAAATAAGCATCCTCCCGTTCCACGTAACAAAGTGTGGTAAAACGAGGTGTTCTTTTTTCTTTTGACATATTACCGTTTCCTTTCTCCGTATGCTATAAAACGGGACTGTACGATTTCTTCCGTAACAGTCCCGTTTGTCTTTACTTCACAACTACCTTCTTGTAATTCTTCTTACCGCGTCGAACAATCAAGCCCTCGCCAAACGCTTCTGCAGTAAACTCTTTCTTAATGTCCGTAATTTTTTCATCATTTACGGTGACACCCCCCTGCTCAATCGCACGTCTTGCCTCGGAACGGCTCGGATTAAGTCCCGCTTTTACAAGTATGCCAATCAGGTCAATCTTACCATCGGTAAAATCTTCTGCGGAAAGCTCCACCGTCGGCATATTCTCTAAGCTTCCGCCGCCTGAAAACAATGCCCTCGCACTCTCCTGTGCCTTTGCAGCCTCTTCCTCACCGTGAACAAGCTTAGTCAGCTCAAATGCAAGAATTTCCTTTGCCGTATTTAACTGGCTGCCTTCCCAGCTCTCCATTTTTTCGATTTCCTCTAACGGAAGGAAGGTCAGCATCTTAATGCATTTTAATACATCCGCATCCGCTACGTTTCTCCAGTATTGATAGAATTCAAACGGAGAGGTCTTTTCGGCATCAAGCCATACGGCACCCTTTTGGGTCTTTCCCATCTTCTTTCCCTCAGAATTCAAAAGCAGCGTAATTGTCATAGCGTAGGCATCCTTACCCAGCTTTCTGCGAATGAGCTCCGTACCGCCAAGCATATTGGACCACTGGTCATCACCGCCGAACTGCATATTACAGCCGTACTTTTGGTACAATGCCAGGAAATCGTAGCTCTGCATAATCATATAATTGAACTCTAAGAAGCTAAGTCCCTTCTCCATACGCTGCTTGTAGCATTCTGCGGTCAGCATACGGTTTACGGAAAAATGC
>CAZAUP010000088.1:0-5812 GCA_964488415.1 uncultured Lachnospiraceae bacterium
TTGAATTTTCAAGGTTCAGCACACCGTATTGGTGTGGGAAGTCTTAGTTATTAAATGTAAAAAATTTACAAAAACCACTTGCAAACTTTAAAAAAGATGTTATAATATGGATTGTAAACAATTTACAAAAAATGGAAAATATGGGAGAAAGGCAGAGAAGAAAAGAAGATGGAAAAGATTCGTGTTCTTACGGTAGATGACAATGTTCGCATTTTGGAACTTTATGAGGAACTTTTGAAGAATGATTCAGCGGTAGAGCATGTCGGAAGAGCGGAGGACGGCGTGGAGGCAATCAAAAAAATCAGGGCTTTGCAGCCGGATGTCGTTTTGCTGGATATTATTATGCCGAAGCTGGACGGAATCGGAGTATTGGAACAGATTCGTAAGGATGCGGAGCTAGAGAAACAGCCCCATGTGATTGTTGTTACTGCCATTGGTCAGGAGCGGGTAACGGAGAGTGTATTTGCACTTGGTGCAAGCTATTACATCATGAAGCCGTTTGACAGTGCCGTGATTATGCAGAGAATTCATCAGGTAATGGGGCTTGGAAGCATTTGCGGTGTAGAGCATAGCAGACTTCCCGGACAGGACAGAAGCGAGCGAAACATAAACCATCTGGAAGTGGATGTGACGGATATCATTCATGAAATAGGGGTTCCGGCACATATTAAGGGATATCAGTATTTGAGAGATGCCATTATGATGTCGGTAGATAATTCTGAAATGTTAAATTCAATTACAAAAATGTTGTATCCTACGATTGCAAAACGGCATAAAACAACACCGAGCCGTGTGGAACGTGCTATTCGTCATGCGATTGAGGTCGCATGGAGCAGGGGAAAAACAGACACGATTGATGCTTTGTTTGGATATACGGTGGCTGGCGGAAAAGGGAAACCGACCAATTCCGAGTTCGTGGCACTGATTGCAGATAAAATCCGGCTGGAGTATAAATTGCGCACGCAGTAGAAGAAATCGTTTACGTTCGGAAGTTCATTTTGAAATATGAGAAAACACTTTTCAAACAGTTCGGTTTATGATATACTATCTTTATGTGAAATGATGTCATACGCAAGGAGGAGAACTGTGAAAAATATTTTATTTGCTGCTTCTGAGTGTGTACCTTTTATTAAAACCGGAGGGCTTGCCGATGTTGTGGGTGCCCTGCCGAAATATCTGGATAAGGAAGGTTATGATGTACGCGTGATTCTCCCGAATTACATGGCGATTCCTGCAAAATATAAGGAGAAGATGCAGTACAGAACCCATTTTTATATGGAGCTTGCATGGCGTAGCCAGTATGTTGGTATTCTGGAGACGGTGTTAGACGGTGTTACCTTCTATTTTATTGACAACGAATATTATTTTGCCGGTGACAGACCCTATGGCAATATCCATGAGGATATTGAGAAGTTTGCATTTTTTTGCCGGGCGGTATTGTCTGCGTTGCCGCAGCTTGGATTTCGTCCGGATTTGATTCACTGTAATGACTGGCAGACAGGTTTGATTCCGGTATATTTGCATGACTGCTTCGAGCAGGGAGAGTTTTTCCGGGGCATTAAGACCGTAATGACCATTCATAACCTGAAGTTTCAGGGAGTTTGGGATAAACAGACCGTGGCAGATATTACGGGATTAGATATGTACTATTTTGCACCGGACAAGCTGGAGGCCTATGGTGATGCGAATTATTTAAAGGGTGGTATTGTGTATGCTGATTATGTTACCACGGTGAGTAATACGTATGCGGAGGAGATTAAGACCGCATTTTATGGTGAGGGTTTAGATGGTCTTATGCGGGCACGTTCCAATTGCCTGTGCGGTATTGTAAACGGAATTGATTACGAGGAGTACAATCCGGAGACAGACCCGTATCTTGTAAAGAATTTTAATGCGGTAAATTTCCGCAAGGAAAAGGTGAAGAATAAGCTTGCACTTCAGGAAGAGCTTGATTTGGAGCGGGACGGCAGGAAGTTTATGGTAGGTGTTGTTTCGCGTTTGACAGATCAAAAGGGCTTTGATTTGGTGGAATGTGTAATGGAGGAGCTTTGTGATACCGATATGCAGCTTGTAATTCTTGGTACGGGAGATCCGAAGTATGAGAATTTGTTTCGCCATTATGAGTGGAAGTACCATGGTCGGGTTTCCGCTAACATTTACTACAACAATGAGCGGGCACATAAAATATATGCAGCCTGTGATGCGTTTTTGATGCCGTCCCTGTTTGAACCGTGCGGCTTAAGCCAGTTAATCAGCCTTCGTTACGGTACGGTTCCGATTGTACGCGAGACCGGCGGACTGCGCGATACGGTTATTCCATACAATGAATATGAGGGCACCGGCACCGGGTTTAGTTTTGCAAATTATAATGCGCATGAAATGCTTTCCATTGTGCGTTATGCAAAGCACATTTATTACAACAAAAAGCGTGAATGGAACAAGCTGGTAGACCGTGGCATGGCAACCGATTTTTCGTGGAAGACCTCAGCTAAGAGGTACGAAGAGCTATACCGCAGGATACTTGGTGAATAAAACTGACGGCCCATTTTGGATGGAGATGTCCAAAGTGGGCTTTTATCGGTGAAACAAGGTTTGTTTTTGAGGGCTTTGAATAAAATGAAGTAAAGAAAACGGGAGGAAAAGGAGAGGCGTATGCGATTAGGAGAACTATTGGAGGCGTTGGTTTCGGACGGTTCCGTTTTGAATATAAAAGGAAATAAAGAGGCAGAGGTGACCGGGCTGGTGTACGATACCAGAAAGCCTATCGGGAAAGGAAGTGCATTTGTGTGTATTTCAGGTGCGGTATATGACGGTCATACGTATGCACAGGCAGCGGCGGAAGCCGGAGCATCTGTGATTGTAGCAGAAAAGGATACAGAGGTGTCCGGTGAGGCTACCGTAGTGACGGTGACCGATACGAGAAAAGCACTTGCCTGTATGTCGGCTGCATGGTTTGGACATCCTGCAAAAAAGCTGATTACCATAGGTATTACCGGAACAAAGGGAAAGACTACCACGGCTTATATGCTGCATCATATTCTGGAATCCGTTGGGCTTAAGACGGGACTGGTTGGCACGATTGAAGTAAAAAACGGTGTAACCTCCGTTCCGGCTCCGAATACGACACCGGAATCGTTTCTGCTGCAGCAGTATTTTCATGAAATGGCGGAAAACGGCTGCAAGGCAGTGGTAATGGAGGTGTCCTCACAGGGCTTAAAGCTGTCGCGTGTAGCAGGCTTTTGCTTTGATTACGGTGTGTTTACCAATTTGGAGCCGGATCATATCGGACCGAATGAGCACGCGGATTTTGAGGAGTATGCAGAATGTAAGTCGCGTCTGTTCAGGCAGTGCAGGGTCGGTATTGTAAATGCGGATGATCCGATGGCAGAACGGATGCTTCTCGGACATACCTGTAAGGTGATGACCTATGGCTGTAAGGAAGGGGCGGATTTACAGGCTGTCGGCATTGATTTGCACAGGGATGATGGAAAGCTTATGGTATCCTATGAAACAAAGGGAGCATTGGAGGAGAAAATTTCCGTTCCGATTCCCGGAATGTTTTCGGTATATAATTCATTGACCGCAGCTGCCATTTGTTACATGCTGAAGGTGCCGGCAGAAAAAGTAAAACAGGCACTTTTAGAGGTACAGGTAAAGGGGCGTTTGGAAACGGTGAAGATTTCAACGAAATTTGCGTTGATGATTGATTATGCACACAATGCCATGAGCTTAAAAAGTCTGCTGACGGCTCTAAAGGAATACCAGCCGAAGCGCCTGATTTGTTTGTTCGGCTGTGGTGGCAACCGCTCCAGGGACCGGCGCTTTGAAATGGGAGAAATTTCCTCACGTTATGCGGATTTGACCATTGTGACTTCGGATAATCCGCGGTATGAGGAGCCTGAGGCAATTATCGGGGATATTCTGACCGGTGTAAAAAAGGCAGATGGTGCTTATGTAACGGTGCCGGACCGTAAGGAGGCAATCCGCTATGCGATTTTAAATGCCGAAGCCGGAGATGTTATCGTGCTTGCGGGAAAGGGGCATGAGGATTATCAGGAGATTTGCGGTATAAAATATCCGATGGATGAGCGTGTGCTGATTCGTGAAATTGTAGAAGAAATGACGGAGGAAGAACGGATTCGATGCGGTATGCCGATGTAATTGTGGACCTTTCACTGGAAAAACTGGATAAGACATACCAATATGCCATTCCGGAGGAGCTTGCGGAGGAAGCAGTGGTAGGGGCAAAGGTGGAGATACCCTTCGGCGGCGGGAATCGGAAATTGACGGGGTATATTATGGAGATATCGGATACTCCGGCTTTTGACCCCGCACGGACGAAGCAGCTTATTTCCGTGGTGCCCGGTGCGGTGTCGCTGGAACGCCGTTCAATTGCTCTTGCGTACTGGATGAAGGAGCATTTCGGCGGCACAATGAATGAGGCGTTGAAGACCGTGCTTCCGGTAAAACAGGCGGTGAGGGAGGTAAAGAAGCGTACATTGCGGCTTTTGGCGGAGGAAACGGTGTTTGCGGAATATTATGCCATGGCGGTAAAGCGAAAGTACGAAGCGCGTATCCGACTGCTGGATGTGTTAAAGGAAAAACGGGAATTGGATTACGGTGTGGCTACGGGAAAGCTTAAGCTTTCGCCCCAGACCATTGATGCGGTGTGCCGGGACGGGATTGTGTCCGTGACGGAGGAAACCATGTACCGCAATCCCGCAAAGGGAGTGCGCTGTTCCGAAAGACCGATATTAAATGAAGACCAAAGCTTGGCGGTGGAAACGGTCTGGAAAGAGTATGTCACCGGAATAAGAAATACCTATCTTTTATTCGGTGTTACCGGAAGCGGCAAGACCGAGGTGTATCTGGAGCTGATTGAACGGGTGATAGCAGCGGGAAAACAGGTCATTGTGCTGATTCCTGAGATTTCTCTTACCTTTCAGACCGTTCGGCGTTTTTACGAACGCTTAGGTGAGCGTGTATCGGTACTGCATTCCAGACTTTCTGCGGGAGAGCGGTATGACCAGTATATACGCGCGCGGGAAGGCAGGATTGATGTGATGATTGGTCCGCGTTCTGCATTGTTTACACCTTTTGAACGGCTCGGACTGATTATTATAGATGAAGAGCAGGAGGGGGCGTATAAAAGCGAGGGAACACCGAAATATCACGCCAGAGAGACGGCACAGCATTTAGCAGAGATGGCCGGGGCTGCATTGCTGCTGGGTTCTGCGACACCCTCCCTGGAGGCTTATTCCAGGGCAAAAAGTGGAGAATATAAGCTGCTCAAGCTGACAAAGCGGGCCAAGGCGGCAAAGATGCCGGAGGTTTCGATTGTAGATTTACGTGAGGAGCTGGCTTCCGGAAATCGTTCCATGTTCAGCAGAAAATTAAGGGAACAGATACAGGAACGACTTGCCAAAGGGGAGCAGATTATGTTATTTTTAAATAGACGCGGATATGCAGGAGCTGTTTCCTGTCGTGCCTGCGGAGAAGGAATGAAATGTCCTCATTGTGATGTGTCGCTGACGTTACATAAGGGGGGAAGGCTGCTTTGCCATTATTGCGGCTATGAAGTGAAACAACCGAAGACTTGTCCGTCATGTGGTTCAAAATACATCGGGACGTTTGGCACCGGAACGCAAAAGGTGGAGGAGACGGTGCAGAGGGAGTTTCCGGAGGCAAGAGTGCTTCGTATGGATGCGGACACGACGAAACATAAGGGAGGGCATGAAAAAATCGTGGCAGCCTTTGCAAACGGAGAAGCTGATATATTAATCGGCACCCAGATGATTGTAAAGGGACATGA
>CAZAUP010000089.1:0-5755 GCA_964488415.1 uncultured Lachnospiraceae bacterium
CAAACGCCTCTCCTTCTGATTTTACAATACGAATGCGGGTTTGTAAAGCCTTTTCCACATCAGAAATTGTCAAATCATCCAAAAAAACATCCTCGCCGCTGCGGAGCATCACCTCCGGAAGCAGAAGAAAATCGCCTAATTCCCTGTCCTTTAGCTGTGCGATAATATCCTGCCCCGTTAAAAGCCCTGCCACTGTAATACGTTCTCCGAAAAAATGGTTGATAATGGTTACAACCTCTGCCTCAATCTTCGGATATCGTTTTTTTATTTTATCTATTTGTTCTTTTATCGTACCCGATGCCGATACACCGGTAGCTAACGTCAGCCTTCTTACCCTGTTATCTCCCTTACAGTCTGCCAGATATGCGTCTACTTCCTCATTTAACAGCCGAATCATTCCCACGCCGTTTTCTAACTGCGGATACCCCTCATACTCCTCCTCCTCAGGAAGCGGAAGCCCTGCCAGCAAATACCATTCGTCACTGGCGTGAATCATCCGTGTGCCGTAATGCTCCAATATAATCTTCTGCCACTTCCGAATGATGTCCAGCACTGCGCGGGCATCCTCTCCTGTAAACGGTTCAATCCAAGCCAGCCCTTCACGGTATTTCGTCATACCGATAGGAACCACGGAAACACTTTGCATCAACGGTAAATACGCCGTCAGATCATGAATGGTGCGTTCCAGCTCTTCTCCGTCATTATATCCCTTACAAAGCACAATCTGTCCATTCATTTCAAGTCCTGCATCATAAAACCGTTTGAGCTTGTTTAAGGCTTCTCCAGCAAACCGGTTGTTTAGCATCCTGCAGCGCAGCTCCGGATTTGTGGTATGAACAGAAATATTAATCGGAGAAAGCTTGTAAAACAAAATCCGCTCCATATCCTCCTCTGATAAATTGGTCAGCGTAATATAATTTCCCTGTAAAAAGGAAAGTCTTGCATCATCATCCTTAAAATACAGTGTTTCTCTCATTCCGGGCGGCATCTGATCGATAAAGCAGAAGATGCACTTATTCCGGCAGGCACGATAGTCATCCATCAAGCCTTCTTCAAACACAAGACCTAAATCCTCATAAGCATCCTTTTCGATTTCAAGCTCCCATTCCTCGCCGTCCGCTTTCCGGATTAAAAGTACAAGCTCCTCATCCTCGGATAAATAGCGGTAATCAAATACGTCCTTAATCGGCTGCTCATTAATGGATACCAACACATCTCCCGCCTCGATTTCAAGCTCCTCCGCAATACTGCCGGACACCACTTCTTTAATTTTATGCTCTTGTAATTTTTTTCCCATAATCTTCCTCTTTTTCGGCACTATTTTGTTTCCGCTTCTGTCAGCATCAAAAAACCAGCCATGTTGCCGCGTGCTGCTCCCGTTACCCGATGAGAAAACAACAAGTCCGGATGACATTTAGTACAAACACCACCAATGATTATATTTTCAGGCTTTACCCCTGCTTCTTCCAAAATTTTTTGATTGACCTGCCACAAATCAAGCTGACATTTTCCCTCTGCTTTCTGTGTCCCGGTCTGTTTTGTGGCTTCCGGAAACTCTTTCATAAAGCATTCCGCCACCTCACCGCCTACCGTGTAGCAGTTTTTGCAGATGGAGACACCGATATAAGCTTCTATGTGCTCCGGCTGACTGCCAAATTCTTTTTCCATAGCATGTATTGTCTTTTCGGCAATTCTTCCGAGAGTTCCACGCCAGCCCGCATGCGCCGTGCCGATGGCACCTGCCACCGGGTCAAAAAAAAGCACCGGCACACAGTCTGCTCCGAACACCGCCAGCACGACCCCCGGCTCGTTGGTAATCTGGGCATCTACGCCTGCATAATCCCGCGGCTTTACTATTCCTTTGCCACAGTCTGCCTTTGTTACCCTGCGCACTACGGTAGCATGCACCTGATCCGGCAGCACCACCTGTTCCTTTGTAACCCCAAGGGCATTACAAAGCCGGTCATAATTCATAAGAACATTTTCATCGGAATCTCCGCGTCCAAAGCCCAGATTCATCGACGAAAAGCAGCCTTTGCTTACACCTCCTGCCCTTGTAGAGCAGCCGTGCATAACCTCCGGATGCTTCGCCAGACGACGAAAATATAAAAACGGGATCTCTGTGTCCGATAGTGCCATTTCCTTGGTTAAAAGGGGCTCCAGCCCGTTTTTTTTCATCATCCGAATCCCATCCTCTTTTCTGCAAATACTTATGTTCTATCGCTGCACTGCTGCGAATACACAGCCTTCTTATATCCAAAATGCATTTTCTGTAATTCTTATCTCATCTCCCAGCACCCCTGCCACATCAAACCGGCATGGTGTATCAGCAGGAAGCCGGTGCTTATACATATAGCAGCGCGCCGCCCCAATGATTCTCTTCTGCTTCCGGTAGTCCACCGCTTCCTCCGGTGCGCCAAAACGTTCATCAGCACGGTATTTTACCTCAACAAATACAAGGTATCCATCCTTCCTTGCAACAAGATCAATTTCGCCCTGTCTGGTATAAAAGTTTCTTGCAAGAATTTCGTACCCCTGCCCCTGCAAAAGCTCCTGTACCCTGAGTTCCTGCAGGTTTCCCACATAACGACGGTTCCAGTGCTTTTTCTCTCTGTCTTTTCCTTCATTGACCTTATATCCATTGGTTCTGCCATTGACATGTTCCTTCGCTTCCTCTGTTTCCCTCTTCATACCTGTCCTCCCGCTGTAGCTGCCCCTTTTTACAACAAATCCTTTCCTTTCCCTTTAATCTTATCTACTCTGTCAACAAATACCAAAATCTCTGCTACCACCTCATACAGCTCCGGCGGTATGGCATCACCGATTTCCAGCTTCGAAAGGGTGCCTGCCAGCTTATCATCCTTATGAAGCGGTACATTTTCCTCTGTTGCACGCTCGATAATCTTTTCTGCCACATAGCCGCGGCCGGAAGCAACAATCTTTGGTGCTGCTTCTGACGGCTCATATTCCAGTGCAACCGCAATTTTACTTTTTTGCTCCTCCAAATGCAGCACCTTCCTTCACTCATATCAAAGTCATAAACCGTAGCCATGGAAGTTTCCGCTTATTTCACGTTTCCTCCCAATATCCCCTTAATAAAGCTTCGTCTGTGAATCGGACACGGTCCATCCTGTTTTAGCTTTTCTATATGCTCTGCAGAACCATAGCCCTTATTTCCGGCAAAGCCATAGCCCGGATATACCTTATCAAACTCCACCATCATCCGGTCTCTCGTTACCTTTGCCACCACACTCGCTGCCGCAATGGATAAGCTTTTCGCATCTCCCTTAACAATCGGCACCTGACGGATACATTCCTTTTTTTCCGGAAATAATTCCTGCACGCCCGGAATGATGACTGCATCATTGAGAAGCACCTCCGGCGCGCCACAGTCTTTGGCCAGCGTTACGACTGCTTCCCGCATGGCACGGTAAGTTGCCTGTAAAATGTTAATCTCATCAATCACCGTATGGGACACGCAGCCAACACCATAGGCTACCGCCTTATCTAAAATCTCCGGAAACAATTCTTCTCTCTTTTTTTCAGAAAGCTGTTTGGAATCGTTTAAATATAAAATCCGACAATTCTTCGGAAGCGCAACGCATGCCGCCACAACAGGACCCGCAAGAGGACCTCTGCCTACCTCGTCAATGCCACAGACTATGTTATACTCCCCATACTCCCTTTCATAAACAAGCATACCGTCCACTCTGGCGCACTCCGCCAGAAACTTTTCCTTTTTCTTGCGTGCCTGTTCAATCAGCTTATGCACACCGCTTCTGGTATCCTCCGCATAAAGTGCAATCACATCCTCTAACTGCTCCGGTGCGGTACTCTCTAGTGCTGCTTTTATTACATCGATTTTTTCTGCCATCCCCGCCAGCCTCTGCTTTCATCAATCTGTCTGCTTATCCTTTGCAGCATCCGCTTCCATAACTGCGCATTCCTTTTTCTTTGTTTCTTCCTGCTGCACTCTTTCTAACGTGATTCTGCCGATTTTTCCGGCACGATAATCGTCCATAATAAAGCCTGCTGCACGGTCAATATCTGCTTCACCGCCTTTTTTCAGGCAGGCACGTTTTCTGGCAATACGCTCCAAGGCCTCATTGCCGTCCTCACATTCCTCAACACCGTACTTTGCGTTAATCACGCCCGGATAGTTCTCATAAAGATAAGTAAGCAACGTTACCGCAAGCTCTCGAATATCTAAAATATCCTCATTGATAGAACCTATCCAGGCAATCCGTAGCCCTACCTTTTGATCCTCAAACTTCGGCCATAAAATACCGGGAGTATCCAGAAGCTCCAGCTCCTTATTCAGACGAATCCATTGCTTTCCCTTTGTGACACCCGGCTTATTTCCTACCAAAGTACAATTTTTTCCGGCAAATGCATTGATAAAGGTGGATTTTCCTACATTCGGGATTCCCAAAATCATGGCTCGAAGCGGTCTGCCGATAATTCCCCGTTTTACATCACGCTCCCGCTTTTCTTTACATGCTTCTTTAATAACACTCAGTACACCTTTTACGCCGTTACCGCCTTTCGCATTTACCGGAAGCACATAATAGCCCTGCTTCTCATAATATGCCTTATATTCTTTAGTACGTACCTCGTCTGCCAAATCTGCCTTATTCAACAATAATACCCGCGGCTTATTACCCGCAAGCTTATTAATATCCGGATTTTTAGAGCTGTACGGAATCCGGGCATCCACCAGCTCCACTATAACATCCACCAGCTTTAATTCGTCCTGAATCTGACGCTTCGCCTTACTCATATGTCCCGGATACCACTGATACTGCATATTGTCACCTCCGTTACACGGCAGCTGCCGCTAAAAGCCTTACAAACTGTACTAGTCATTTTTCTTTCTATTTAACTGTGAAATAATATTAAACGGATCCAGCAAAAGCCATGCCTTCCCCACAATCTGCTCTCCTGTTACATTGCCGATATTGGCAAAACGGCTGTCCTCGCTTTTGTTTCGGTTGTCGCCCAGCACAAAATATTCATCCTCATCCAACGTCATCGGTTCCGCCGCCAGACCGGAAAGATGCATTTCCGGCAGGTTATTTACAGCTTCATTCAACGGTTCCTCATTAATATAGACGATACCATTTACAATCTGAACCGTTTCTCCCGGAAGTCCGATAACTCGCTTTACATGGTAATATTGATGTTCTTCCCCGATATCCTCAAAAACAATTACGTCAAAACGTTCCGGTCCTTCCCTGAGATAAGAAAGCTTATTGATCAGAATCGGTGCATCTGCCTCCAGCGTAGGTGCCATGGAATCCCCGGATACCGCTGTACGTTCAAAAGAAAACCGTACCATAAAAAAGGCAAGCGCAATCACTGCCACTGTTTCGAATAACAGTGATACCCCGCGAAAAATCTTCTTTTTCCGTTGTCTGCTCTTTCTGTTATCGTTCAAATCAAAATCAAAACCCGCCATAACATACCCTTTCAATGCTCCAAATAAGCCTTCTCCCTGCCATGCAAGCACTTTCTTCGCGATTCCCACAGTCTTCGTGACTTACATCCGGCCGTGGGTGCATTCGCATAGAAGAAAAGGGACAATCTATATTGTCCCTTTTGTCAACTTATTTTACAAGTTCCTTAACCTTAGCCTTCTTACCGACTCTGTCACGTAAATACGTAAGCTTTGCTCTGCGAACCTTACCATGTCTTACAACCTCGATTTTCTCGACAATCGGAGAATGTACCGGCCAAGTTTTTTCTACACCAACAC
>CAZAUP010000090.1:0-5672 GCA_964488415.1 uncultured Lachnospiraceae bacterium
ATGCTGTGCCGGAGCCGCCTCATTATGCTGGGTCTTCGCAGTAATGCCGAGCTTCCAAAGCTCTACATTTAACTCCTTCATAAAGGAGGCAACCTTTTCCTTTAACGTACCGAAATAATGGTCATCCATCTCCTGCCCCTTCGGCGGCATTGCACCAAACAAAGTACGTCCGGTAAAGATAAGATCCTTTCTCTTTAAAAACTTTGCACGGTCTACAAGAAAATATTCCTGCTCCGGTCCTACCGAACAGGTCACACTCTTGACATCCTCATGTCCAAACAGCTTCAGAATACGAAGCACCTGCACATTCAGAGCCTCCATAGACCGAAGAAGCGGTGTCTTTTTATCCAGTGCCTCTCCCGTGTAAGAGCAAAACGCCGTCGGAATGCAAAGCGTCACTCCTGCTGCATCCTCGCGTACAAAGGCCGGAGACGTACAATCCCACGCAGTATAGCCCCGTGCCTCAAAGGTTGCACGAAGACCACCGTTCGGAAAACTGGACGCATCCGACTCACCTTTGATGAGTTCTTTTCCAGAAAACTCCATAATCACCTTGCCACCCGGTGCCGGTGTAATAAATGCATCGTGCTTCTCTGCAGTAATGCCGGTCATTGGCTGGAACCAATGGGAATAATGAGTAGCACCCTTTTCGATAGCCCAGTCCTTCATGGCATTTGCAACAACCTCTGCCACCTGTGCATCCAGCTCTTCTCCGTTTTCAATTGTCTTTTTCAACGCTGCGAAGGTCTTCTTCGGCAAACGCTCTGCCATCACGGTTTCATTAAACACATCAATTCCAAAAAAATCTGTAACCTTATCTGACATACAAGCAACTCTCCCTCGTCTTGTTATTCTTATTTATTTTTAATCATAACATCCAGCTGATTAAACGGAATGCTGATGCCTGCCCGGTCAAACGCTTCTTTTATCTGCTCGGTGGCAGTCCACTTTGCTTTCCAGTAATCAGAAGCCTGTACCCAGAAACGAAGTCCCACATTAATGGCACTGTCACCATAGGTATCCACATACACCTGCACCGGATGTCCTTCATCCTCAAAAGAATACTCCAAATTTGAGCCAATGTCAAATAAAAGTGACTTTACCTCCCTGATATCACTGTCGTAATCCACGGAAGCCATCAAATCCACACGACGGGTCTGCTCATGCGTAACATTAATCAGATTGCTGTTCGAAAGTGCTCCATTCGGAAGTACCACCATACGGTTGTCACCGGTCAGCAATCTGGTATAAAAAATATCAATACCGGATACAACTCCCTCCAGACCGTTTGCCACAATATAATCACCGATTTTAAACGGCTTTAAAATAAGAATCAGCACACCGCCGGCAAAATTAGACAAGCTGCCCTGCAATGCCAAACCAATGGTAAGACCTGCTGAACCAAGAAGTGCTACCACAGAGCCGGTTTCAATACCGACCGTGCCTGCAAGAATGACAATCAGGATACCGTACAATACAATCCGGAGTAACGACATCAGAAAGCTCTGCACACCCTCCTCAATCTTTCCACGCTCCAGCGCACCCTTTGCCAGCTTCAGGACAACCTTAATTGCCTTTTTACCGATAACCCAAATCAGCAGCGCTACAATAAGAACCTTACCGATTCCGAATATCTTCGGCCATGCCGCCGTCCAAAAGGACTCCAGTATTTCCCAATCCATCTTCTGTTCCTCCTAGCAGTTTCTATAAATGTTATCTTTTTTCAATCCGCTTTATCGTTGTTTTTGTTTTCTTTTCCTGTGTCATTTTAGTACACTTCACCGGAGCTTTCCTTCCCGTTTCCACTGTTTCTTTTTTTTCGGAAACCTTTTTCTTTGGCGCATCCGTTTCACACGAGAACACAAGCACGGACAAGCCCGGCACCGTGATTTCGATAGAGTTATCGCGATTGTTCCAGTTCACGGGACCGGAACTCTTTATCCGGGGATTTCCTTCACCGGTTCCGCCGAACTCAGCCGCGTTACTGTTAAAAATCTCTTTGTACTTACCCGCAAACGGAACACCTACTCTGTAACCGGTATGTGTCACAGGCGTAAAATTACAAACCACTAAAAGCTGCCGTCTGCTCTTCTTGGAACGTCTGAGGAAGGTTACAATGCTCCGCTCCGCATCCATACAGTCTATCCATTCAAAGCCTTCCGCATAATAGTCTGCCTCGTAAAGCTCCGGATGTGATGTATAGAAATGATTTAACGCCTTATAATATGCCTGCATCTTACGATGCGCATCATAGCGCTCAATCAGCTCCCACTCCAGGCTTCTTGCTTCGTTCCATTCCGCAAACTGTGCAAAATCCTGCCCCATAAACAAAAGCTTTTTGCCCGGATGCATCATCATATACGCATATGCTGTACGCAGATTATCGAACTTCTGCCCGTATTCTCCCGGCATCTTATTAATCATGGAACCCTTGCCGTGTACTACCTCATCATGGGAAAGTACCAGCATAAACTTTTCGCTGTGCGCATACATGATACTGAAGGTCAGTGCCCTCTGATTTCCTTTTCGGAACAATGGATCTGTTTTCATATAATTTGTGAAATCGTTCATCCAGCCCATATTCCATTTATAATCAAATCCAAGTCCTCCCTGTTCCACATCATGGGTCACCATCGGCCATGCCGTAGACTCCTCCGCAATCATGGCAACTCCCGGATTTCTCTTTTTCATCATCGAATTCAGATGCTTAAACAGCTCAACAGCATCCAAATTTTCATTGCCGCCGTAACAATTTGCAACCCACTCTCCATCCTGCTTTCCGTAATCCAGATACAGCATGGAGGCTACCGCGTCGATACGGATGCCGTCTACATGAAATTCCTCTGCCCAGTAAAATGCATTTGCGATGAGAAAATTAGAAACCTGCGGACGGCCGTAATTAAATATCAGGGTTCCCCAATGCGGATGACTTCCCTGACGCGGATCCTTATGTTCATACAGACAAGTACCGTCAAACTCTGCAAGTCCGAACGTATCGCGCGGAAAATGAGCCGGAACCCAGTCTAAAATCACACCAACACTCTGCTCATGCATATAATTTATAAAAAACTTAAAATCCTCCGGCGTACCATAACGCGCCGTCGGCGCATAATAGCCGGTCACCTGATAGCCCCAGGAGCCGTCAAACGGATGCTCCATCACAGGCAAAAGCTCAATATGGGTATACCCCATCTCTTTTACATAATCAGCAACCATCACTGCCAATTCGCGGTAGTTGTAGAAGCTTCCGTCTTCTTCCGCCGGCTTTTTAAAGGAACCGAGGTGCAGCTCATATACCGACATCGGCTTTTCCTTGCCGTTCTCCGTTTTTTTATGCTTCTGCCATGTCTCATCCGTCCATGCAAACGAAGAAGACTCAAACACAACGGATGCTGTTTCCGGACGCATCTGCGCCGCAAAGGCATACGGATCCGCCTTTAACACCGGCGGCTCTCCCTTTCCCTTAATCTCATACTTATAAATATCGCCCTGCTTAACTCCCGGAACAAACAGCTCGAAAATACCGTATTTTTCATGTCGGTGCATCTGGCAGCGTCTGCCGTCCCAGAAATTAAAATCACCTACAACACTTACTCTCACCGCATTCGGTGCCCACACGGCGAAACGCACGCCCTCTACACCTTCCACTGTCACAGGATGTGCTCCCAGCATCCGGTAAGCCGTATAATTGATTCCCTGCGAAAAAAGTTCCATCTCTTTTTCGGAAAGACTCGGTGCGAAACGATAAATATCCTCCGCCGTTACCTCAGCGTTCTCATATACTGCACGATAATGATACTCCCCAGGCAGCTTATTCGGAATCAGTACCGCAAAGAAGCCCGCCTCATCCGCACACTCCATCGGATACTCTTTCTCTCCGCTTACCACATACAGCTCACGGGCATCCGGAAAAAAAGCCTGCACCAGCGTACCGTCCTCCGTCCTGTGCGCACCAAGAAAATCGTAAGGCTTGTCCTCCTCTGCGTAAACCACTCCCTCAATTCTTCCCCATTGCATCATGTCATACAGTTTTTTTTCCATAGAACCCTCCTATCTGCCTTGCCTCTTTCCTACTCGTTGTACCAACGGTCTACTCCGTCCTCCTCATCTTCTCCATCTTCCTTCGGCATATACTTCTTTAACACCTTCTCCATCGGAAACGACATCACAAGTGTATAAATTCCCGGCAGAATCAGCATCAGCGGCGGTGCCGCAAAAAAAGAAAAATACATGATAATTACTGTACAGACAAACATTACTGCCATCAAAAGCGTCCACCCGATATGACGAACAGAAATATAAAAGGACCACTTAAACAGATGCTTCAGGGTAACCGTAAAGCGGGATAAAAGCGGAAATGCATAAATCATGGTAAACAGAACAAAAATGCCAACTACCACAAACACACCAAACATCACGCTTCCGTATTTTGAACCCTGTTCGGAAAGCTGCTTGGAATAATCCACATCAAAAAGCATCAGTGCCGCAAACATCACATAAACGAGTGCCAGTAAAATTCCCTGCTTAAAATTCAGCTTAAAGCTTCGAATAAACTCCTTAAACATATAACTGCGTTCCCTGCGGATTACTTTTACTACGGTATAATAAAATGCCGTACTGGCCGGACCTGCCAAAAGCGTAAGCAAAACCCCGAACACGGTCAGCAGCATCGAACCTGCCGTACCTGCCGGTACTATCTCCTTTCCGACCAAAAACGTCGTAAGCATCATACCGCCTGCACTGAGGACAAACCATACAACACTTAAAATCATTAAGTCGAACACCTTGCCCATCATTTGAAAAAACTTGTTATCCGTACTGAATAAATTGCTCATAATCGTATCCTTCCTTATACCGCACAGCCTTCGCGTCCCCTAATTACACTTTCTCCTGTGTCTCGTTATTTTAATCCATTTTACCACAATTTAATGCAACTGTGAAGCACAAAGTTTATAATAAAAGCCCTGCTCCTTTATCAGCTCCTCATGCGTACCGTGTAAGGCTCCTGCAATATCTGGTAATTAACTTCCTACTGCTTCTCCCGCCCCGTTTTTCTCTTTTTTCCTTCCATGCCCCGGTTTCCGACACAGACCCGGTTCCCCCAGAAGTAACACAGCCAGCATAAAATATCCGCTGCAAAATAAAGCAACGGAAGTGTTGCATATCGATACATATCGGTCTTTGCCAATGTTGTATACTCATACTCATATACAATATTGATTTTCCGAAGCCAATGATCCAGTGCATAGCATCCCTGTGCCACCGGCAGATTCAGCAGCGCCGAGGTCTCCAGCGAAAGATACCAGATACCAAGTAATACGGCTGCAAAGACAGCGGACGCAATCCAGACCGTCTTCGCATTCATCTTGGGAAGCTCAAAGCTTTCCGTAACATAATACCCTGCAATATAAAACAGCGCAGGAATAATCACTACCTGCATAATTTCATAAAAACTGATTTTCTCTGCGGAATCCGCCTTTAACGATATCCGGATCACGGCAAGCACCACTGCTATCACATAAATCACAACATACGACAGCACTGCTGCCCCTGCTCTTTTTATCACTTTCTTATTCATTTCTGCCTCCGAAAAAGTAAGAAAGGGATACCGCATAGACGATATCCCCTTACTCTCAATTCGTTATTACAATATAACTTTATTCCGTATAAAA
>CAZAUP010000091.1:0-5597 GCA_964488415.1 uncultured Lachnospiraceae bacterium
CTTACATCTCATGACATTACATTTGTAGGTATCATTCAGACTGCAAGAGCCAGCGGACTGACTGAGTTCCCGGTTCCGTATGTTCTGACAAATTGTCATAATAGTCTTTGTGCGGTGGGCGGCACCATCAATGAGGATGATCATATGTTTGGCCTTTCCTGTGCAAAGCGGTACGGCGGTATTTATGTTCCTCCTCACCAGGCTGTTATTCACCAGTTTGCAAGAGAAATGCTGGCAGGCGGAGGTAAGATGATTCTCGGTTCTGACAGTCATACCAGATACGGTGCATTAGGCACCATGGCTGTGGGAGAGGGTGGCCCGGAGCTTGTAAAGCAGCTGTTAAACAAGACCTATGATATTAATATGCCAAAGGTAGTCGGTGTGCATATGACCGGTAAGCCGGCGAAGGGTGTCGGTCCGCAGGATATTGCTCTTGCCATTATTGGTGCGGTATTTGCAAACGGCTATGTAAATAACAAGGTAATGGAGTTCTTCGGCGAAGGCGTTCACAACATGAGCGTGGATTACCGTATCGGTGTGGATGTTATGACTACGGAAACGACCTGTCTTTCCTCTATCTGGGAGACGGATTCTGCGGTAGAGGCATTTTATGAGCTGCATGGCAGAAAGGAAGACTATAAGGAGCTTACGCTTGCTCCGGTTGCTTATTATGACGGTATGATTGAGGTGGAGCTTGATAAGATTCGTCCGATGATAGCGATGCCGTTCCATCCAAGCAATGTTTATACCATTGCTGAGTTAAAGGAAAATCTTGAGGATATCCTTGCCGAGGTTGAGAAGAAGGCTCTTGTCAGCCTTGATAACAATAAGGTAGCCTATAAGCTCCGTGATAAGATTCGTGACGGCAGGCTTTATATTGAGCAGGGGGTTATTGCAGGCTGCGCAGGCGGTGGCTTCGAAAATATTTGTGATGCGGCGGATATCTTAAAGGATAAGTTCATCGGTAATGATGAGTTTTCTTTAAGTGTATATCCGGCAAGCCAGCCGATTTTCATGGAGCTGGTGAAAAATGGAAGAGTAGCTGAACTGATGCGTGCAGGTGCGACTATCCGTACTGCATTCTGCGGACCGTGTTTTGGTGCAGGCGATGTTCCGGCAAACAATGGTCTCAGTATTCGTCACTCCACCCGTAATTTCCCGAATCGTGAGGGCTCAAAGGTTACGAACGGTCAGATTGCTTCCGTTGCACTTATGGATGCACGTTCCATCGCGGCAACTGCAGCAAATAAGGGCTTCTTAACCGGTGCAGATGAGTTGGATACCGTATTTACGAAGCCGGCATACTACTTTGATTCTTCTATCTATGAAAACAGAGTATACTTCGGCGCAGGAAAGCCGGACAAGGATGCAGAAGTGAAGTTTGGTCCCGGTATCGTAGACTGGCCGGCAATGTCTGCCCTGACGGATGATATGCTGTTAAAGGTTGTTTCCGAGATTCACGATCCGGTTACTACGACGGATGAGCTGATTCCGTCCGGCGAGACCTCGTCTTACCGTTCCAATCCGCTCGGTCTTGCGGAGTTTACCCTTTCCAGAAAGGATCCGGCATACGTTGGTCGCGCAAAGGAGGTACAGAAGGCAGAAAAGGCAAGAATTGCAGGTACATCCATCGGCGAGGCAAATGCAGAAGTTGCTGCAGCCTTTGATATGGTGGCAAAGCAGATGGAAGTCAATCCGGCAGCCACCGAAATCGGCAGCGTGATTTATGCAACGAAGCCGGGTGACGGTTCCGCACGTGAGCAGGCGGCAAGCTGTCAGAAGGTGCTTGGTGGTCTTGCAAACATTGCGAAGGAATATGCAACGAAGCGTTACCGTAGTAATCTCATCAACTGGGGGATGCTTCCGTTCTTAATCGACGGTGAGCTCCCGTTCAAGAACGGTGACTACATCTTCTTAAAGGATATTAAGAAGGCAGTAGCCACGAAGCAGTCCGAGATTACCGCATATGTGGTAGGCGATAAGCTGGTGCCGTTTACGGTGCGTCTTGGCGAGCTGACTGATGATGAGCGTGAGATTATTACGAAGGGATGTCTCATTAATTACTACAGAGGTTAAAAAACGGGGCTGTGCACGAAAGTGTACAGCCTTTTTCACTTTATAGGAAATACTGTGTTGCGACAGCGTGCTAAAGTACGTTCCTATAAAGCAAAAAACGCTCCGCGGGATGCGCACTCGCGCGATTGGAAGATGTCGCATGCGACCGCGCTCGGCGCGAGAGTCCGCAAGCGGACTCTTGTTTTAAAATGGTGAAGGGTGAGAAATTTGGAATGAAGAAGGTTAGAATACAATAAGAAAAGAAAAAGCAATAAGAAAATTTCCAAAAACTACTTGATTTTTCCTAAATTCAGTGTTATACTGGCATACGGTAGCATAAAGGTTGAGCAAAGAGTGGACGAAAGTCCACTCTTTCTTATCGTAAGGAAAAGTGTTTCAGTGACTATAAGAATGCTTTGCGAGGGGAGCAAAGGGTTGAAACCCCGGATTCTGCACAGACTGAAACGGGAGTGCAGAGCGTACTCGCACACAATATGCAAGATTAAAGGAGAGTTTATGGCGAAGAGAGACGATTACGAGCAGAAGACGGAAGCATTACTTCTGCCGATTATGGAACGGACCGGTTTTGAATTGGTGGATGTAGAGTATGTGAAGGAGGGCAGCAATTATTATTTGCGTGCTTATATTGATAAAGAAGGCGGCATTACGATTGATGACTGCGAGCTTGTCAGCAGGGAGTTAAGCGATTTGCTGGATGTGGAGGATTTTATTCCAGAAGCATATTTCTTAGAGGTAAGCTCTCCGGGCCTTGGCAGACAGTTAAAGAAGGACAAAGACCTTGCCCGCAGCATCGGTGAGGCTGTGGAGGTGAAGCTGTACAGACCGATGGACAAAAAGAAAGAGTTTGAAGGCGAGCTCGTAAGCTATGATGCAGAAAATATTGTGCTTTGTATTTCGGAGAAGGAGGAACTGACGATTCCGAGAGAGAGCATTGCAATGATAAAGTTAGCAATTCACTTTTAAAAAGAGCAAAAAAAGATAAAAGGAGGATATTATGGACGCGAAGGAATTAATTGAGGCTTTAAACCAGCTTGAAAAGGAGAAAGGCATCAGCAAGGACATTTTATTGGAGGCAATCGAAAATTCTTTGATTGCAGCATGCAAGAACAATTATGGTAAGGCAGATAATATTAAGGTAAACATTGATCGCAGCACCGGTGAGGTTGTGGTTTGGGCAGAGAAGAGAGTTGTTGAAGAGGTGGAAGACGAGGTGGAGGAAATTTCTCTTGCTGAGGTTGCCATAAAGTTCCCTGCAGAAAAGTATGAGGTGGGAGATACCGTAAATATCGAAATTACGCCAAAGAATTTTGGTCGTATTGCGGCACAGAAGGCAAAGCAGGTTGTCGTGCAGAAGATTCGTGAGGAAGAGCGTAAGGCAATTTATACCCAGTATTATGAGAAGGAAAGGGAGGTTGTAACCGGTGTAGTACAGCGTTACCACGGCAACAACATCAGCATCAACTTAGGGAAGTGTGAGGCAATTTTGCTGGAGGGAGAGCAGATTCGTGGTGAAGTATATCGCCCGAATGACCGTATTAAGGTATATGTAATGGAAGTAAAGGAATCAACCAAGGGTCCGCGTGTGACGGTTTCACGTTCTCATCCGGAGCTTGTAAAGCGTTTGTTTGAGGCAGAGGTAACCGAAATCAGAGATGGTGTGGTTGAGATCAAGGCGATTTCACGTGATGCAGGTTCCAGAACGAAAATGGCGGTAAAGTCCAATGATGTAAATGTAGACCCAATCGGTGCCTGTGTGGGTATGAACGGAGCACGTGTCAATGCGATTGTAAACGAGCTTCGTGGCGAAAAGATTGATATTATTTCATGGAGTGAGGACCCTGCGGTTCTTATCGAAAATGCATTGAGCCCGGCAAAGGTAATTGATGTAGACGTAGATACCGAGGAGCGCACGGCACAGGTAATTGTTCCGGATTACCAGCTTTCCCTCGCTATCGGCAGAGAAGGACAGAATGCAAGACTTGCAGCAAGACTGACCGGCTATAAGATTGATATTAAGTCCGAAGCACAGAGGAACGGAGGCAGTGTAACAAAGACAAGCACCGGGACAAAGAAAAAGACTGCAGAGGATACCGGTTATTACGATGAAATGGGCAACTGGAAGGGTGAAATCTAAAGGAAAAGGGTTGATTGCATGAAAAAAGTTCCGCTTCGTAAATGCACCGGCTGCGGTGAAATGAAGACAAAAAAAGAAATGATTCGTGTATTAAAAACGCCGGAGGACACTATAGTATTAGATAGAACAGGGAAAAAGAACGGAAGAGGTGCTTATCTCTGTAACAATACGGAGTGTTTTGGAAAGGCCAGAAAAAGCAGGGGACTGGAACGGTCTCTGCAGTGTGCGATTCCGACAGAGGTGTATGAGGAATTAGAAAAGGAGCTGATAGCCGGTGGTACAGAATGAAACAAAGCAAATAGAAGCTGTATCCAAGAAGATTTACTCCTATTTGGGATTGGCACAAAAGGCGGGAAAGCTGGTCGCAGGTGAATTTTTAACAGAGAAAGCGATTCAGGAGAAAAAAGCGGAGCTGATTTTGCTTTCGGAGGAAGCGTCTGCAAATACCCGAAAAAAATTCATTGACGGTGCCACATATTATGGTGTGCCGATTTATCTCATCGGAAGCAAAGAGGAGCTAGGACATTGTATCGGAAAGGAATTCCGGGCATCGGTAGCGGTACTGGACACAGGATTTGCCGCCGCAATTATGAAACAGCTGGCATTTTTAGAACATGAGGATCAACGACGGAGGTAAGAATACATGGCAAAAATGAGGGTAAGTGAACTTGCAAAGGAATTAGAAATCCAGAGTAAGGACATTATAAGTTATCTTGGCGAATATGGTTTTGAAATCAAGAGTCATTCCAGTAATTTGGATGAACGGCAGATTTCTATGATTCGCGGAAGATTCGGTGATTTTGCGAAGATGGCTTTCCGGGAAGAAGAAAAGAAGACCGGAAAGAAGACAGAGGCTAAAACGGAAGCAAAGACCGAACTAAAGACGGAGCCGAAAAAGGCAGCTGTTGAGAAAAAGGCTGCAGAAAAGGAAGAAACGGCGGAAGCACCGAAGAAGTCGGAAGAAAAGGCACCGGAGAAAAAAACAGAGACCGTTCCGGCAGCAGAGACTGTAGCAGAAAAGAAGGAAGAGCCGGCACGTATTAATATTTTGGGAAATGTATATGCACAGCAGGCAGAGCGTCAGGCAGCCAAAGCGGCGCAGCAGGCACAGAGCGGAACTCGTCCGCAGGGTCAGAGACCGCAGGGAGACCGTCCGCAGGGAGAGCGCAGATACGGAGACCGCCCGCAGGGTCAGAGAATGCAGGGAGACCGTCCGCAGGGAGAGCGCAGATACGGAGACCGCCCGCAGGGTCAGAGAATGCAGGGAGACCGTCCGCAGGGAGAGCGCAGATACGGAGACCGCCCGCAGGGTCAGAGACCGCAGGGAGACCGTCCGCAGGGAGAGCGCAGATACGGAGACCGCCCGCAGGGTCAGAGAATGCAGGGA
>CAZAUP010000092.1:0-5435 GCA_964488415.1 uncultured Lachnospiraceae bacterium
TCAGCACGGAGCGCGAAATCGTATTCATCATATCCTTACTCGGTGCTTTCATCACAACATCGCGGACAAAGTTGGTCGGAAGCGTTCTGGAGGTATTAAGCAGCTTTTTGAAATCCGCAAGCTCCGTCTCTGTCGGAAGCTTGCCAAACAGCAGCAGATACGTCACCTCTTCAAAGCCAAACCGTCCGGCACTTACAAATCCGTTACAAAGCTCCCTGATATCAATCCCGCGATACCGGAGCACGCCCTCACACGGCACCTTCTCCCCGTTTTCCATACGGAACGAGGTAATGTCTGAAATCCTTGTCAGACCCGCCACAACACCATTACCATTTAAGTCCCGCAAACCTCTTTTTACATCATGTACCTTATAAAGCTCCGGCTCCATGCCGCTGTTCCGGCGGCAAAGCTCCGCAAGCTCTGTAATCTCCGGCGAAACCTCTGTTAATGCTTTTCTCATTGTCTTCTCTCCCTTTTCTAAACTATCCTTCAAACTGCCTCATCTCCTTTACGCACGACCACGCCGCGAACCAAATCCGTCTGTTCCTTGTCCCCTTCTCTTACCGTCCTCTCAATCCGGCAGTCAAAGCCTCCGGACCCTTATCGCTTAAAATCTGCGGCTTCCGCCGGAATGCGACCGTCCGCCCCGGCTTGTACCGCCTCCTCCTGAGCTTCTTCCACTGCTTCCGCCTCCTGCACTGCCAGAGCTGCGCGGGCAATATGTCCTGCTCACACTGGTACGGACATATTCATCCCGCTTTGCCGTCAGACCAGAGCCTGCACTTTGCATATATGTCCTGCCATTCACACCCTTTGCCGAAATTTTTCCGCACGCTAATGAAAACATTCCGACAAGTGTTACGATACCCGGCAGCCCAAAAAGAAACAACCACGGCATGCGTTTCATTTTCCCTGCGAAGGAATTATCCTCATAACGGGAAAAATAGTCCGCCGTTACCGCATAATACGCCGCCTCCGTGGCAAACAGCTTCACACCGGCACTATAATCTTCACTGCGAAAGCACGCAATGATATCATCCAATATGTATTCAATGCGATGGTCGTTGACCCTGTACTCACAAATACCATAGCCCTGAATACAAGCTCCACGGTTATACTCATCCAAATTCAGCAGCATAATCACTAAATCCTCAGAGGCATAGCCGTTATCGCATAGCCGGTCTGCAAACTCCTCCAAAAAATACTTCTCATAATACATATCCAGCGCAGTCACAACAACACGGATACTCACCTGACCCTCTGTTTCCTTTTTCACAATCCATTCAGAGATTTCCTCCTGCTCCGTCAGTGAAAACTTTCCATAAAGGTCGTAAAGTCTCTGTTCCGCATTCAGCTGCTGCCCGCTTTCCAACAAACGACTTTCCAAAAGCTCTGCCGCCACCGCGTAATCAGAATACGCTTCGTCCTCTTCGGGCTGGCCGTAATCCACAGCTTGTACTTCCCCATATACCGTTCCTGCCGGTGCGAAGTCTCCCATGCAAAACAGGAGAAGCAAAAGAAACGCACCACACAGCTGAAAAAGCCCCCTTTTCTTCATCTTTCGCGCCTCCTACACAATCAAATACAGCAAAACTGACAACAATGCAAAGCTGATACCATAAAAAATTGCCGACCACTTTATTACCTTGCCGGCACAAACCGGTGCTCTCCCTACGATTTTACCAGTCTGTCCATTCATGGTATACGTCTTCTTCTCTCCCTTATACTCATAATTCAGAATCCACACCGGCAGCAGTGCATAATAATGCTGCTGCTTATTCGATGTAATCTCCCGCTTATTGTAGGTAGTCGTAGCATACCCTCTGATACTGTCCTTCAGGTAACGTTCCGCATACTCCTTCACACGCAGACGCACCCTGCCAAGCAGCCCGTCAACATCCTCACCGTATTTTTCCGCCTGAAACCCCGCCAGATAGTCCGGACTGAATTTTTTCAGGTCTGCATAATTGTACGGTTCCAAAGCATCCATCGTCTTATCATCCATCTTTACGGAGGCATCCGCCGGAACCTTCGCATAATTCAAAATTGCCCGGCGATACACATGATAATATTTCGTTTCATGGAGGATATAATCGCCGCTCCGGTAGGAATTCTTTTTGGTACAAACGCAATCTGCTTCCGCATCTACCTGTAAATCATATAACCAGAACGGCACATAAACACCGGTAATCTCTCCGAGACGCTTTTCCGTCATAAAATCCTTCGGGGTCAGCACGCCGTTCTTTGCCCATTTCCGGTACCGCTGCTTTGCCTCATCCTTAGAAACCTGAAACGGGATGACCATATCCGGTGCCAGTGTCCCCTTCAGCCTGGTTCCCAACGCTACCGGAGAACCACAATACGCGCAAATCGTTGCACTGACCTCCGGTGCTGCCACAACAACCGCACCACAGCTGTCACAGATAAACTCCTGCTCCTCCTCATAGACAGACTCGTTTTTTTCCTCCGTTTCCTGGCTAAAGGTCACCTCGTCCGGCACCTCACTTCGTTTAAACGGTGTGACCGAAATATTTTCCTCCTCTATCTCCGGTGCATCCTCTATTGCTTGTACATAACCGCAGCTGGCACAATGCAGTTTTCCCAGCTTACTGTCATATTCCATATTGGCACCGCATTTCGGACACTTAAAATCAATTATCATCTTTTGTCCCTTTCCCCCTTTGGATTTATCCTAAAAATTCCCTATTATTATACTAATATAAAACCAAAGTGAAGTCAATAAAAAGACAATTAAAACAATCAAAAGAAACGGGCACCTCCCTTTCGGGAAATACCCATACCTTACCTATGCAAGCCATGCTTCGATTTCAACGGCGATTCCCTATTTTTCTGTCTTATTCCCTGTTTCAACAATCCGATATGCCATAATTTCCCCTTTGCCCTCCGGGTACCCTGCATACGCAGGCTTATCATTACAAACAATTTGTCCCGCACCATCCGGCTTCCCGGTATATAAGGTTTCAAAAAATGCATCACCGTCCCCCGATTCGTCGTCCCCCATCACACGCACTTCCCGTATCTCCTCAATCTCAAAATCAAAATTACAATTCAAAAGGTACTCTTAATATTAATCATCCCCGAAAATGAAAGCTTTATTGCAGAAACTTTTCTCACTCATCAAGCTGATTCACATAACTCCCTTTGTCCCACCATTCCTTTCCTGACCGGTATTTTATCTTCTCCCCGGTCGGCAGTATCGTCCAATACTGCTCATCGGAAAGTGTCCCGATTACTTCTTCTGCTTCACCGTTTCGATATATAACTTCAAAATTCAACTCTGCTTCAAAAGAAACGCCCCGGTTCGGTGAATACTCCAATACTTCCACCCATACCACCCCCGCCGGTCGAACTACAATCTGTTCTATGGCAGGCTGTTCTTCCGTATAAAGCGAGAATGCCGTTTTACTGTAGGCATTCTTCATCAAATCGACACAGACATTCCACCCCTTTCGACCTTGCTCGTCATAGATGTTCTCTATCTTTTCCAGCAGCTGAATGTTCATATAGGAAAAGTCTGCTTCTTCGAAACAGTTCTCAAAAAAATCGGTTGTTACATTTAAAGCTCCTCCTGTCCTGTTCTCCCATTCAATTACTCCACCGTAATCCAATTCCACTTCTCCATTTTCCCCAAATACCAGACTTCCACATCCTCGCCCCAAACCTGATTTTCCCGAACTAACTACTGCATCTGCATTTATCTGCAATTTTTCTATTTCGCTCACCTCTATCCAAACCGCCAGCTTAGGCGTTCCGGTAAAAGAAACAGAACCAAACGAGGACGCACGTGCCCAAAACAGCTCCATATTCTCACAATTTTTTACTTCAATGTTCCCCGAATACATATTTCCGCCGATTGATATAAGTGCCGGACAATTTTCAACACAAAGCAACCCAATACCTCCCTCTGCTCCTCCGATTCCTCGAATCGACGAATGATTTTTCACTATAACTTTGGCTGCACTTGTCACTGTCAAACGTTCTAAATTAGGGAAATACTCAAATCCATCCAAAACTGCATCAAATACATCCTCCATACGCAACATTATGCCTTCGTCTTCCAGTTCATAATAATCCCATGTGATTTTCTTTACCGCAATTCTTTCATTTCTCGAAAGTGCCCCATCACCATCAACATCAATTTTTTCAGAAATATATCTTCGAAAAGTTTCATCCGAAAAATGTGCCTCATTAATTTGAACTACATCCTCTTTCGACTCAATTGCATTATTCTCCTGAAACACTTCCGCCGGATATATCGTTATTTCTTCTGTAACTGTCGGTGCAACTCCATTCTCTATTTCCTGTTTAAAGTTACAGGCGCATAACACGCCTGTAACCAAACAAAATGAAATCAAATATTTTCCATGTCTCATCTTATTCACTCGCTTTCAAAATTGAATTGCCTTCAAACTTGATTCTACTTAAATCATTTACATTCATCCATAGATCACCCCATTTAAAATATCCTTTTAAAGTTTTATATAAACTCGGATCTGCCATTTGCGCATATGCTGCAAAATTCCCAATGTAATATCCATTATAAACTCCTACACTTGCGAAGTCCTTTATACTTCCTACCTCACCGTAATACGCTTTTTTCAACACCTTATTAGCGGCTTCTTCGGCAGCTGCATATCGTCTTTGAATATTAATTGGATTATCTGCATCCTTTGCCCATGCATCAGCTTTTTGTTGTTCCGTTAAATCTTCATTTTTATAGTCTTTGTGACTTACTCTCTTCCACATCCATGTTGATGCATCGGCTTCATCTCGTTTTTCATATGCATACCATGTACTATGTGCATAAACGTCTGCTACCAGATGTATTGCCATACCATAAATAAACAACTGTCTATTTTCAAATGTGTTTGCGAAGCCTTTTTCTTGGAATAATGTATCCCATGACTTTGCCCCCACCATACCACCTGTAAAATCCGCCTTTATCCTATTGTAATCCGTAGATATCATATTCTCTACAAATGAATCATTTACTAACTCTTCAACTGCTCCACCTTTCAAAGCAAGCTTAGTCATAAAAATGTAATTTGCCATATAATTTGAATCATTTAAAGGATAATATTTTGTTCCAGTATCCGTTTTTTCTTTTCTTCTTTGCCATAAAAAACCATGATACGGATTATCATCCATATCCTTCAAATTCTTATCCTTGTCAGGATAGGTACATGCACACATCAAAATTTTCATCTGTTCCGATGTAAAACTTAACTGCAATTCTCGATCCTTATACTCAACTATATTCTGGTGACCTTCATCCAGCCACATCCCCTCTACAACTTCCACCTCCGTAAAGGTCTCTACAGCCTTGTCATTTTCCGGTATGGTCTTTAATACCTCGCCCCAGAACTTGTCCTTCTGCTTTTCTTTCTGTTTCTCGTTCTTGGAGGCTTTTTTCA
>CAZAUP010000093.1:0-5326 GCA_964488415.1 uncultured Lachnospiraceae bacterium
TTGATCCGCGTACAATGGAGCCGGTGTATGTGCCGAAATCGCCGCATGAGAAAGAGATGCAGCGTGCGCTGATTCAGTACCGAAATACCAAAAACTATGAGCTTGTGAAGGAAGCGCTGCATTTGGCACACCGTGAGGATTTAATCGGATTTGACAAGCATTGTCTGATTCGGCCAAGACGGCAGCCGGAGGGCGGAAGCAGTGGATACCAGGGAAAAGCCACAGGAAGGGCAGCAAAGCAAAGAAAGGTATCAGATGCTCCGGATAAGAAAAGAACCATACGAAACGTGCATAGGAAAAAGAGAGTATGAAATAATTTTTGAGCAGTAAGGGAGGCAGTTATGTTTTCGGCATTATTTCCAAAGGAAGACTGGGATTCCGCGTATGAAAAAAAGGAATACAAAAGGCTGTATGAGAACGGAATCCGCGGTATTATTTTTGATATTGATAATACGATGGTAGAACATGGTGCACCGGTAAACGAGAAAGTGGTTTTTCTGGTAAAATTTTTAAAGGAAACAGGATTTAACCTTTGTTTTTTGTCGAATAATAAAGAGCCGCGCGTAAAGAGCTTTTGTGAACCACTGGGTGCCCTGTATATTTACAAGGGAGGAAAGCCAAAGAAAGAGGGCTATGAAAGAGCCATGAGGCTGCTGGGCGTTACGAAAGAGCAGACCGTGTCTGTAGGCGACCAGATTTTTACGGATATCTGGGGGGCAAATCGCGCAGGGATATATACGGTTTTAGTGAAGCCGCTTGGAAAAAAGGAAGAGCTTCAGATTGTGTTAAAACGTTATCTGGAGCATATAGTGTTGTTTTTTTACCAAAGGCGGAAAAGAGGAGGAGCAAAGGCTTGAAAAAGGAGAATCTGATTTTAATCGGTTTTATGGGCTGCGGAAAAAGCACTGTAGGAAAAAAGCTTGCAAGTGCCTTTGACTATGAGTTTCTGGATACGGATGAGATGATTGAAGAACAGCAGGGGAAAAAAATTTCGGATATTTTTGCGGAAGAGGGAGAGGGAGCCTTCCGGAAGATGGAAACCGAGCTGATTTTGCAGCTAAAACGTGAGGCGGAAAAGAAGGTCATTGCGACTGGCGGCGGTATGCCAATGCGGGAGGAAAACCGCAAATTGTTACGTGAAGTGGGGACTGTGGTATTTTTGGAGGCTAAACTGGAAACAATTTTTGAGCGTCTGAAAAATGATACGGCAAGACCGCTTGCAGCGGGAGAGGACAGGGAAAGGCGCTTGCGGCAGTTGTATGAGAAGCGCTATCCGCTCTATCAGACAGCTGCAGAGGTGGTGGTGGATACAGAAGGAAAATCCTTTTATGCCATTATTCAGGAGCTGGAGCAATATATGAAATAAGATATATTTAAGGAGGAATACTATGAAGATACTGGTGTTAAACGGACCGAATCTGAATTTTCTCGGAATCCGTGAGCCGGAGCAGTACGGCAGGGAGGATTACGCAGCTCTTTGTGAAGGGCTTCTGGCATATGCAAAGGAAAACGGAGACGACCTTACGGTTTTTCAGAGTAATTGTGAGGGAGAGCTGATTGACCGGATTCAGGGGGCATATAAGGACGGTACGGAAGGTATTGTAATCAATCCGGGTGCGTATACGCACTATAGCTATGCAATTCGGGATGCATTGGCCTCGATTCCGTTTCCGAAAATCGAGGTACACATCTCCAATGTACACAAAAGGGAAGAGTTCCGGCATACTTCCGTAACGGCTCCGGTATGTGACGGGCAGATTGTCGGCTTGGGAATCAAGGGTTATTTTTATGCGATTCAGGCATTAAAAGACAAACAAATTTGAATTTTTGGAAATTTAGTATTGAAAAAAATGTCAGAGTGCGATACACTAAGTAGTAGTGAATTCTAAGGAGGATTATTTATGATTTCTGCAGGCGATTTTAGAAACGGCATTACGCTCGAAATCGAAGGTAACGTTTACCAGGTTATTGAGTTCCAGCATGTAAAGCCGGGAAAAGGCGCTGCGTTCGTTAGAACGAAGTTAAAGAATATTAAGAGCAGCGGTGTTGTCGAGAAGACCTTCCGTCCGACGGAAAAGTTCCCGGCTGCACATATCGAGAGAGCAGATATGCAGTATCTGTATTCTGATGGTGATATGTACCACTTTATGGATGTTGATACCTTTGATCAGATTGCCATGACCACGGATCAGGTGGGTGATTCCTTAAAGTTTGTTAAGGAAAATGAAATGGTTAAGATGCTTTCCCACAATAAGCAGGTGTTTGCTATCGAGCCGCCGTTGTTTGTAGAGCTTGTAGTTACCGACACCGAGCCGGGCTTCAAGGGTGACACGGCTACCGGCGCTTCCAAGCCGGCAGTAGTAGAGACCGGAGCTACTGTTTATGTACCGTTGTTTGTTGAACAGGGTGAGACCATCCAGATTGACACCAGAACCGGCGAGTACATGAAGAGAGTATAAGCTTGATACAGATGAGTTAGGAAAGGAACTGTTGCGATAATGTCAAGATTCATTATTGCAGCAGTTTTTTTGCTTGCGGACAGAAGGAGTTTTTTGCCGCAATGGTATTAATATGCAAAGGCTCTGTGGCAAAAAATAGTAAGTCAAAGCTGTCGGAAAAGCCTTCCATGTATAAGCAGTTATTCATGCGGAATACTAAAAAAGCAACCAATATAAGCATGATACGCAGGTAAGGAGGCTTTTATGAAAAAGAAACTTGCAGGTTTATTGGCAGTATGTTGTATGTCTGTTTTTATGGTAGCGTGTGCCTGTGGTGAAAATTCCGGAGGAGGCGAGAATGTTTCTCCGGCACCGACCGGTACACAGCAGAATAACACCATGGTATCTCCGACGGTTACGCCGAACACGAACGGCAACAGCGGTAATGCTGGTGAAAACGGTCCGGGCAGCACGAACGGAGCCACCAATGATGACGGTGTCATTGGCGATATCGGCGATGGCCTGAATGATGTGATTGACGGCGTGGGTGATGGTGTAAATGGTGTAATGGATGGTGTAGAAGGGGCTGTGGATGATGTGACCGGCGGTAACGGTGCAGACGGTACAACCAACGGTACAACAGGTTTCACGACCGGCGGCACCGGAAGTACAGCAGGTGGTATGCAGTAGGAAGCGCAGTAAAACGCTCCGGAATTAAAAAGATGCCTCATGGAAAGTCTGGGGCATCTTTTTTTTCTTCCTGAGATAGCTGCAGCATAATCCGGTAGGTCAGGATTCCGCCCATGGATTTTGCATCCGTATCATACGGATATCCACAGGCTTCTAATACCCTTTGCGAGGGAAGATTGTTTTGCTTGATGTTAGCAATGATTGTAATTCCGCCCTGTTCCTTTGCATAGGTAAGGAGCGCGGGAATACATTCCTTTGCATAGCCTTTGTTCCGGTAAGGAGTGTCAATCAGGTAACCAAGGGAATACGCTTCTTCACCGTTTTCCGGCAGGGAAAAGCCTGCGCGTCCGATGAGCTTTCCGGTGGTCTTTTCAAAAACACCCCAAAGGGCAAGGTCGACGAGTGGATATATGTTAGAAATATAGGCAGCGTGCCTGGCTTGCTCTGTTTCATAATCAGAGAGCTGCTCAGTCATCCAAATGGCGGTTTCCGGAGCAGAACACATGGCATACAGCACAGGAAAATCTTTTTCGGAAAGCTCACGTATTCGGAGACGCTCGGTTTCCAGAATATCCGCAGGGTAGCCTAATGCATGGGCATGGGTGCGGCGGAGATAGGCCGCATCGATACCCTCAAGGCTTTCCAGCAGGCTATAGGCGAGGGGAAGATTTTGCTCTCCGGACGGTGACAGAAGACCGATGCAGGGGATTCCTGCGGCTCTGGCAGCTGTTGTGACCTCTACGGAGTCTGTTACAACAATACAGGAGGAAGGAAAAGCGGCGGCAGCCTGTTTTGCTTCCTTAAAGGAAAAGAAAAGGGTCAGACCGGACTCTTTTAAGTGCTGCAGAAGGGTGCTTGTTTCTTCTGTATCGGGAACAGAGGGGTGGATATCGAAAATTACACGCTGTAACATCAGGGCTCTCCTTTCGCAGTTTTTCTTAGTTTAGCATAACAAAGATGTTTCGTAAAGGAAAATGAGAGGAGGGATGAGAAAAAAATACAAAAAAAATTAAAAAAAGACTTGATTATCTTTGCATTTTGTGTTTACCTATTAGTATGGATTTTTTGTTCACCGGAAAAGAACAGAATCTGATTTTATATGAACTGAAAGGTTGGTAAGAGGCAGTATGAAAAAGGTTGTAAAGTTTGGCGGAAGCTCCCTGGCAAGTGCAGAGCAGTTTAAGAAGGTAGGCGACATCATTCGTGCGGATGAGAGCCGTAAGTATGTAGTACCGTCTGCACCGGGAAAGCGTCATTCCAAGGATACAAAGGTGACAGATATGTTATACGGCTGCTATGCTTTGGCAGAGGCTGATAAGGATTTCTCCGCAGAGCTTGCTGCAATTGAGGCACGCTATAACGAGATTATCGGAGGCTTAGGACTGAAGCTTTCCTTAAAGGAGGAATTTGAGGTCATTGCCAAGAATTTTAAGTTAAAGGCAGGACGTGATTATGCGGCTTCCAGAGGCGAGTACTTAAACGGTCATATCATGGCAGCATATCTTGGCTATGAATTCATTGATGCGGCTGAGGTGATTTTTTTCCACAGCGACGGCAGCTTTGATTCAGAGAAGACGGACACTGTGCTTTCCAAACGTCTTGCAAAGGTGGAGCGTGCGGTTATACCGGGCTTTTACGGTGCAAAGAAGAGTGGTGAGGTAAAGACCTTTTCACGCGGCGGTTCTGATATCACGGGTTCTATTGTGGCAAGAGCCGCAAAGGCAGATCTTTACGAGAACTGGACCGATGTTTCGGGCTTCCTTGTGACGGATCCGCGTATTATTGACAATCCGGAGCCAATTACCACCATTACCTACAGAGAGCTTCGTGAGCTTTCCTACATGGGCGCGGGTGTTCTTCATGAAGATGCGATTTTCCCGGTCCGTAAAGCGGGTATTCCGATTAATATCCGTAATACGAATGCACCTGAGGATGAGGGTACGATGATTGTTGAGAGCACCTGCCGTATTCCGGAGTATACCATTACCGGTATTGCGGGTAAAAAGGGCTTTGTGGCAGTGAATATCGAGAAGGATATGATGAACTCTGAGGTCGGCTTCGGACGTAAGGTATTGCAGGCCTTCGAGGAAAACGGCATCTCCTTTGAGCATGTGCCGTCCGGTATTGATACCATGACGGTGTTCGTACATCAGCCGGAATTTGAAGGAAAAGAGCAGTCTGTTATTTCTTCCATCCAT
>CAZAUP010000094.1:0-5274 GCA_964488415.1 uncultured Lachnospiraceae bacterium
AAGGCGTGGGTCTGCAACACCCTGATTCATCGGTTCAAATCCGATTGTCGCCTTTAAAGAAGTCCGGGACGATTGTCCTTGGGCTTCTTTTGCTTTATAGGATAGTGCATCATAAATATCAAAATGAGTAACCAAAAGGATTACTTATAGCTTCTTATCCAAATATTCCTTCCGAAGCATTTCTTCCAAGCCATTAACCTCGTGTTCAAACTCTCCGGCAGATACCATATGGCAGCCTTGTCCGGTAATGATAACCTGTTCTAACCGGTCGGAGGTGGCAACTCTGACATAGTGTTTTTTGCCATGCTCATGGGCAAAGCGTTCGATATAGGTGTCGGCGGTTTCGGCTTCCTTTGTGTAAACAACATGAATGTTATGGTAATCAAGAGTTTCCGTGGCGTGGTTTTGCACACGATACGCATCGAACACCACAATAAGTTCGCATTTTTTCAAGGCCTGGTAATTACACATACGGTCGAGAAGCCTGTTGCGGGCAGCGTCTAAGCTTGCAGCGGCAAGCTCCTTTAGCTCAGTCCATGAAAAAATAATGTTGTAGCCGTCAACCAGGAGGTAGGAAATGCCGCTGCTTTGTACGGTTTCTTTTCCTTTGTAGCCATAGGTTACGGTAGTATCGAGCTTTGTTTTTGCAAAGGGGCGGTAGTGCTTCGCTTCCTCTGGGTTGCTGTTGGCAAAGGAAGTGCGGCGAAGGATTGCATCTACCTCTTCCGTGCCGAGAGAAAGGCTGTCGGAGGTATTCCTGCCTTGTACGGAAGGCGTTGAATATGCATTTGTACCGGCGTGTCCCTTACTTCGTGCTGCAAGGATACTTTCGATATGCATATGGTCAAATACTTCATTCCACGGAACTACATCACCGGTTCCATAGGAGCAAAATACAGAGGAGGAAGGATTGTTTGTGTCTCTGTCTGCATCATAGCCGATTTGCGCGATGACCTCCTCCGCATTGTGACAAAGCCTGTAGTCGCCTTGTGCAAGGGAAAGCTTTCCGCGGCCCTTGGTGTAAGCGATAAATTCACTCTGATAATCAGTAAAGGCAGAGACCGGTGCGATTCCGCTGATGACTGCAAAATTAGTGTCCATATCGGCTTCCTTTAGCTCGAAGTCCGCCTGCATCCGCTCTAAATCAGTCATGGCACGCCCGACAGCAGAGCCGGGAAGCTCTAAGGTAAAGCTGTAATAAGGCTCTAAAAGGACGGAGTCCGCCTGCATGAGACCCTGACGGATGGCGCGGTAGGTTGCCTGTCTGAAATCACCGCCCTCTGTATGCTTTTGGTGTGCGCGTCCACCCACAAGGGAGATGACGACATCGGTTAGCGGCGAACCGGTTAAGACACCGCGGTGGGTGCGTTCATACAGGTGTGTCAGAATAAGGCGCTGCCAGCTACGGTCAAGTCCACTATCCTCGCAGTCAAGCTTACAGGTAATTCCACTTCCGGGAGCTCCCGGCTCCAGAATCAAATGAACTTCGGCATAGTGGCGCAGGGGCTCAAAATGACCGACACCCTCCACTGTATTCCGGATGGTTTCTTTATAGACAATATTACCGGCACCGAAATCAACCCGAATACCAAATCGTTCTGCAATTACCGTTTTTAAGATTTCAATTTGAACAGCTCCCATGACCTGAAGGTGAATTTCTTTTAGAAATTCATTCCAAACAATATGGAGCTTCGGATCCTCCTCTTCTAACAGACGGAGCCTTGGAAGCGCGAGCAGAGGGTCCGTAGCATCTAAAATAAGAAGCTTGTAAGTCAGTACCGGCTCCAGTAATGGAATTCCTGCCGGAATATCGCTTCCGAGCGACTGGCCTGCAAAGGTAGACTCCAGACCGGTAACAGCGCAGATTTCGCCGGCAGCTGCTTCAGCTGCTGCAATAAATTTTTCACCTGAATAAAGGCGGATTTGATTTACCTTCTCAGTGGCGGTGACGGACATACGGGAGCTTAACGTGCCGCCTGTGATTTTCAGATGTGTCAGTCGGTTTCCCTGAGCGTCGCGAGTGATTTTGTATACCTTTGCACCGAATGATGACGGATAGTCCTTTGGCTTTATATATGTGGAAAGTCCGTCAATGAATTCTTTGATTCCCCTAAGCTTTAGAGCAGAGCCGAAAAAGCACGGGAAAAGCTTTCTTGCTGCAATCGCTGAAGAAATGTCGGAAGCGGTCAGAGACTCTCCGGCTAAGTATTTGTCCAAAAGTGCTTCGTCGGATAAGGCAACCGCCTCCGGATCAATCGCAGAGCTTACGGAAAAATCAATGACAGAACCGGAGAGCATAGTACAGAGCTGCTCTAAAAGTGCCTTCCTGTTTGCACCCTGCTGGTCCATTTTGTTGACAAAAAGAAAGGTTGGAATGTGGTAATGCTTCAGCAGCTGCCACAGGGTTTTTGTGTGTCCCTGAACGCCATCTGCGGCACTTATAACAAGAATGGCGTAGTCCAGCACCTGAAGGGTCCGTTCCATCTCTGCGGAAAAATCTACATGTCCCGGTGTATCAAGGAGGGTGACGGAATAAGCATTCAAAGTAAATCTTGCCTGCTTTGAAAAAATGGTGATTCCCCGTGCACGTTCCATAGCGTTAGTATCCAGAAACGCATTTCTATTGTCAACGCGGCCAAGCGTCCGGATGGCACCTGTCGAATAGAGCAAGGCTTCTGATAAGGTGGTTTTTCCTGCATCGACCGGTGCGAGCATTCCTATCACAAGATGATTCATACAAATTCTCCTATTAATTACAGTGTTTCGTTTGGAAGTAATGGTGGCATAACATAAGTACAATGCAACCGATAAAAATACCGATGGAATCCACCAGGACATCTACCGGAGTGCCGCAGCGCCCCGGAACAAAGCTTTGGTGAAATTCATCGAATGCAGCAAAAAAGACCGCGAGAAGAAAAGTGGGAAGCAGATAGCAGGTCAGAAAGGCTTTTCTTCTGCCAGCTGCGTCCGCTGCTTTTTGAGGCAGCCACATCCGGAGCGGCCAATAGAGGCTTAAGGTCAGTAAAAAATATTCTGTTATATGAGCTGTTTTTCGTACCAAAAGACCAATAGAATCAGCATGGTGCAGGAGCTCTTCCCTGGTAAAATCAAGGGAAAACAGGCGGCTTGCTACGCGAACAGCAGTGTAGCTGACCCGGAAGCTAAGGGATCCGGAGGCAGCACCGTCCTGAGCAGAAAATCCAAAAATTAAAAAAAGCATAAAAACAGCAGGCAATATAGAGCAGTAACGTAATAATTTTTTCATGGGTCTCCTTGTATGGACATTTTATTATAAGCGGAAAAGCTGTTCCTGTAGATTCAAATTCAGTATAGCAGTTTTGGAAGCTTAGGTAAAGGAAAAATTCACATAAGAAAATGAATCTTTTTATTGCAACATAATCGGTTTCGTGGTAATATAACCTTGGATACTTATAGAAAGGAAACAAAATTATGTTAGCAGAAGCCATGGTGGAGCTTGGAAAGAAGCGTTCCACAATCAGAGAGATTTTTGAATACGGTAATCAGCGTGCGAAAATTGTAGGAAGAGAGAATATTTTTGATTTTAGTCTCGGAAATCCGAATGTGCCGGCACCGGAAACGGTAACGAAGACATTACTTGATATTATTAATGCGGAAAATCCGGCGGTTTTGCACGGTTATACCAGCGCACAGGGAGCAGAGTTTGTCCGCGAGTCTATCTCCGCCTCCATTAACCGCAGGTTTGGCACAAACTTTACGAAGGACAATCTGTATATGACAGTGGGTGCAGCTGCGGCCATTAGCATTGTGTTTAAGGCTTTGACGGTGCCGGGAGACGAGTTTGTTGTGTTTGCACCGTTTTTCCCGGAATATTCCTGCTTTATTGAAAAGGGTGCAGGAGCAAAATGCGTAGTTGTTCCGGCAGATACAAAGAGCTTCCAGATTAATTTTGAGGAATTTGAGAGACGTATTAACGAGAAGACAAAGGGCGTTATTATCAATTCTCCGAATAATCCGTCCGGTGCGGTGTACTCGGAGGAAACGATTAAGCGTCTGGCGAAGCTTCTTTCCGAAAAGGAGAAGGAATACGGTCATGCAATCTATTTGATTTCAGACGAACCATATCGTGAAATTGCTTTCGACGGGGTGGAAATTCCGTATGTGACAAAGTATTATAAAAATACATTTGTTTGCTATTCCTACAGTAAGTCTTTGTCGCTTCCGGGTGAGCGTATCGGCTATATTGTAGTACCGTCCGAGCTGGAGGACTGGCAGGATGCCTATGCGGCAGTGTGCGGTGCGGGCCGTATTCTTGGCTATGTAAATGCACCGAGTATGTTTCAGCGGGTTGCTGCAAAGTGTGCCGAAGAGACCTCCGACATTTCCGTTTACCAGAAAAATCGTGATTTGTTATACGAAGGAATGACCTCCTTTGGTTATAATGTTGTAAAGCCGCAGGGTGCGTTTTATTTGTTCCCGCAGGCTCTGGAGGCGGATGAAAAGGCATTCTGTGAGCGTGCGAAAAAGTATGATCTTTTACTTGTGCCGGGTACGGATTTCGGCTGTCCGGGCTTCCTTCGTATTTCGTACTGTGTAACAACGAATCAGGTAGAGCGTGCCCTTCCGTTATTTGAGAAGCTGGCAAAGGAGTATGGAAAATAATTGCCTGCCAGGCAGGTGGCGAAGCCGCCGGAGACTTTGGCAAACGGATGGCAGAGCGTAAGGAAAAGAAAACGAGCGGGGAAAACGCCCGTGTGGAAGGAGAAGAATCATGGATTTAGTAACCGTAAGAGAGCTGTATCGCAACCGCGATGCGTATTTGGGAAAGAAGGTCAGTGTAGGAGGCTGGGTAAGAAGTGTCAGAGCCTCCAAGTCATTTGGCTTTATTGTTTTAAATGATGGTACTTTTTTTGAAACCCTGCAGATTGTATATCATGATACGATGGAAAATTTTGCGGAGGTCTCCAAGCTTAATGTCGGCTCGGCGATTCTTGTAACCGGTGAGCTGGTAGCTACACCGGATGCAAAGCAGCCGTTTGAGATTCAGGCAGAGGAGGTTATTGTAGAAGGTGCGTCCACTCCGGATTATCCGTTGCAGAAGAAGCGTCATACTCTGGAGTATCTGCGTACCATGACACATCTTCGTCCGCGTCCCAATACATTTCAGGCAGTGTTCCGCGTGCGTTCCCTGATTGCTTATGCCATTCATAAGTATTTTCAGGAGCGGGACTTTGTTTATGTGCATACGCCGCTTATTACCGGCAGTGACTGTGAGGGTGCGGGAGAAATGTTCCG
>CAZAUP010000095.1:0-5240 GCA_964488415.1 uncultured Lachnospiraceae bacterium
ACGTCTTAACCGCTTGACCAACGAGCCGTAACTTGCAAAACAGATTATACAACAGATAAAATCAAATTGCAAGCTATTTTTTTACTTTTTTTAATGTTTTACTATTTATCCAATTGTATGCACAGTTCGTACATTCGCAAAAAAAGCCTTACCTACATTGAAAACAAATCCATCAATGACATCTGATTCGATTCCGGAATATCACCTAAAAGCCCTAAATCTCCCATCTGGTCGGTAATCGTCTGACTAACCTTACATCGGTTTCTAAAATCATCTTTCGAAAGAAACGGGCCGTCCTTTGCTGCTTCCTCTATCTGCTCCGCCGCCTTTTCTCCCACACCGTCAATACTGTCAAAGGACGGCATCAGCTTTCCGTCGATAATCTGAAACGCATGAGCTTTGGCAGTAAACAGATCAATCGGCATGAAATCAAAGCCTCTTGCATACATCTCCTGTACGATTTTCATATCTTCATAGGAATCCTCGTCCTTCGGAGAAGCAGTTTTTGTTTCCAGCTTCCGCTTGATTTCCTTCATGTTCCGTTCCAGCACCATTTTACCGAGACACATGGTTTCATAGCTGAACGCTTTGGCACGAATACCAAAATAGGCCGCATAGTATGCCAATGGATAATAAATCTTAAAGTGTGCCACCCGAAATGCCATCATAACATAAGCACAGGCATGCGCTTTCGGAAACATATATTTGATTTGCTTACAAGACCAGATATACCAGTCCGGAATCCCCTGTGCAATCATGGCATCTTCCATTTCCTGTGTCAGTCCCTTTCCTTTTCGTACACTCTCCATAATTTTAAAGGCAAGGCCGTTTTCCACACCCTGGTAAATAAGGAAGGTCATAATATCATCTCTGGTACAGATGGCATTCGACAGGGTACACTTTCCCTCCTGAATCAGAACCTGCGTATTATTTAACCATACATCCGTACCGTGGGACAGACCGGAAATCCGAATCATGTCTGAAAAGCTCTGCGGCTTTGTGTCACGTAACATCTGCATAACAAATGGTGTACCAAGCTCCGGAAGTCCAAGACTGCCGAGATCGCAGCCGCCAATGTCATCCGGTGTAATACCAAGTGCCTCCGTTGAGGAAAACAACGAAATCACTTTTTTATCATCAAGCGGTATCGTCTTAGCATCAATACCGGTCAAATCCTCCAGACGACGAATCATCGTCGGATCATCATGACCGAGAATATCAAGCTTTAGCAGATTGTGGTCAATGGAATGGTAATCAAAATGCGTCGTTACGGTCTTTGTCGTCATATCATTTGCCGGACGCTGAACCGGAGTAAATTTGTAAATCTCATGCCCGATTGGAAGCACAATAATACCACCCGGATGCTGTCCGGTAGAACGCCGTACACCGACACAACCGGAAGAAATCCGCTCAATTTCCGCCTTTCGCATGACTACGCCATGCTCCTCATTGTATTTCAGCACATACCCATAGGCTGTCTTTTCCGCAAGCGTTGCGATCGTTCCTGCGCGAAAGGTCTGTCCTTTGCCGAAAATAACCTCTGTATAATCATGAGCCTTTGCCTGATACTCACCTGAGAAATTCAGGTCGATATCAGGCTCCTTATCACCATAGAATCCAAGAAAGGTTTCAAACGGAATATCATGACCATCCTTTACAAGCGGTCTTCCACAGTTCGGACATACACGGTCCGGCATATCACAGCCTGACAAACCGCGCTTTTGGCAATCCTTTACCTCTTCGGAATCAAAATCCGAAAAAAAGCATTCTGTACAATAATAATGTGCCGGCAATGGATTTACCTCCGTAATACCGGACATCGTTGCAACAAAGGAAGAACCGACCGACCCTCTGGAGCCCACCAGATATCCATCCTCATTCGACTTCCACACCAGCTTTTGGGCAATAATATACATTACGGCAAATCCGTTTTTTATAATAGAATTAAGCTCATGCTCCAACCGGTTTTCTACAATTTCCGGCAGTTTCTCCCCATACATGGAATGGGCCTTATCATAGCAGATTTTACGAAGTGTTTTATCAGAATCCTCAATTACCGGCGGACACTTATCCGGATGAACCGGCGAAATTTTCTCAATCATGTCTGCAATTTTTTCCGGATTATCCAGCACCACCTCTTCCGCCTTTTCCCTGCCCAGATAAGAAAACTCCGCAAGCATCTCCTCCGTAGTACGGAAATACAGCGGTGGCTGGTTGTCCGCATCCGCAAAGCCCTTACAGGACATAATAATACGACGGTACACCTCATCCTCCGGATTTAAAAAATGCACATCACAGGTTGCCGCCACCGGCTTGCCATACTGCTCACCAAGTGCAATAATCCTTTTATTAATCGCAATCAGGTCATCATCCGATTTGATATTTTCATGTTTTTCATCCGCTATCATAAAACGATTGTTTCCGAGTGGCTGGATTTCATAATAGTCATAAAACTCACAAAGCCGTTCGATTTCATTCTGCGGAGACTCACGCAAAATTGCCTGATAAAGTTCTCCCGCTTCGCAGGCGGAGCCGATTAACAGGCCTTCCCTGTTTTCCAAAAACAGACTTTTCGGAATGCGTGGCCGTCTTGCAAAATAATCAATATGGGAAAGAGAAACCAGACGATATAAATTAATACGTCCCGTCTCGTTCCTGCACAAAATAATTGCATGATAGGTCGGCATCTTCTTAATCATTTCCGGTGTCGGTTTACAAACCTCATTGATTTGATCCAGTGTTATCACATCACGTTCGCTAAGCATCTTCAAAAACTTCACAAAAATATCTGCCGTAGCTTTTGCATCATCCACTGCACGATGATGATTTTCGAGAGAAACGCCAAGCTCCCGTGCCACAACATCCAGCTTAAAACGTCCAAGACCCGGAAGCAGTGCTCTTGCAAGCCCCACCGTATCAATAACCGTAAAATCATAAGGCAGCCCCAGATGCTCTGCCTTGGTACGGATAAAACCCGTGTCAAAGGATGCATTATGCGCTACCAGTGTACAATCCCTGCAAAATTCCAAAAACTGCGGTAGAATCTCGGAGATTTCCGGAGAATCCATCACCATGGAATCCTTGATTCCGGTTAATTCTTCAATACGTGGTGGAATCGGTATCTTCGGGTTTACAAAGGTGGAATACCGGTCGGTAATCGTTCCGTTTTCTACCTTTACGGCTCCGATTTCGATAATCTTATCATGCTCTGCACCAAAACCTGTTGTCTCTATATCAAATACCACAAAACTACTGTTTAACGCTTGTCCCTTGCTATCCCGCACCGGCTCCAGGACATCATCTACCAGATAGGCTTCCACACCATAAATAATCTTAAACTCCTTGGCACGCTGCAGCTTTTCTTCATCATCCTTATAATCCTTTGGATTAATGGCGTGATTTGCTTCAGGGAACGCCTGTACAACACCGTGATCCGTAATAGCCACCGCGGGCATCCCCCATTCAAAGGCAGTCTTAACAAGCACCTGCGGATCTACTACCGCATCCATATCACTCATTTTTGTATGGGCATGCAGTTCAATACGCTTCCGTTCCGCGGTATCCATGCGTCTTTTAGTAAAATCCTTAATATTTTTTATACCGTAAATAACGCCAATGGTAACCTCCTTTTCATAGGTATCAAACAACGCCTGCCCTTTTAACAATACAAATTTTCCTGCCTTTAAATGATCACGCAGCTCATCCGCTTCCTCCTTGCGCACGAAAAGCTTTGCGCCAATCGAATTGGTAAAATCTGTAATTTGAAACAAAAACAAAAGCTTATCATTCCGCAGTTCCTTTTCCTCAAACTTAATAATCTTACCGCGAATCAGACAATCCCCAAAACCATCCTCTATGTCGGAAATCGGAATAAGCTCCCCATCAAACGGTTTTCCATAAAAAATATCCGGGTCGTCCGGAAGCTTTTTTTTCGCAGTATAGCTATTATTCCGCTCAAATTTCTTAATGTCGGTCTTCCCCTTCGTATCCGCTCCTGTTTTTGCTCCCACAGTCTGTCCTGTTTGCCCGTCTTTTTTTCCATTTTTGTTTTCAACGGCTTCTCCCTGCACATCTACCGCCTCCGTTACCGCTTGGAGCATACTGCCTTCCGTACTTTCCTCCGCAGAAGCAGCATCCTCCTTCGCTGCCGGCATAACCCCCATACTACGCAGCTTGTCTCTTGAGTAAAATTCATAGGACGGTTTTTCCAATCCTTCCTTTGCCGTATCACTTTCTATAAACTCATTAATAACACGAAGCGGTACTTCAAAGCGTGCTAAAAAAAGCTCCTCAATGTAGCCCTTTACTTCCTCTCCGATATGTCGATTGATAAAAGTATCTTCCGTTTTAATGTGCAGTTCCTCTCCTGTCACAAACATATCCGCATGCTGTAAAAAGCCGGTGTACAACCGACTTTTTTCTCCCAGCTCTTCAAAAACAGATTCGCTGTAATGCTCCCAAATAGAAGCCGGGGTATACTGCAAAGACAACCGATAGTGTTCTGCCACGGAAGCAGTCTTATCCATTCCGGAAAAAAACTGCTGATTTAACAGCTTCGTCAGCTGTACAAGCTGACGATAAGAAAGCAGACGTTCACTCTCGATATGTACCGTTACATTTTCTGAATGCCGGGAAGCAGAAAGCTTCAACACCTCTGTTTCTTCAAACACCCTGTGCAGCTCCTCCGGCACCTTCACTGAATCAAACACCTCAAATAACTTCATACGTCTCCAGCTCCTCCTTAAGTGCTAAAAGCAGTTCGCTCTCCGGCACCTTACGGATAATCTCTCCCTTTCGGAATACAAGTCCTTCTCCATTCCCGCCTGCGATTCCAAGGTCTGCCTCTTTTGCTTCTCCCGGACCGTTTACTGCACAGCCCATCACCGCCACCTTAATCGGCAGATCATAGCCTGCCACCAGCAGCTCCACCTGCTCTGCCAAGTCAATCAAATTAATCCTTGTTCTTCCACAGGTAGGACAGGACACCACCTCAATCCCCCCTGTTCGAAGCCCTAAGGTTCGAAGAATCAGCTTTGCCGTTACAACCTCTTCTACCGGCGATGCCGTCAGCGATACACGAATGGTATCACCGATGCCCTGAGATAAAATCATACCGAGTCCCAGAGAAGACTTAATATTACCGGAACGAACGGTGCCTGCCTCGGTGATACCTACATGGAGCGGATAATCCGTCTTTTCCGCAATCAGTTCATGTGCTTTCACGCACATTAAAACATCAG
>CAZAUP010000096.1:0-4798 GCA_964488415.1 uncultured Lachnospiraceae bacterium
CGGAGAAATCCTGATGCCCCGGTGTATCCAAAATATTGATACAATAACCGTTATAATTAAACTGCCTCACCGAGGAGGTGACGGAAATTCCTCTCTGCTTTTCAATTTCCATCCAGTCCGACACCGCATGACGTGCTGTCTTTTTCGCTTTTACAGAGCCGGCCAGATTAATGGCACCTCCGTACAAAAGAAGCTTCTCCGTCAGTGTCGTTTTTCCTGCGTCCGGATGGGAAATAATCGCAAAGGTACGTCTTTTTTTTATCTCATTACCGTAATTCATGGCAGCCTCCTAAAACCAGATATAAACTTTGCCGCAGCTGCTTTATTTAAAATGGCACAGCCTGACATATTACTAATATTACATGATTTTCCTCCGATATGCAAGCAAAGAATCACCTTGTCCTCCTGCCGCTCTTGTTATTTTTCTCCGCATATGCTAGTATGAATGTGTTATATTTCCTGCAGCTACAGGAAAAGTTCCTTTTCCCGGAGGTATATTTATGAAACGTCTTTTACTTTTTCAACCGAGTGTGGAAACCTTGCATTTCTTTTCTGACCGTCTGGCAGAGGAGTTTGTTTCCATGGGCTATGAGGTACGTCTGGTACGCATTCATGAACCATTTTCCGGGACAGAGCGTTTAAAAGAATTTATTCTTCCCGGCGAAACCGTAATGATTACCTTCAATTTTCACGGTATACAGCGGGAAGCCATTTTTCACACTCCGGAGAAGAAGCTTCTTTGGGATTTATATGATGTAGCCTGTATTAATATTATTGTAGACCACCCGTTTTACTATTACGATGAACTGAACTATTTACCAAGACGTTATCTGCAGATTTGCATTGATGACGACCATACCGACTACATGAAGCGTTTTTATCCGGAGCTTATCTGCGGTGAAACAATGCCCTTGGCAGGCTGCAGCTACCGGACTTCTTTTTCCGCCGGCAGGTCCAATCCCCCGCAGAACGATGTCACTGAGCCGGAACCACCGGCCCCGGATGCTTCGCCGGCAGCCTATGTACAGCTTCCCCTTGCGATGCGCTCTACAGATGTAGTATTTACAGGCTGTTATACTGACCCCGACTTTTTCCTGCCCTATATGCAGCGTAACGGAGCCGACTACAATGCCTTTTACCACGGCATTTTGGACGACCTTCTGGCTGCCCCTGACCAATGTATTCACACTGTTTACCTGCGCCATCTAAATCGGGAATTGCCGGAGCTTACCGACGAAGACCTAAAAAACGTCATGAACAAAATGATTTTTCTGGATATGTGGATTCGTTTTCACTTTCGCGGTAAGGCAATCCAAACACTTCTTGATGCCGGTATCCCGGTACACTGCATTGGTGCCGGCTGGAATGTCCTGCCAACCAAAAAGAGGCATTTGCTGACTCACACGGAATATTCCAACACTGCGGTCTGCCTGCAAGCCATTTCCGACGCAAGAATATCCTTAAACGTCATGCCCTGGTTTAAACGTGGCTCCCATGACCGCATTTACAGCTCTATGCACAACGGCTCCGTTTGTCTCACCGATAAGAGCACCTATTTACTGAAGAATTTCAGGAACGGCGAAATGCTTTGCTATTATGACTTAAAAGAAATCGAAGCGTTACCCTTCATTGTCACCGACCTTCTCGCACATCCGGATAAGATGCAGCAGCTGGCAGACAGGGCACAGAGCTATGCAAAAGAACATTTATCCTGGAAGCAGTATGCAAAAAAGCTGGAACCATACCTTCTTAAGGTGTAGCCCTGCCTGCCACGCACAAAAAAAGCATCACCTTTTGCTTTTATTTCATACAAAAAGGGTGCCGCACACGGCACCCTCTATTCCTTTTCGTTGGTTACTTCTCATCAAGCTTGGCCACAATCTCGCCGATGACACGCCGAATCTCTGCTTCCTCGAGCGGCTTTGTCAAAAACTCCTCGGCACCTGCCTTTACTGCTGCCATCAGGTTGTTTTTCTGGCCTGCAGCGGTAATCATAACAACCTTTGCAGCCGCATCTTCATGCTTAATCAAAAGCAGGGACTCTAAACCCGACATAACCGGCATGGTAATATCCATAGTAACGATATCCGGACGAAGCTCTTTATATTTCAGAAAGCCGTCCTCTCCGTTTACTGCTTCGCCGATTACTTCAAGACCCATATTCCTGAGTACATCTCCAAGCATCTTTCTTGAGGTCTTGGAATCATCTACAATTAGCACAGTTGCCATTTCATTACCTCCAGCCTTTTTTATTTGTAACAACAAACCTGACAGTTGCATCACCAATGCCAAACGGCATTACCAGAATATCGTTTCCGGACACCGGACCGGTTTCACCAAGCTCCGGCGGCATCAGCTCCAGCATAACGTTCTTACTGCTCTGTGCCGTTGCAAACAAGCCATTAATACAATTCACAAGCTCTCCCACGGCATCCTGCACATCTTCATCCACTGCATTATACTCTTCCTTTGCAAATACGGACGCAATCTTACACAAGCCGCCCTTTCCATCCGAAAAACCGACTTTCCAGTATGCATCTCCGACCATTTCCTGCATAACAGGCTTTTCCGGAGTAAACGTATTTACAAGCTCACCATGCATAGGATATACCTGACGGTCGATACAGCGTATCAATGTCTTCAACGCTACCGTTACCACTTCCTGATACGCCTCGGCTCCCAACGGAAGAAACAGCGGTACAATCTTTTCCGGCTCTCCGCTCTTAATGGCTTCCAGCTCCGTATTCGTAAAACCGTTTTTCTCCTGATAATTCTTCAAAATCTCCTGCAGCCTGTCCATTGTAACAATGCCTTCATCTACAAGTGTCTGGGCAAAGGTCAGGTACTCATTTCCCTGCATCTTTAACAGGCTTCCGACCTGTCCCTCGGTAAGATAGCCCTTTTCTACGGCAATATCACCGAAGCGCTTATCCATAACCTGCTGCAAACGATTTACCTCATCTGCCTGCTCCAATGTCAGCATACCTTCAGAAACCGCAATCAAGCCAAGCTTTACTCTGATTTTTTCCTGTACAGAAAGAACATACCGTAACTGCTTCCGGGTCATCAGACCTACATCTGCCATATAGCTTCCCAACAAATAACTTACCATCAAATACCCCCTTTGGCTCTTCTCTGTTTATTTTCTATTATACACTCTTTTTCCCTTAATTTCCACAAAAAAATGAATTTAATCATAAAAAAATCACTTTTTTCCTTCCGGATTCTATTGCGATTTTTTCTGAAAAAAGGTATACTCCATTTAGAATATTTGGTGTCACACCGGAAAGGACATTTTATGGCAACAATCAAACCCTTTTATTGCATTCGTCCGGCAGCTGCAGTCGCTCACCGCGTTGCTGCACTGCCTTACGATGTTTACAACCGCAGTGAAGCAAAGGAGGCTGCATCCAAAGACTCCTTATCCTTTTTAAACATTGACCGTGCCGAAACCCAGTTCTCAGATGACGTGGATACCTATGCCGACTGCGTTTACGAAAAGGCAGCCGAATTATTAAGTGCCCGCATTGCTGACGGCACCTTCATTACCGATACCAGCCCGAATTATTACATTTACGAGCTCACCATGGACGGCCGGACACAGACCGGTATTGTTGCATGTGCTTCCATTGATGATTACTTGAACAACGTCATCAAAAAGCATGAGAATACACGCGCAGACAAGGAAATTGACCGTATCCGCCACGTAGATACCTGCAACGCCCAGACAGGTCCGATTTTCCTTGCTTATCGCAGAAATGAGGTTCTTCATCACATTGTAGCCACTACCAAGAAAGGAGCTCCATTGTATTCCTTTACCTCCGAGGACAGCATTACCCACCGCGTTTTTGCAATTACTGCTCCGGCTGACATTGCCGCTGTGGCAGCCGCTTTTTCTTCCATCGACAGCATTTACATTGCAGATGGTCACCATCGTGCCGCTTCTGCCGTGAAGGTCGGGTTAAAACGCCGGGAAGAGCACCCGGATTATGACGGTACCGAAGAATTCAACTATTTCCTCTCCGTGTTGTTCCCGGAGGATGAGCTTATGATTCTTCCTTATTATCGTGTTGTGAAGGATTTAAACGGCATGACAAAGGACACTTTTCTTGCCCGCATTGCCGAGAATTTCACAATCGAGGCACTTGGGGACAATGCCTTTCAGCCAACCCAAAAGGGAGCCTTCGGTATGTACCTGGATCACACATGGTATCGTCTGACGGCATCGGATAAACTATGTGCCATTACCGACCCGGTAGCCTCCTTAGATGTGTCACTGTTACAGGATTATCTGCTGGCACCGGTACTTGGTATCAGCGACCCGCGCACAGATAAGCGCATCGACTTTATTGGTGGTATCCGCGGTCTGGAAGAGCTGGAACGCCGTGTTGCCGAGGACATGACCGTGGCATTTTCCATGTACCCGACTTCTATTGCGGAGTTATTTGCCGTGTCCGATGCCGGTCGTCTGATGCCGCCGAAATCAACCTGGTTTGAGCCAAAGCTCCGGAGTGGTCTGTTCCTTCATAAACTAAGCTAACATTATTTCTAAGAACGCAAAAGAAGCCGTTGCCAAAGGGACAACGGCTTCTCAAAAAATAATCTTCACAGATGGCAATCGACTTTTTTCAAAGCAGAAATAAACTTTTCACTTCAGAACGGTAACTTTGTAGCTTCAAGCATACACTGCTTCCCCTTTCTATCGAAACAGTGTTAGCATACTATCCCGCTTAACTTTTATTGTGTAAGCGCACAATAACATAGTGCCTTAAATATTGTTTAGATATATGAGATAATA
>CAZAUP010000097.1:0-4736 GCA_964488415.1 uncultured Lachnospiraceae bacterium
CAACCAGACGGCAGATAACCTCAAGACCATGACCAAATACAGTAGCAGGAAGAACTTCCATTGTAGCGTTCTCAACGTCAGCACCTACATAATGCGTCTTGATGCCAGCCTTTTTTAACAGCTCAAAGTAATGAATAGAGGTCTGAAGATTTGCCTTGCCGATACCCTCGATTGTCAAACCAACACTATTCTCGCCCGGATCAAACACACCGTCCTTACCGGTACAATCATCCTTGAACTTAAGCATCACATTGCCATTGTCAAGACTAAATACATCCTTTGTCTTACCTTCGTAAATCTTCTTCATGTTAATGTCCTCCTGCATAGGGAATAAAGATTGTATCAAACAACAAAAATACTATATCACACTTTTTTTCGCTTGACAATTTTTTTTTTGCAGTTTTACAATTTTTTTTCAAATGAACAGTATAACGCTTTTCCTCGCAAAAAAGATTGTGCAAAAATCACAAATACTCTCTTTCGTTTCAATATGCAGTCTTTAGCTGCCCCGTTTCGTCAATGCTGTAATTAAGACGCAACAACACATAGCCGAGCTCTGCCTCCTCTGTTACATCGTACAGCCTGCCCGAAAGTCTGTAGCTTCCGCTCATCCCGCAGGCAGCAGAGTATGTAACCGTGGTTTCCGCAGATTCTTCCCATTTTATGGAAAACCTTTCTTCCGCTTCCTCCCTTGTTTGTTCATTGCAATATACAATCACATGCTCCAGATATGTTTTGTACGCTTTCTTTATGTCCTGATTCAGATAAAACTCATAGCCTTCCGCATTTACGACAGAGCTTTCTATCGTCACAGCATACGCCCTTCTGCCATATTCGTCACACTCAAGAGACTCCGTCTCCTTTAGCTGCACATAAAAGCTTTCCGTCACCTGCTGTATTACCTTTCCCAGCTCTGTAAGTCCTTTCTCTGCCGGAAACGGAGCATCTCCGTCGCGCCATACAATCTCTACCTCCTCCGGTACGGAAACTGTCTTCTCCTTTACACTGCACACCATTTCCGGGTTAATAAAAAAGAAAGCACTGGAATCCAGCTTCAGCGTTACCGGCAATACCACATCATCAAACCTCACCTCAAGCCCCGGCGGCGCATCGGTAAAATCTACTACCGCACGCGAAAAATCACTATCATACACATTAACCTCCCTGAAATTCGGACAGTCCTTTACCACAAACACATTCTCGTCTTCCTTCCCTGTACTTTGAAATATCACCTCTGACATATAAATACTGCACAGCTCCGGACAGCTTTCTATCACTACCTTTCCCACCCTCACCGCATATCTGCTTAAGAACATAACATGTTTCAGCTTCGGCACATCGCATAGCACCACAGAATCCACCGATTCCAGCTCCAAATGCTCCAGCTCACTAAAATACGAAAAACCTTTCAGCTCCGTGTAAGGCGTTATCATATATTTTGAAGATTTCAGCTTTATTTCCGTAACCAGCATAAGCTCTTCCTTAGAAAAGAAACCATTTCCGTCACGGTCAAAGTTTTCTTTCAAATATGTGCAAAAACGCTCATCACCGAAATAGTTCTCACTAATCGGAATTTCTATTTCTACCTCCATCGGCAGCACCGCCGCAGGAGTAGAAGGAGCCTCCGTAGTCCTTGGGGGCACCGGTGCCGGCTGCTTCTGCTCATCCGAACATCCCGCAGCCAAAAAGGCAAGCATACCTCCCATCAAAAATGCTGCTATTTCCCTTTTCATACATCCCTCCCCTTTCTTCTGCAGTCATCCATTATCCTTTATTTTCTTTCGGCAGGATTAAGCTTACACTTTCCTCATCGTCCAATTCCCATAAAAAAAACAAAGAGCCCGCGCTGCGGACTCTCGTTCTTTTCTCTTTATTTACGAACTTCTGCCTTTTCGATTACCGCAACAAGCTCCTTCTTTTCTTTTGCAGAGAGATTGTTACGCTTTACAAAGGCTGCTACAAACGCCGGAAGAGAGCCGTCAAACTTATCATTAATCATATCCTCTCCAACCTTTGCCTTGTACTCTTCCTCGCTCATTACCGAAGTTACGATACTGTTTACATTCTGGAACAGACCATGCTGGCACAGTCTGCGAAGCATTGTATAGGTCGTGGACTTCTTCCAGCCAAGCTCTTCCTCGCACAGCTTCACTGCCTCACCAGAGCGAATGCCTTCTCTCTCCCAAAGCAATCTGGCAAACTTCATCTCTTGTTCTCCGATACCATAACGCTGCATTTTTTATCCTCCTTAAAATCTATATTTTCTAAACCCTAATTTACCCTATTTTTCACAATATGTCAAGTACTTTTGCGGAAATTCCACGAAAACCCACCAAAAGCCGGTCCGAAGCTTCGAACCGGCTTATTGCATACCACTCTGACAAGGCGGATTTCCGACTTCTGCGTCTTCCAACCGCCCACCACTGACTCCGTCCGCACTCTGTTAGTCCGTCACCTCATAATAATTAAAGCTGTACGAACTCGGCGTAATGGTAAAATCCAGTGCAAAGGTACTCATAACAGATGTTTTCCAAAAACTTATTGTATCCCCCGACGTATAACACAGGCTACCGTCCGTATTGACAATGCTTCCATAAGAAAGATTTGCATAAAAATCAGAATTATACAAAACTGCCGAAATATTTCTGCTGTACAAATGAACCTTGCCATCCGTATAACGCCATACGGTACAGGTCTCCGTAGTAATTGCAAGCAGGTCGCCTTCATAGTAATACCCATACCGGTACGGAATCTCCTCCGCCGTATAGGTCGCCGTCGTATCCAGCGACGGCGCAACGACCTGCTGCTCACAGGCAATGATTTCCACACGCACGCCGGCAAGCTGACTGTATTCCTCCTCTGTCAGCTCCCTGACTGTGATTCCACACGTTTCCTTCTCCGCTGCATACACCGTTTCGGAATAACCGGTTACAAGACCTGCAGACAATACTACAACCATCAAAAAAGCACCTATTTTTTTCATAATAGCTCTCCTTTCCAGTATGTAACTTTCGTCTCCTTACTTCTCTATCGGCAATTCCATCCCCGTGATTCCCAAACTATGCGTGTATTCCACTGTTGCCACATCCGTATGAAAAATCTGAAGCATCTGCGGCATCTGCCATGAAAGCGGTATCGCGACTCCGACAAAGACCACACATGCCAAAATGGCAAGCACCTTTGCCGTCCGGCCCGGCTTCTGATAAAACACTGCAAAACGGATGCGTCTTCCCACCTCGCCGCCATTGTAGCCGGCAACAACACACTCGTTTTTCTCCTTTCCCACACTTTCATAGTACAACGCCGAAGCGTACCGTCGCCGGAAGCTTATGTCCCGGTCCTTCACTACCGTCTCATCACAGGCAGCCTCGATATCGGACTCAAACAGGCGGAAGCCAATCCACAGCAGCGGCTGGAACCAGAATACAACCCGCAGTACAATCCCGATATGCTTCATCCAGATATCCTTACGCGCCACATGCGTCTGCTCATGCAGGATAATTGCCTCGTAATACACCGGCGGCAGCTCTGCCGGAAGGTAAATGACGGGATGCAGCAGCCCAAAGGTAAACGGGGTCTTAATCCGCTCACACACATATACATTCTTCTGATACCGTATGCTTCCGAGGACACTTCGGTACACTCTGATATATGCGTACAAAAGGTATGCCACCTGCACGCCTACCCCCGCAAGATAAACCGCCTTACACAAAACGAACCAATTTCCCCGGATGACAAGTACAGGGGCACCGTGCAGAAGCATCACTACCGCGTAGGGCACGTTCGGGCAAAGCTTTTCCAGCCACATATAAACTATGCTGACCGGCAGCACCAGCCACAGCATATAGCAAAAAATCCTTGGTGCCTTTCGCCGCAGAAAAAAACGCAGCGGCAACAGAAAAAGTACCACGCTCCCCAGCTCCATGCCTCGTTTAAATATCCATAGAAAGGTTGAGTCCGGCACTTACTTTTCCTCTCCGGAGGCGTTGATAACCGCTAATAACTCCTTCTTCTCTTTTTCGGTCAGCTTCGAACGCTTTGTAAAGGCTGCAAGGAACGCCGGCAGGGAACCGTCAAACTTATCCACAATCACATCAGTACCTACCATTGCCTTGTATTCCTCTTCATTCATCACCGGAATTATCATACATCTCTCATTCCGGAACAATCCATGCTGACACAGTCTGCGCAGCATCGTATATGTGGTAGATTTCTTCCAGCCAAGGTGCTCCTCTGCCAGCTTCACTGCTTCTGCAGAGCGCATTTTACCTCTCTCCCAAAGTAATCTTGCAAATCTTAATTCCTGTTCTCCAATTCCGTATCGCTGCATAATATCCTCCTTAGTTTCCTAATTTTCATAGACCTTTTTTAGTTTAGCATATCGGAGGTACAACGTCAATTCCTCTATAGCGTAATTTCTCAACTATAGCAGAATTTTAGTCACTTTTTTCTTCCAAGCTGCGTTTTTCGCTCTTTTTTAACGCTTTTCTCAACTTCACCTTCAAAATTATTGTTCATCTTAAACTTATATACAGTCTAACATACTTCAAAGATATTGTCAATCAAATCATGTATTTTTTCTATCTTTTAAATTTTGTCAATAGTTTTGCAACACTTTTTCCAAAAAACTTATGCCAATTTTCGCAGCTCTTCTTTAAATAATTCTGCTGATGTCTTATAGCCAAATATTCCCCGTGGGTAGTTGTTTATCCAATTTTCTATATACTCAATGTCCC
>CAZAUP010000098.1:0-4725 GCA_964488415.1 uncultured Lachnospiraceae bacterium
ATTCGTTCTCTTGCCGACAATTTTGTTGTACTACTCATCTTGCTGCCTCCATTTTATAATATTTCTTTCATAAAACCTAAATCTAGGATAGCATAAAAAGAACCTCCAAATTACGCCGATTATATTATATATCGAATCAAGTCAAAAAGCAAGTCCATATTTGATAAAAACTTAACTAAATCTTAATTCTGAAGTGACTAAAACATTGCTTTTTTTCTCCGCTTTTCTTTGACATATCCTCCTGCTTTTGGTATAATAAAAAATTGTAGCAATCCGTAAATATTTGTTTGCGTAAGGAACAAATTTGCTGCAAACATCATATTATTATGTTTTTAGGAGGTTTTTATGGCTCAAAATCCAGTAGTTACATTTACCATGGAAAACGGCGAACAGATACGCGCCGAGCTTTATCCGGAAATTGCTCCGAATACCGTCAGAAATTTTCTTTCTCTTGTCAGCAAAGGCTTTTATGATGGCTTGATTTTCCACCGTGTCATTAACGGCTTTATGATTCAGGGCGGTTGTCCTGATGGTACCGGCATGGGCGGTCCGGGCTATTCCATTCCGGGCGAATTTTCGATGAACGGTTTTCAAAATGAACTCCGCCATACAGAAGGCGTACTTTCCATGGCACGCGCACAGCATCCGGATTCCGCCGGCTCCCAGTTCTTCATTATGCACAAAAATGCGCCGCATTTAGATGGCTCCTATGCAGCCTTCGGTAAAGTAATTGAAGGCATGGATACCGTAAACCGTATTGCCGAGGTTCCTACTGATTGGAGCGACCGTCCGGCACATCCTCAGGTTATGAAAAGTGTTACTGCGGAAACCTTTGGTATTACCTATGAGGAACCAGAAATTCTGGAATAAACGAAAACACACCACATTTTCGTTATTCATAATTTAGAACACCATGTTCTGATTGAATCACCAAGGAGGCTTTTACTATGAAAAAGAAATTTTTGGCACTTTTTTCCGCACTTTGTCTGACCGTAGGCGGTCTCGGCGCATGCGGAAACAACGATTCGGAAAACCCGTCACCGACTCTTTCCGCGACAACGACCGAGGCTCCAACGGCTACAAAAGCTCCAACGGCTACTGCCACAGCAGAGCCGACTGCAACAACCGCTCCTGTCCCGACAGAAGCACCGGCTGTCGCTGATTATGTATACGATTTTAATGAGTTCGTATATAATTCTTCCTACGGCACCAATTACACTTTGGAAAATGATGGTTCCGTTACCCTCCAATATGACGGTCAGTATCAGGAAATCAAGTTTGATCTTCCTGAAAAAATCGACATGAACTACTGCAAAAAAGTAACTGTAACAGGAGAAAGCACCTACGCAAACCTCGCCATTAAGCTTTACGATGCAGATTATAATCAGGTATTTGTAGAATACAACATCTTGACCTCAGGTGAAAGCATTATTGAGCTTTATCCGGAAGTCGATGCAGTTGTTGCCGGTATCGGTTTAATGGCACAGGACGTTCCGGCAGATGCCTCTCAGTACATTGCTAAAATTTATTCCTTTGACTTTGATGTAGCTGATGACTATAAGGCTCCGGCAGCCACTACCGCTCCGGTCGTTGTAATAGTGTCTCCGGCAGCCACCGAGACTCCGGAAGTTACCGAGACTCCAAAGGCCACCGAGACTCCAAAGGCCACCGAGGCTCCAAAGGCTACCGAAGCTCCAAAAGCCACCGAGGCTCCAAAGGCTACTGAGGCTCCAAAGGCTACTGAAGCTCCGGCAGTTTCCGGTCCGGCAGATTTGACATGGAATTTTAAGGATTTTGTTTACAATACGTCCTATGGTACCACCTATGATATTGCTTCAGACGGTTCGATATCACTTCAATACGATGGACAGTATAAGGAAATCAAGCTTGATCTTCCGAAGGAGCTTGACATGAGCTACTGCACCGGTGTTACCGTTAAAATGAAATGCGAAGCCGGTCCGCTCGCAATCAAGCTTTACGATTCCAATTATAACGAAATTTTCGTAAAGTACAATCTTTCTACAAGTGGCATCGCAGAACTTGAGCTTGCTCCGGAGCTTACTACAAAGGCCTTTGGTATCGGCCTTATGGCAAATGAAGCATCTACTACAAACGTGACTGTATACTCCGTTACGTTCCATATGAAAGCAGGCTACGATTCCGGTGCTCCGGCTCCAACGGCAACACCGATTCCGACAGATCCGAATGATACCGGCATTTGGGAGAACAATGCGGATATTTCCTGGATTGACACAAGCAAGCCAATGATTGCATTCACCTTTGATGACGGTCCGGTAGGAACCTCTGATTCCTCCTCTTCCATCCGCATTCAGAATGCACTTTCTGCTTCCGGGCAGCATGCTACCTTCTTTTATTGGGGAAATAAAATCAACAGCGGAAACTCTGCTGAAATCAAACGTGCCTATGACATGGGCTTTGAAATCGGTAACCACACCTATTCTCATCCAAACTTAACCGGTCTGACCGCAGACAAAATTTTAGAGAATGTAACCAAGTGTGCAGATAAACTGACTGAGCTTACAGGTCTTACACATTTCTTAGTCCGTCCGCCTTACCTTGCAACCAACGCTACCGTAAAAGCAACGGTTCGCGAACCGATGATTAACTGCAGTATCGACAGCAAAGACTGGGACGGTGCAACAACAGAACAGATTATCAACACCATCAATAATAACAAAAAGGACGGTGCCATTGTTCTGATGCATGAAACATACACTACTACTGCAGAAGCAATGGAAACCCTGATTCCGCAGCTTGTTTCAGAAGGCTGGCAGATTGTATCCGTATCTGAGCTATTCAAAGCAAAGGGACTGGAGCTTATGGACGGTACCGTATACAACAATGCAAGATAACTCTTCATACTAGACTCCTTATCAGGAGTTTTAGAAGGGCACAAAAAGACCGCGCATATGACGCGGTCTTTTCTTCTATGAATCTGTGAAAATTTTCTGTGAATAAAGGCAAGGAAGGACTACTTCTTCTCTACCGAAGCATCCGCGGCATTCTTCTTAACACTCTCAATACCGTTTAGGCAGGAAGCCTTTGCCTTATAGCCCTCACCTGTAGCAATAACCTGACCATTGGTTGCCTTTAAACGGAAGCGGAGCTCGCCTGCCTTATCCTGATATACCTCAAACTTAGGATTCTTTACTGCTGCTACCTCCTCTGCCGTCTGATCCTCCACACCGGCAACCGGTGCGTTCTTCTTAACACTTTCGATACCATTCTTACAAGCAGCCTCTGTGGTATAAACCTCACTGGTTGCAATCACTTCTCCGTTTCCAGCCTTTAAATCAAACTTTACACCGCTCGGAACTTCCTTAATCACAAACTTACCCATAAAATATAATCCTCCTTCGCATATAATAACAAATAACTTCTATTTTTATCTTATCACATCAAAAAAACACCATCAAGTAATAGTTGCTGTTTCTTACTCCATTCTGTCTGCCGCCGCATCATTCCAAAGCTTCCGGGACCTCATCCCATTCCCCGATTACCGTTCGGATGTCTGACAGCAAAAAACCCTTCCGATACAGCGACATTACAATCTTTTTCTTTTTCCCTGCATCGGTACACTCCGCCTGATACCCTTTCTTTCGAAGAAACGTCCGTATTGCGTCTGATTCCGGAGAACAAACCTCTTCCCCAATCGAACCATGCTCCAGGCGATACGATTTCTTTGCAGCCTCTATTGCTTCCTTTATTAACTCCTTTTCAAAGCCCTTTTGAAGCATTTTCTGATATATCTCCCGCTCACTATGACGCGGAAGTAAATACAGGGCATAGCGCCCGGCATAGGATTGATCCTCTACATAATGAAGCTCTGATAAATACTCCAGCGTAGCATCTACCACACCGGCAGGATACCCATCCGTGACAAGCTTTTTTTCCATTTCCCGTTTTGTGTATTCCTTTTTCCCGAGTAAAAGAAGCGCACGCCTCCTGGCTCTCTGTAAAAAAACAGTACGTTCAAGCTCCACAAGTACAGCATTCTCCGTTTCCGTCTTCTGTCCTTCCAAAGGCTCATCAAACCCGAATGCTCTTAAATCCTTCGGATAGCATCGGCAATATAGCTCTCCATTTAAATAAACTGCGTACTTCTTACCTTTTTTCTCTGCCAGCTCCAACACCATCGCTCACACCACCTTTTAAAGCTTGCGGGGAAGCCTCTCTCCACTTCCCCGCACCACTGCGTCTACAAACACTTTTTATTCTTCCTCAGAAACGTCCTTATTCCCCGCTGCAGCACCGGAAAATGCATAAACCTCACGTACTTTTTCTTCTACCTCTGTTAATATTTCCGGATGTTCCTTTAAATACTGCTTTGCATTTTCCCTTCCCTGTCCGATTTTCTCGTCATTGTATGCAAACCATGCACCGCTCTTCTGAATAATATTTTCTTCTACTGCCAAATCGAGTACATCGCCCTCCTTGGAAATCCCCTGACCGAACATAATGTCAAACTCCGCTTCCCTAAACGGCGGAGCCACCTTATTCTTTACTACCTTAACTCTGGTACGACTTCCCACAACCTCTCCGCTGGCCTTTAAAGCCTCGATACGTCTGACATCAAGACGAACCGAAGCATAGAACTTGAGTGCACGTCCACCGGTAGTAGTCTCCGGATTACCAAACATCACACCTACCTTCTCACGAAGCTGATTAATAAAAATCACAATACACTTAGACTTACTAATCACT
>CAZAUP010000099.1:0-4707 GCA_964488415.1 uncultured Lachnospiraceae bacterium
TTACGCCGACGGGGGATGTGAAAAATCTTCCGACCGGTTCCTGCCCGGTGGATTTTGCATATGCGATTCACAGTGCAGTGGGGAACAAGATGGTAGGAGCAAGAGTCAACGGCAAACTGGTGCCGATTGAATATCAGCTGCAAAACGGTGACAGGGTAGAGGTGATTACCTCCCAGAATACCAAGGGACCGAGCCGTGACTGGCTTTCCATTGTAAAGAGTACACAGGCTAAGAATAAGATTAATCAGTGGTTTAAGACTGAGCTAAAGGAAGATAATATTGTACATGGGAAGGAGCTTTTGCTTGCATACTGTAAGGCAAAAGGGATTCAGCTTTCCGAGCTGTCAAAGCCGGAGTTTATGGATGTCTGCATGCGCAAATACGGCTTTCGTGACTGGGATTCGGTGCTGGCCGCCATCGGTCATGGTGCTTTAAAGGAAGGGCAGATTGTCAACCGTTTGCAGGAGGAGTACAATAAGAAGGTAAAACGGGAGGTAACAGATGAGAAGCTGCTGGAAGCAGTAAGCAGCGCAAAGGAGATGAAGCCGGTTCCCGTAAAGGCAAAGGCCGGAATCATGGTGCAGGGACTGGATGATGTGGCAGTGCATCTTTCTAAGTGCTGTTCTCCTGTACCGGGAGATGAAATCATCGGCTTTGTTACCAGAGGACGGGGAGTTTCTGTTCACCGGACTGATTGTATTAATATTATCAATGCTTCCGAAGACGACAGACACCGTATGATTACAGCGGAGTGGAGTATGCCGGAGGATACGAAGGCTTCGGAGAGCTATTTTGCGGAGATTACGATTTATGCCAATAACCGGAGCGGTGTATTGCTGGATATTTCAAAAATATTTACGGAAAATAAAATAGATATTATGTCGTTAAACTCCCGTACCAGCAAGCAGGGAACAGCGACGATTACGGTGGGGTTCCGGGTAAAGGGAAAAGAGCAGCTCCAGTATCTGATTAAGAAAATCGGGAATGTGGAGAGTGTACTTGATGTAGCCCGTACCACCGGTTAAAGGAGCAGACTATGATAAAGGTATACAGTATCCGGGTGAGTGTTTTTTCAACCAATTGCTACATTGTGTTAAACGAAGCTACGAAAGAAGGCTTTTTAATTGATCCGGGAGATTACGAGGAAAAGATACTTGCTGTATTGAAGGAACGAGCTGTAAAGCTTCAGGCAATTTATTTAACGCACGGGCATCTGGATCATATGATGGCAGCAGAGCGCATCAGAGAGGAGTATGGTGTGTCCGTGTACTGTCATGAGGAAGAGCTTGCAGTGCTTGCGGACCCGGTAAAAAATCTTACCGATCGTTTTCTGCGGCATGCGTATGTACTGGACGGAGTCCGGCCGCTTCGGGACGGAGAGGAGTTTTTTTGTGCCGGAGTGAAAATAAAGCTTTTTCATACGCCGGGGCATACGCCGGGCGGCTGCTGTTATTATTTGCCGCAGGAGGGGATTTTGTTCTCCGGAGATACCTTATTTTACAGAAGTATAGGAAATACCGAGTTCCCTGGCGGCAGTATGGGAACCATTGTCCGTTCAATTCGCGAGAAGCTGTATACGCTTCCGGAGGAAACGGTGGTATATGCAGGGCATGGTGAGACAACGGATATTGGTTCGGAAAAAAGGGAAAATCCTTATGTTCCTGCAAGCTGAACAAACCAAGACGGAAGGATAACAGAGTACCATGATTCGATTACAATTGACAAGCGAAGCCTTTGAACAGGATGTACGTCCGTTGCTAAAGGCTTTTTTTGCAAAAGAGGAGCTGGTGGTTTCTTATGAAGAGCCGGTTCAGAAGGACTGGAGGTATCTTCTCCGGGGTGACTGGGAGGAGGATGGGTTTGTTATTTCCCTGTACAGGGATGGCGATGGAAGTACCATGGTCGGCGGGGAGCGACAGGCGGTGGCATTTTCTGACCGGAAGAGGTATCGGGATGAAGTGAAGCGCGCGGTATATCGGGTGCTTTCTGCGGAAACAGGGAAAACACTTCCATGGGGAACCTTAACCGGGGTGCGTCCGGTGAAGCAGGTGCTGGAACGTTTAGAGGCTGGGGAAAGTGCTGCATCGATAGATGCCTTTTTGCAAACGGAATACTATTGTTCCGAAGAAAAGAGAAAATTAAGTCTTGCGGTGGCAGCAAAAGAGAAGGAGCTGTTAACCGGTATTGATTATAAAAACAGCTACAGTCTTTATCTGGGGATACCGTTCTGTCCTACGACCTGTCTGTATTGTTCCTTTACTTCCTATCCATTAGAGCGTTTCGGACATCAAACCGGTGCTTATGTAGAGGCACTGAAGCGGGAAAGTGCGGAAAGTGCGGATTTACTTTCCGAAAAAAAGCTTGCAACGGTTTATTTCGGGGGAGGGACACCAACGGCACTTTCTGCGGAGGAGTTGCGGAGTGTGATTCGGACGGTGAAGGAATATTTTCCAACAAAGCAGGCTGCAGAGTGGACGGTAGAAGCAGGAAGACCGGATACCATTACCGGAGAAAAACTGCAAATGTTGTTCGAGGAAGGAATCACACGGATTTCCATTAATCCGCAGACAATGAATCAGAAGACGCTTGATGTCATCGGGCGGCGGCACACGGTAGAGCAGATTGAAGAGGCTTATGAAAAAGCAAAAAGCATTGGATTTACCAACATTAATATGGATTTGATTTTAGGACTTACGGGAGAAAATGCAGAGGATGTGGAGGAGACATTTCGGAGAATCGGAATTCTTTTACCGGACAGTGTCACCGTACATACATTAGCAGTAAAACGTGCAGCAAGACTGAATATCGAAAGAGAGCAGTATCAGAACAAGGGTGCGGTGCAGGTGCAGGCAATGCTAGAGGCATCGGTTCGTTTTGCAAAGGAACACGGTTACGCACCGTATTACCTGTATCGGCAGAAAAATATGGAAGAAAATTTAGAAAATGTCGGCTATGCGCGAAAGGGTGCCGAAGGACTTTATAATATTCTGATTATGGAGGAGAAGCATTCGATTCTTGCGTTGGGAGCCGGAGGCGCCACAAAGCTGGTGCTGTCGGGCGGAGAGCGTATTGAGCGTTCGGAGAATGTAAAAAGTCTGAAGGATTATCTGGAACGAACCGATGAAATGATTGCAAGAAAGCGTGCCTTTTTTGAACAATATAAAGGACTTTATTAACAAAGAATCGAGGAGAATACGATGTACAGCGGTACGGATGATTATGAAAGAGTATATCAAAATATATTGGAAATATACCGGCGCACCGGCATCGAGGCAGTGGTAAAGGAGGACTTGCAGGATGCAATCGACCATGGTGTACTTGTAACAAAGACAGTTCGTCTTCTGTGTGATGCCATGGGACTTAGCGATGTCTTTAAAGAACAGCTGGTAACGGCGGCGGGGCTGCATGATATCGGTAAGCTTCAGCTGGGGCAATTTCTTTACGGAAGAGATAAGACTGCCATGCATGTAGATGAGATGCATTATATGCGGATGCATGCGGAAAACAGCAAGAATCTGTTGGAAATCTGCGGGTATCCGGAACCGATAGTACAGGCGGTATATCATCATCATGAGAATTATGACGGCTCCGGGTATCCGGATAATCTGGTAGGGACAAAAATTCCGCTGTCTGCCCGCATTTTAAGAGTATGTGATAATTTTTGCGCACTGGTATCCGTGCGCCCGTATCGAAAGGCATTTGAGTTTGATACGGCATTAGAGATGATGATAGAGGATGCAAAGGATTTGGATATGGGGATTTTTTTGGAATTTATGAAATTGTACCATTCCGATGAGTTTGAAGAAATTAAAGAATACGCAGCCGGTGCAAATGCGAAAAAACACTATTTACACGGAGCTTAAATTGGTGTAATATTTTAAAGGAAAGTTAGCGTCAGAAAAACGATGCTGGATAAGGAGGAGATTACAATGGCAGAGTCTATGTCCGGCTTAAAAAGAAGCCACAGATGTACAGAAGTTAGCAACCGCAATATCGGCGAGACCGTGACCGTGATGGGCTGGGTTCAGAAGAGCCGTAACAAGGGCGGTATTATTTTTCTGGATTTACGTGACCGTTCCGGTTTGTTGCAGATTATTTTTGAGGAGGATACTTGCGGAGGCGAGAATTTTGCAAAGGCAGAGAAGCTTCGCAGTGAGTTTGTTATTGCGGTAGTCGGTGAAGTAGTAAAACGCTCCGGTGCGGTAAATGAGACTATGGTGACCGGTGATATTGAGGTGCGCGCAAAGGAGCTTCGCATCCTTTCAGAGGCAGAGGTTCCGCCGTTCCCGGTAGAGGAGGATTCCAAAACCAAGGAGGAGCTTCGTTTAAAGTATCGTTATATTGATCTGCGTCGTCCGGATTTGCAGAGAAATCTGATGATGCGAAGCAAGGTTGCTACGCTTACGAGACAGTTTCTTGCGGAAGAAGGCTTTCTTGAAATCGAGACACCAATGCTTACCAAGAGTACGCCGGAGGGGGCAAGAGACTATCTTGTACCGAGCCGTGTGCATCCGGGCAGCTTTTATGCGTTGCCGCAGTCTCCGCAGCTGTTTAAGCAGCTGTTGATGTGTTCAGGCTACGACCGCTATTTTCAGATTGTAAAGTGTTTCCGCGATGAAGATTTGCGTGCGGATCGTCAGCCGGAGTTTACCCAGATTGATATGGAACTGTCCTTTGTAGATATTGAGGATGTGCTGGATGTCAATG
>CAZAUP010000100.1:0-4544 GCA_964488415.1 uncultured Lachnospiraceae bacterium
CTGCACTTTCCGGTCTCGGAGATGCACCGATTCGCTATATTGTAGATGACTGTGTAAAGTTCGTAGAACGGGAAATCCGCCGCGGCAACCGTTATGATGCCGTCATTATGGACCCGCCGTCCTATGGCAGAGGACCAAAGGGTGAAATTTGGAAAATTGAAGAGCAGATACACTCCTTTGTACAGCTGACCACAAGGGTCTTAAAGGATGAGCCGCTGTTTTTCCTGATAAATTCTTATACTACCGGTTTGCAGCCTGCGCTGCTGTCCTATTTATTAGGCACAGAGCTTCGCTGTTTTTCCGGTCGCATTGAAGCATCCGAAATCGGTCTGCCGGTCAGGGAAAGTGGTCTTGTACTGCCATGCGGTGCATCGGGACGCTTTGAAGGCTCCCGTTAGAAAGAGTTTAGTTTTCAAAGGCTGCCGCACAAAACGCGACAGCTTCTTTTGGGAGGATCTACGAAATGAAAAAAAGAATTACTTACGAATTAGATATGACAACCGGTGCCTTACTTCCGAAAATGCTCCGGTTTGCCCTGCCGCTTATGCTGTCAAGCCTGCTGCAGCTGCTTTTTAATGCCGCAGATATTGCCGTAGTAGGAAAATTTGCGGGAGATAATTCTCTCGCAGCGGTAGGCTCCACCTCTTCCTTAATTAACCTGATGACGAATCTGTTTTTAGGCCTTTCCATCGGGGCCAATGTACTTTCCGCAAAATACATCGGTGCCGGAGACAAGGAGCGCACCGGAAAGGTCGTACATACCGCGATTACCGTCAGTCTGATCAGCGGTCTGATTTTAACCGTTGTAGGTATCGTGTTTGCACCGCAGATTCTGACTCTTATGAAATCTCCGGACAGTGTTATCGGTCTTGCTTCTCTTTATCTGCGTGTTTACTTCCTCGGTATGCCGGCGATGATGCTGTATAATTTCGGCAGCTCGCTGCTTCGTTCCAAAGGGGATACCAAACGTCCGCTTCTCTTTTTGTCCCTTGCCGGACTGTTAAACGTGATTCTAAATCTGCTGTTTGTTATTGCATTTCATATGGATGTGGCGGGTGTTGCACTGGCAACCATACTTTCCCAGTACCTTTCCGCGGCACTGATTCTCCGCTGTCTTATGACAGAGGAGGACGATGCCTTTCGCGTTTTCCCGGCAAAGCTCAGGGTAGACCGCAGTACCCTTTGGGGGCTTGTAAAAATCGGCGTTCCCGCAGGTCTTCAGGGGGTAGTGTTCTCCTTATCCAACGTCGTCATTCAGTCTTCCGTTAACAGCTTCGGTGAAATTGTTGTTGCCGGCAGCTCCGCTGCTGCCAGCATTGAAGGCTTTGTCTGGGTGTCCATGAATGCTTTTCACCAGGCAGCGCTGACCTTTACCAGCCAGAATATCGGTGCAAAAAAATACTCCCGTATCAACAGGATTTTATTCTGTGCGCAGTGCTGTGCAATTTTTGCAGGCCTGGTATTCGGAAATTTGGCATATTTGTTCGGTCGTCCGTTACTACACATCTACACGGATACCCCGTCCTCCATTGAAGCAGGTATGGTACGGCTCAGCATTATCAGCACCTCCTATCTCCTTTGTGGTATGATGGATACTATGGTAGGCTCTATCCGCGGCATGGGCTACGGCGTTACCCCTACCATTGTTTCCATGCTTGGTGCCTGCGGATTACGTCTGCTCTGGATTTCCACTATCTTTCAAATACCGCAGTACCACACCCCAAGGGCATTGTTTTTCTCCTATCCGGTGTCCTGGGCACTGACCTTTCTTGCACATTTTTTATGTTTCCTAATTATGCGGCGAAAGTTTCCGAAGCAGGATGAACTGCCGGAAAGGGTCTAAAAAGCTTTTTAACGCAAAGGAAGCCTGACCGGCTCCGCCAAAGCTGCTTCCTCCATGTCAAGAAACGCCGGAAGCAACTCCGGCGTTTCACATAAGCTTTCCTTCTGTTTCTTGGTCAGGTGCTTCAGATACCACTCCAGCTTTGATGCCGACGAACGGTTTCCCACACGCCACACCACTGCAAGCTCCTTTGGTCTGTGCGCTTTCGTGTAGCTGGCACCTTGGACACCACCCGACTGATGCTCTCTAAACCTACGCAGTACATCTGTAGTAATTCCGGTATACAAAGAATCATCCATACACCGGAGCAGGTAAACAAAATATGTTTTCTCCATCAGCCCTTATATGCCACGACTTCAATTTCAAACAGAGCTCCCTTTGGAAGTGCTCCCGCCTGTAAACAGGAACGTGCCGGAGTCTCTCCGGTAAAATACTTTGCATAAATCTCGTTAATCTTACCGAAGTCAGCGATATCCGCCAGAAAAACCGTGGTCTTAATCACATCTGCCATTGTGCAGCCTGCTGCTGCCAGCACAGCCTGAATGTTTTGTAATGCCTGCTCTGCCTGCGCCTCTACGCCCTCTGCCAGCACACCGGTTGCCGGTACCAGCCCAATCTGACCGGAGGTATACACAAAGTCCCCTGCTTTTACTGCATGTACATAAGGTCCTACTGCTGCCGGTGCATTTTCTGCATGAATTGTTTTTCTCATCCTTCTCATCCTTTCTCATTGTTAAATTATATCTTCTGCACTATGGAATCCCGCTTTACCTTTCCAAACCGCAAAGAACGCTTTGGTTCAGCGAAATTCCCAGCGCTGGGAAGCAATCATTTTTCTGTTCCAAACACAAAATCCCGTAATGCCGGATGAATCTCACTATATGCCCACCCACAATTCCTTACATGCTGCAAATAAACAAGAGACGTACCGGATTTTGTATCCATGATGCAGCAGCTTCCCGCTGCACCGTCCCAGCCAAACACTCCTACCGGTGCCGCAGCACCGATTTTCTCCGGTTCTAAAAGCACCTGCACGCCGCAGCCATAGCCGTAGCCCTTACGCCCCATGGTATCTGCAAGATCCTTTCGTGCTGCATCACAAAGCCGATTTTCCTTCATAAGCTCCACCGTCTCCGCTTTTAAAAGACGAACACCGTTCCTGCTCACGCCACCACAAGCCAGTGCATCCGCAAATACCGCATAATCCTCCGTACAGCTGATTAAACCCGCACCGCCGCTCTCATAATTTTCCGTAAACTGATAACAGCAGGAAGGCTCCATCGGTACGATTGTACCGTCCTCCTCACAAATAAACTGATGTGCCAGACGTGGGTGTTCATTCATCGGCTTTGCAAAAAACGTATTATTCATTCCAAGCGGCTCCCAGATATACTTCTTTAAATATTCACCAAAGTGCATACCGGACACTACTTCGATGATTGCAGCCACAACATCATGGCTTAAACTATAAAAGAAATGCTCGCCCGGCACAAAGCAAAGCGGTGTCTCCGCAAAGGAAGCCACAATATCCTGTGTTGCTGCCGCCTGTCCCTTTTCCTTTACTACCCGCAGAATGCCCGGACGCTCCAAATCATAGTCAAGTCCTGACTGCATTGACACCAGATGCTTTAACCGAAGCGGTGTCGTAAGCAACACCACCTCACCATCCTTCTTCACCGTAAGTTTTTTATACGCCGGCAAATACCTTCCTACCTCATCCTCCAGAGAAAGTTTTCCCTGTTCCACCAGCTGCAGGAAAGCAGTCATTGTCTGCAGCTTTGTCATGGAAAACATAAGATACAGCTCATCCCCCTGTATCCGTTTTGTTTTCCTTTCATCTGTCGTGCCATTCCTATGCCGGTACAAAAGCTCGTGATTTTTATATATCATACAATCCACCGACGGAATTCCTCTTTCCTCTAATGAATCCAGATACCTCGTAAGCTTCTCAAAATCCATTCTCACACCTCCGTGTTCTGCTTTGTTTTCTCCTGCCCGCACCTAAACATCCATTAAATTTCAAATTTCTCTTTGTCTCTTACCGTTTACAGATTGTCCAGTACAATCGTAAACGGACCATCGTTTAACAGCTCCACCTTCATGTCCGCTCCAAACTCTCCGGTCTGCACCGGATAACCTTCTTTTTTGCAGCTCTCGATAATATACTCGTAAAGCTCCGTTGCCAGTGCCGGTGCTCCTGCATAAATAAAGGACGGACGGTTTCCCTTACGGCAATCCGCATATAAGGTAAACTGGGAAACCAATAGCAGCTCACCATTTACATCCTTTAGGGAAAGGTTCGTTTTCCCTTCCGTATCCTCAAAAATACGAAGTCCTAAAAGCTTCTTTACGTACTTATCCGCAATTTTTCTGGTATCTTCGGCACCTATGCCGATTAACACCAGCAAGCCCCGTCCGATCGAACCTATACAGCTTCCATCCACTGTTACACTTGCCTTTGTCACTCTTTGAATTACAAACTTCATCTTATCTATCCTTTCACACTACATCTGCAGAAGCGTTTTTTGTCACTATATGTAACCACAGATACCTCTGCATCGTCCCTTGTCTTTCTATCATTGTAGAATCGCATCCTGCCCCATACAAACAAAATGGTCAAGCAAGCTCCTTGTGCCACAACGCAGCCGGACTTGCTATCGCTCCGCGGGATGCGCACGATTCGCTTTTGTATCTGTCCTCT
>CAZAUP010000101.1:0-4434 GCA_964488415.1 uncultured Lachnospiraceae bacterium
GTGAGGGTGGTAGAACCGTAGGTTCCGGTAAGGTTGCTACCATCATTGAGTAATCTTTGATGATAGTTTTACAAATCCAGTAAATTCAAGGCTTCCAGGATTTTTCCCGGGAGCCTTTTTACTGTGTAGCATCTTTTAATAAACCACCTGCTATGCAGGTGTGTCCTTAGCTGCTTCAGCTTATAGTACAAAACCTCCAGTGGTATAATTATGTAGGTTCGCCAATCACATAAAACCAAAGAAAGTACGGTAATCGACACTTTTGGTGCAGAGGATACTATGTGGACACAGTAGGAAAGAATGCGAAGAAAATTATGAGCAGCTTGCTTTGATATATTTGACTGTTTTGAATTTGCACAGGGCGCAGAAAGAGTTATAAATACGGAGCTTGGGCTCTTAAAAAATGTGTCCAAATGTAACTGTTTTTGAAAGCCATTGACTTTATCCGATGAATGAGTATAATAAAATTATCATTTTAGAATGCACGATTCAAAATGGGTGCTTTATTAAGGGGGACTGTTACGCCGCTTATTTTGACAATCCGTTTTGGGGCGGTGTAGAGCATTGGTAAAAATGAAAACAGAAGGAAAAAAACAGATAAAAGGATAAATGAATAATCAGTCATGCGGGGAAAAGAGCAATGAATTTTTTAGAAGAAAAAATCGTGAAAGACGGAATTGTAAAAGAGGGTAATGTCTTAAAGGTTGACAGCTTTTTGAATCATCAGATGGATATTAAATTATTCAATGAAATGGGAAAAGAATGGAAAAGGAGATTTGCAGGGAAAAGCATTAATAAGATTCTTACCATAGAAGCATCCGGCATTGGAATCGCGTGTATTGTTGCGCAGCATTTTGATGTACCGGTTGTGTTTGCCAAAAAATCCAAAAGCATCAATCTTGAGGGAGATATGTATACTGCGGAGGTGGAGTCGTTTACTCATAAAAATAAAAGCTAGATAATTGTAGCTAAAAAATTCCTTAATGAAAAGGATCATGTTCTATTGCTTGATGACTTTCTTGCAAACGGCTGTGCATTGCAGGGGCTGCTTCAAATTGTTCAGGCTGCGGGCGCAACGGTAGAAGGAATCGGAATTGCAGTTGAAAAGGGGTTTCAGCCCGGCGGGAAAATCATCCGGAATTTGGGGTATCAGCTGGAAGCACTCGCGATTGTTGAAAAAATGGAATATGAAACCGGAACAATTACATTCAGACAGCAGTAAGGTGAATACGACAGAGAAGGAGGCACTCTATGGGAAAAAGATTGAAAGAATATATTAGAAAGATGCAGGCACTGACGGATTCTTTCGCAAAAGAGGCGGAAGAAATGCCGGCAGAGGAGAAAGCTGCATTTCGAATTCGCTTGGAGAAGGAGAAGGCAGAGCTTTTGATACAAATCGGTTTTTTTCAGCATGAGCGTCTGATTCATCTGATTGTTACGGTGCTGTTTGCGCTGATGACAATTTTAGTGTTTCTTCTTGGGGTGACTGCGTTTTCTCTTTGGAACGGAATACTTTTACTATTACTTTTCACACTTTTGATTCCCTATATCAGGCATTACTATCTGTTGGAAAACGGAACTCAAAAGCTGTATCAGTATTATGACAAATTGGAGGAATTGTTAAATGGAAGGGACTAAATTAGTAGCATTTACGTTTGATGACGGACCGTTATGGGAATATGCCGTGGACAGCAGTTCTATGTGCATTTTGCGTACCTTGGAGCAGTATGGGCAGAGGGCAACCTGCTTTTATGTAGGACAGCAGATTCATGAAGGAAATCTACCGGAGCTGCAGTATGCGCAGAAGGTCGGTATTGAGGTGGGGAATCATTCCTTTACCCACAATCATTTAACAGAATGTACTGCCGAGGAGATTAAGGAAGAGTTTGACAAAACAGCTGCGGCGATTGAAGATGCAATCGGAAAAAGGCCGGTAATTGCCAGAATTCCGTATTTGGAAATGAATGAGACGATAGAGAAGGCACTGGATTATCCGTTCGTCAGTTGTATTGTGGACAGCAGGGACTGGGCAGGTGTTTCTACGGAAGTAATGATAGAACGCATCATGGAAGCGGAAGAAAAGGGCGATTTGGTGAACTCAGTAGTGCTGATGCATGAGCAGTATCCTGCCACGGCAAAGGCAGTGGAATATCTGATTCCGGTGCTTATGGAAAAGGGATATCGTTTTGTAACGGTGTCGGAGCTTGCGGCGCAAAACGGTGTTACCATGAAAAGGCATAAGGTCTACGGAAGGATACAGCAGAGTGTTGTGAGCCGGACTGACCCGCGAAGCTCTGTCTGATTGTGTATGACGGTGTGAAGCACACTTATCCGATGTCTGGCGAGGTGGCAGAAAAGGCGTTCTGCGATGAAAAAACATATCAGCCAGTGTCTCAAAACTGAATAAGGTTCAGAAGCACAGTAATACTATACTTGATACAATAAAGCACATGGCTTTTGCTTTTTGCATCAATTTGTCGGAATTACAAAAAAATGTGTTGAATTACTAGAAAATGTTGAAAATGTGTATCTTTTTGTTGAAATAGCAATGCGGGAATGGTATAATAATTTCAAATAATACCGTGAAAACGGCAGAATGGAGTGTATTTATGGACAATCAAAAGAATTTTAAGCCATATGTACCGGCAGATAAGGTAACCCCTGAGATTACCGTTACATCCATTATTATGGGTGTGCTGCTGGCAGTTATTTTTGGCGCAGCAAATGCATATTTGGGGCTTCGGGTGGGCATGACGGTTTCCGCGTCCATTCCGGCAGCGGTGATTGCTATGGGTGTAATCCGTGTTCTTATGCGTAAGAATTCAATTTTGGAAAGTAATGTAGTGCAGACGGTAGGCTCTGCCGGAGAGTCTTTGGCGGCAGGTGCCATTTTTACGCTGCCGGCACTGTTCCTTTGGGCAAAGGATGGCGTTATGGATAAGCCTGGCATTATTGAGATTACAGTTATTGCCTTACTTGGCGGTCTGCTTGGAGTGTTTTTTATGATTCCACTTCGGAATGCGTTAATTGTAAAGGAACACGGAATACTTCCGTATCCGGAGGGAACTGCGTGTGCGGAGGTGCTTCTTGCGGGTGAGGAAGGTGGTGCAAATGCTTCTACCGTATTTGCCGGGATGGGCTTCGCAGCTGTATTTAAGTTTATCATTGATGGTATCAAAGCAGTTCCGGGGGAGATTTCCTTCCGTGTAAAGGGTTATGCGGGCGAAATCGGTACTCAGATTTATCCGGCGGTAATGAGTGTTGGTTATATCTGCGGACCACGTATTTCTTCCTATATGTTTGCAGGCGGTGTACTCAGCTGGCTGGTACTTATTCCGCTGATTGTACTGTTTGGTGCGGAGCTGCTGTTATATCCAGGAACTAAGCCGATTGGTGAGCTGTTTGCCGAGGGTGGTGCCAGTGCTATCTGGAGTTCTTATATCCGTTATATTGGTGCCGGCGCGCTGGCAGCCGGTGGTATTATCAGCCTGATTAAGTCACTTCCGCTGATTGTTCGTACCTTCCGCGATGCGGTAAAGAGTATGACAGGAAGCAAGGGCAGTGCCGGAGGCGAGCGTACTGCACAGGATATCAGCATGAAAATCGTGCTTGCTTCCATTGCGGTATTGACGCTTCTTGTTTGGCTTGTTCCGGCAATTCCGGTAAGTCTTCTTGGCGCGGTTATTGTTGTTATTTTTGGATTCTTCTTTGCAACTGTATCTTCCCGTATGGTAGGTTTGGTTGGCAGCAGTAATAATCCGGTTTCCGGTATGGCAATCGCAACCCTGCTGATTGCAACGGTAATCTTAAAAATAACCGGTGAGTCCGGTGCAAGCGGTATGCGCAGTGCCATAGCCATCGGCTCCATTATTTGTATTGTAGCGGCAATTGCCGGTGATACCTCTCAGGATTTAAAAACCGGCTATCTTCTTGGTGCTACTCCGAAGAAGCAGCAGATTGGTGAAATCATCGGTGTTATCGCAGCAGCCTTTGCCATTGGCGGTACGCTGTATCTTTTAGACAGTGCATGGGGCTTTGGCTCCGAAGAGCTTGCGGCTCCGCAGGCAACGCTTATGAAGATGATTATTGAGGGTGTTATGGAAGGAAATCTTCCATGGGCATTAGTATTCACCGGTGTGTTTATCGCGATTGTAGTGGAGATAGTTGGTATTCCGGTTCTTCCGTTTGCAATCGGTGTATATCTTCCGGTACAGTTGAATGCATGTATTATGGTAGGAGGTTTGGTTCGTCTTGCATTTGATAAGATGAAGAAGGAAGAAAATGAGAAGAAGAGAATCGTAAATGATGGTATTTTGTTCTGTTCGGGAATGATTGCGGGCGAAGGGCTGGGTGGTATTTTACTGGCCCTGCTTGCTGTAGTTGGTGTGGCAGATGCGATTGATCTTTCTGCAAGGTTAAAGCTTCCGGCAGCGG
>CAZAUP010000102.1:0-4377 GCA_964488415.1 uncultured Lachnospiraceae bacterium
GGAGGATGACGGCAGTGCTGTTGTAAGCTTTTATCTGGAAACAGATACGGATATTGAGGCACTTCGAGGAAAAATTGCCGAGGGTCTTTCTGAACTTCGTTCATTTGTAGATGTGGGAAGCGGTGTGCTTTCTGTTTCCGAAACCGAGGATAAGGATTGGATTAACAATTGGAAGGAATTTTTTAAGCCGTTTCGTGTTGATGAAAGCATTGTGATTAAGCCGACATGGGAGACACTTGCCGAGAAAAGGGAAGGAGATATGGTGGTGGAAATCGACCCCGGCACGGCATTTGGTACGGGAGCCCATGAGACAACGAAGCTTTGTATCGGAAACCTAAAAAAATATCTGAAGAAGGGTGACAGTGTGTTGGATGTAGGCTGCGGCAGCGGGATTTTATCCATTCTTTCCATGCTGCTTGGAGCGGGCTATGCTGCGGCGGTAGACATTGACCCGATAGCAGTGGGCGTGACAGTGGAGAATGCAGAGGTGAATCATCTGACGGCAGCTGTTTGTAAAAAGGATGCAAACGGACTTCCTGTATTTACGGGAGTGAGCGGCAGAATTGAAGTCACGGACGGCAACGTGCTTGGTAACAGTGCACTGAGGGAGGCGGTAGGACTTCAAAGGTATGAGGTTGTGGTGGCAAATATTTTGGCAGATGTGATTATACCGTTGTCCGGTGTGGTGAGAGAGTTTATGAAGCCTGATGCACTTTTTATCAGCTCCGGTATTATCAATACAAAACGGGAAGCAGTAGAAGCGGCACTTACGGGCAATGGTTTTGAAATTGTAGAGGTAGTTACGCTGGGAGACTGGGTGTCCATTGTTGCAAGATAGCAGCGAAAGACAGATGTATGCGGGCAATGCAGAAACAGAATGCAGATGCCGGAGAAAGGGAAAAAATGTATCGCTTTTATGTTGAGCCGTCACAACGGTCGGGAAATACGATTGAAATTACCGGTGAGGACGTAAATCATATCAAAAACGTACTTCGTATGAAAAATGGGGAGCAGTTTGTGCTTTGTGACGGTGCCGGGACGGACTGGCTGTGTGAGCTGGCAGGAACCAGGGAACGGAATCTTGTGGCACGTATCCTGGCGGAGCAGGCTTCAGAAACGGAGCTTCCGGTGCGGCTTGTGCTGTTTCAGGGGCTTCCTAAAAAGGATAAAATGGAATTGATTATCCAAAAAGCAGTGGAGCTTGGTGTGGCGGAGCTTGTACCGGTGGTGACAAAGCGCACGATTGTAAAGACCGAGGCTGGCAAGGAAGAGAAAAAACGCAGCCGCTGGCAGGCAATTGCAGAGAGTGCGGCAAAGCAGTCCGGCAGGGGAGTGATTCCGCGGATTGCTCCAGTTTGTACATGGAAAGAAGCACTTGCGCAGATGACGGATTTAGAGTATAATGTCATTTTGTATGAAAATGCACGGGGCATGCAGCCGACAGCTGAGTTTGTAAAGGCAGCGGCAGAAAAGAAAAGCATCGGTATTTTTGTAGGACCGGAAGGTGGTTTCACAGAGGAAGAAGTGGCGGCGGTGCAGGAACAGGGGGCGGAGTGCCTTTCCCTTGGCAGGCGGATTCTTCGAACAGAGACGGCCGGATTTGCCATGCTGTCTATGCTGATGCTTGCAATAGAGTGTACCAAAGGCTAGTACAGTGTAGCCGGATAAGCCATGGAATAAAATGCTATAAAAAGGAACAGGAGAACTCATGGAAGCGTATTTAGATAATTCTGCAACAACCTGCATCGATGAAGAGGTTTTGACTCTGATGGAGCGGGTATACAGGGAAGATTTCGGCAATCCGTCTTCACGTCATAAAAAGGGAATGGAGGCGGAGCGGTATTTAAAAAATGCGAAGGAACAGATTGCAGCCACATTAAAGTGTAAGCCGGAAGAGATTCTGTTTACCTCCGGTGGGACAGAGTCTAACAATATGGCACTGCTGGGTGCTGCCTTTGCGAACAAGCGTCGCGGAATGCACATTATCACTACTTCCTATGAGCATGCCTCTGTGTATGAGCCGGTGTTTTTTCTGGAGGAGCAGGGGTTTCGTATTACGTATCTGGTTCCGGGAGAGAACGGAACCATTTCGGTAGAGAGCTTAAAGGAGGCTCTTTGCGAGGATACGATTTTAGTTTCTATCATGGCTGTGAACAATGAGGTAGGTGCGATGCAGGATGTTGCGGCACTGGGAGAGGCAGTAAAAGAATATAATCCGGAGATTATATATCATGTGGATGCCATACAGGCCTATGGCAAATGCCGGATTTATCCGAAAAGGCAAAATATTGATTTGCTTTCGGTCAGTGCGCATAAGCTACACGGTCCGAAGGGCTGTGGTTTTTTGTATGTGAAAGAAAAGACGAAGATTAAGCCGATTTTATTCGGCGGCGGTCAGCAAAAGGGGATGCGTTCCGGTACGGAAAATGTGCCAGGCATTGCCGGCATGGGGCTTGCGGCGAAGCTTGCATATGAAAAAATGGATGAAGTGCGGGAGCATTTGTACGGCTTGAAGGAATATTTCGCAGAAGGCTTGTCTGGACTTTCCGGTGTAACCATTCATCTGGTGGACGGAAAAGATGGTGAGAGTGTTTCTACTGATGAAAAAAAAGCACGTTTACGTTGTACGGCACCTCACATTATGAGCGTAGGCTTTGAAGGAGTGCGGAGCGAGGTTTTGCTTCATGCATTGGAAGAGAAGGAAATTTATGTTTCCTCCGGTTCGGCCTGTTCATCGAATCATCCGGCGGTCAGCGGCACCCTGAAGGCAATCGGTGTAAAGAAAGAGCTGCTGGATTCCACGGTACGATTCAGCTTTTGTGAGAATACCACGAGGGAAGAGCTGGACTATACAATCGCAGTCTTGAAGGAACTGTTACCACAGCTTCGCAGATTTTGGCGCAGATGATTTGCGGGAGAGTTCAATGAGAAAAATGAAAAGAAGCGTTTGCGGACAGGAAAGAATAAGGAGGACTTATGTATCAGGCATTTTTGGTAAAGTACGGAGAAATCGGGTTAAAGGGAAATAACCGCCACATTTTCGAGAATGCGCTAAAAAACCGCGTGGCAGAAAAGCTGAAACCGCTAGGAGAATATACCGTAACGCGTGAGCAGGGCAGAATTTTTGTAGAGTGTCCGGCAGGATATGACTATGAAGATACGGTGGAAGCACTGGGGCGAGTATTTGGCGTGTCCGGCTTCTGCCCGGTAGAAGTAGTGGATACCACGGAATGGGAGACGGTAAAGCAGGCGGTAGGTGATTTTGTGGAAAAGACCTATGCAAAGAAGAACTTTACGTTTAAAGTGGCTGCAAAGCGCGCAGATAAGCATTATCCGATTACATCGCCTGAGATTTGTGCAAAAATCGGTGAGTATTTGCTGGGACGTTTTCCGGAGCTTTCTGTAGATGTACACGCACCGCAGGAAGTGATTACGGTAGAAATTCGTAACCGCGCGTATATCTATTCTAAAGTACTTGCGGGACCGGGAGGTATGCCGGTGGGCACGGCAGGTCGGTCCATGCTTCTGCTTTCCGGAGGTATTGATAGTCCGGTGGCCGGTTATATGATTTCCAAGCGGGGGGTAGAGTTAGAGGCAACCTATTTTCATGCACCGCCGTACACCAGTGACCGTGCCAAGGAAAAGGTAGTGGAGCTTGCAAAAATCGTCAGCCGTTACAGTGGACCGATTCGCTTAAATATTGTTAATTTTACGGACATTCAGCTGGCTATTTACGAGAAGTGTCCGCATGAGGAGCTAACCATAATTATGCGTCGTTATATGATGCGGATTGCGGAATATTTTGCAAAGAAGAGTGAATGCCTCAGTCTGATAACCGGGGAAAGCATCGGACAGGTTGCAAGTCAGACAATGCAAAGTCTTTTAACTACAAATGCAGTATGTGAGCTGCCGGTATTTCGCCCGCTGATAGGCTTTGATAAGGTGGAAATCGTGGAAGTTGCACAAAAAATCGGGACTTTTGAAACCTCAATCCTTCCATACGAAGATTGTTGTACTATTTTTGTAGCGAAGCATCCGGTTACAAAGCCGCTGTTGTCCGTAATCGAAAAATCGGAAGAATTACTTTCTGATGTAATAGAAGGGTTAATGAAGCAGGCAATTGAAACAGTAGAAGTAATTGAAGTGTAGGCGGTGCTGCGCACCGTCCCCCAACCTCGTGGCATTGCCACTCGGTCGTGGGCGCGTTCGCAGGAAATGGGGATTTCGTGTAGGCGGTGCTGCGCACCGTCCCCCAACCTCGTGGCATTGCCACTCGGTCGTGGGCGCGTTCGCAGGAAATGGGGATTTCGTGTAGGCGGTGCTGCGCACCGTCCCCCAACCTCGTGGCATTGCCACTCGGTCGTGGGCGCGTTCGCA
>CAZAUP010000103.1:0-4371 GCA_964488415.1 uncultured Lachnospiraceae bacterium
ACATCTTCCAATCGCGCGAGTGCGCATCCCGCGGAGCGTTTTTTGCTTTATAGGAGCGTACTTTAGTACGCTCCTATAAAGTAAAGTAAAAAGAAAAGCCCATGACATGCATGAGCTTTTAAACACGGAGGTCGATATTCTGACCGAGATTCGGATGAACGGACTGTTCCATCATCTGAATCATACCTTCGCCGGATCCCTCGATGGTCTCAAGCGTTTTCTTGAATATGGCAACACTTACCATATCCGAAGCCTGAAGAGCAGAGGTCTGCATGGAAAGTGAGGCAATGTCCATCATCATACGGCATTCTCCTTTCGTTTGTACTTCTATTTGCAGTATAGCACGTTTTTATGAAAAAATCAAGAAAAAGCGCGATTCATGCGCGGAAAGAGGTTTTTTATGTTAGATACGATTATTATCGGAGCCGGACCGGCAGGAATGGCGGCAGGAATTTATGCGGCAAGAGCAGAGCTGTCTCATTTGGTGCTTGAGGGCGGACTGATGAGCGGCGGTCAGATTATCAATACCTCCGAGGTGGATAATTATCCGGGACTAAAGGGAATCGGTGGTTTTGACCTTGCGGTAAGGTTTCGTGAGCATTGTGATCAATGCGGCGTGCAATTCCGGGATGGCAGAGTGACAGAGATAAAAAAGAACGGAGCCGGTTTTTTTGTGGTTTTGGAAAATGGAGAGGGGTTGGAGGCAAAAACGGTACTGCTTGCTACAGGAGCGAAGCATCGAACGCTTGCGGTGCCGGGAGAAGAGGAGCTTGCAGGCTGTGGAGTATCCTATTGTGCGACCTGTGACGGAGCTTTTTTCAGAGGAAAAGAGGTGGCTGTGGTAGGCGGCGGCGATGTTGCAATTGAGGATGCGGTTTTTTTAGCCCGTATTTGCAGGAAGGTGTATCTGGTACACCGCAGGGAAGAGTTTCGTGCCGCAAAAACATTGGTGAACCGTCTTCGTGCCTGCGATAATGTAGAGTTTATATTAAATGCAACCCCTGTAAGGATTATAGGAAGCGGTCAGGTAGAGGGGCTCGTACTTCAGACAAAGGAAGGCGAAAGGAAGCTTACGGTTTCCGGGGTATTTGTTGCTGTCGGTATGCTTCCGAATACGGAGCTGTTAAAGGGGCTTGCTTCTTTGGATGAGGCAGGGTATGTGATTGCGGGCGAAAATTGCAGGACGGATTTGCCGGGGGTGTTTGCTGCGGGAGATTTGCGCACAAAGCCTTTGCGGCAGGTGGTAACGGCAGCGGCAGACGGAGCGGTTGCAATTCGGGAAATTGAGGCATATCTGCTTTCTGAACGGAGATAAAAGTGAAAGCGGTAGATTTGCAGAACTGGAAGATATTGGAGGGGCTGTCCGGTTGACAAAAATAGGGCGACTTGTTATAATCATGTTACAAGTTTGTAACAAATTTGTAATAATTCAAAGGGAGGAATTTTGTGGGAAGTAAAAAGTATAGCAAGGCGTTATGGTGTCTGAGTACCGTAATGCTTGCAGGAAGCTTACAGGCGGCAGAGGCAAATGCAGCAGAGGTGAATGCAGCTGTTGTGAGGCTTCGCCCGGATTTTGTTGCGGAGACAAAAACAATGTCTCCGGGGATAGCTCTGGATATAAAAGAGATGTGGAGGGCAATCGGTGCGAAAAACCGTTACATAGAGGGCACGGAGACGTTGTGTGAGCGTGCACTGTTACAGGCTGCAGATACAGAAACAGATGGGGAAATTATGCTGTTTCAGCGTAAGAAGAGTATTGCCGGTACCCGTGTGTATGCGAATGTTCTTAATTACGTGAATGTTCGCGAAGCAGCATCTACGACAGCTGCTGCAGTAGGAAAATTATATGCGGATTGTGTGGCTACCGTAATTGAAGATGCGGGGGACTGGGTTTATGTGAATTCCGGTAACGTGACCGGCTATGTGGTGAAGAAATATTTACTTATGGAGGATGCGGCGGAGGAAGCCATTGCAAGGACGTACTCTCCGAAAATCAAGGTAACGGCAAATACGTTAAACATTCGTTCCGGAGCCGGTACAGAGTATAAAATTATCGGTGGCTTTACGCTTGGAGAAGAAGCGGAGCTGTTGGAAAAAGGAACTGATTGGATGAAAATCCGTTTTTCCTCCGGAACGGAAAAAATGACCGGTTATGTGTTTGCAAAGTATGTGACTGTGACCGGTGAGCCGAAGGTAGGAGAGACACTGGCGGAGGAGTCCGCAAGAATTGCAGCGGAGAAGAAGGCGGCTGCGGAGGCGGCTGCAAGGGCAGAAGCGGAAAAGAAGGCGGCTGCAGAGCAGGCAAAGCGGGATAAGGCGAAGCAGGTGGCAGACTATGCAAGGACGGCAGTAGGCACGGCCTATGTCTGGGGCGGCACCAATTTAAAGACCGGAGTGGATTGTTCCGGGCTTTGCTATGCGGCATATAAGGCCTATGGCTATACGTTACCGCGTGTATCCCGTGATATGGCGGCAAGCAGCGCGCTTTTGTCCGTGACACCGAACAAGACCTATTTAAAAGCAGGAGATTTAGTATTTTATGCTTCCGGCGGAACCGTAGACCATGTGGCAATGTATATTGGTGACGGCAGGGTAGTACATGCATCAGATTACAAAACCGGTGTCATTATATCATATTATAATTACAGGACACCGCATAGTGCGAAGCGGGTCATTTATTAAAAGGAAAGGAGACCTATGGAAAAAGACAGACTGTTAAGGGATATGGAGCAGGGAGCTTTTTTACCGATTATGAAAACACTGTACGGCCCGGAGAAGGAGAGCCTTACAGCCCAGAAGGAGCGGTATTGTAAGGCAATCAGGCGTTTTGCGGAGCTATATCCGGCAAGGGAGCAGGTGTCGCTTTTTTCGGCACCGGGCAGAACGGAAATCGGCGGCAATCATACGGATCATCAGCATGGCTGTGTGCTGGCGGCAGCGCTACAGGTGGATGCCATTGCGGTAGCTTCCTTTCATGAGGAGGGTGTGATTCGTGTGTATTCAGAGGGATATGGCGGCTTTTCCATAAGTCTTGCCGAGCTTTCCGTGCAGAGTGGTGAGAAAGGGGCGGCAGCCATTGTGAGAGGCGTGGCGGCACGTTTTGCTGAGCTTGGTGTGTCCATCGGAGGCTTTGACCTTTACAGTACCTCCGATGTGCTTGGCGGCAGCGGCATTTCGTCTTCAGCAGCGTTTGAAACTTTACTTGGTACAATCATTGATTTGCAGTATAACGAAGGCAGAGCGGGAGCAGTGGAGATTGCGAAAATCGGGCAGTATGCGGAATATGTCTATTTTGGGAAAAAGTGCGGTCTTATGGATCAGATGGCAAGCTCGCTGGGAGGCTTGGTATTTTTTGATTTTGCCGACACAGAAAATCCGGTGATAGAACGCTTCTCTTTCGATTTTGAAAAGGCGGGGTATTCGATTTGCATTACGGATACCGGCGGAAATCATACGAATTTAACACCGGATTATGCGGCAGTGCGCGCAGAGATGGAGCGTGTGGCGGCACAGTTTGGGAAAAACTGTTTGCGAGAGGTAGAGGAGGAAGCCTTTTATAAGGAGCTTCCGAATCTGCGGAAAAAATGTTCTGACCGGGCACTGCTGCGAGCAGTACATTTCTTTGAAGAAAACCGGCGGGCTAAAAAGGAGGCGGAGGCACTTAAATGTGGTGATATGGAAGAGTTTGTATCCCTTGTGCGTGCTTCCGGAGCTTCCTCCGAGTGTCTGCTGCAAAATTTGTATTCCGCCTCCGCACCGACGGAGCAGGCAATTCCGCTCGGCATTATGGTCAGTAAGCGTGCCTTAAAGGGAACCGGTGCGGTGAGAGTGCATGGCGGCGGCTTTGCAGGCACCGTTCAGGCGTTTGTACCGGTAGAAAAGGTGGAGTCCTATGTTGCGGAGATGAATCGTGTCTTTGGTGAGGGAGCATGTCAGGTGTTCCGTGTAAGACCGGTAGGCGGCGTAAAGGTGACACCGGTGTAACGGAGTTGAAATAGTGCGTGGACTTAAACGGTTTGGTGAGGCTTTGAAAAAATAATAGGAATCAGAATTTTTTAGAAATGCAGAAAATGCAGAAATGTAAAAAAACTTCTTGACATCTTGTTGAAAACGTGTTATAGTTTAGAAGCTGTGTAAGCATAAAGCAGAGTATCCGCTCTCACCTTCCGCGTACATTGTATTGCAAAGAGGTTTGGTTAAGATGATTTCCCGATGTCGGGATTATTTTGGCGGATAGTCTGTGACTATCCGCTTTTTTCGTGTAAGCAAGATGAGTGGTAAGCACGAAGTGCGAGCCTGCACGGTATAAAACTGTCTCATATTATTATCATGGAGGTACAAAACCATTAGCGAGTTAATGTTAAACGAGCA
>CAZAUP010000104.1:0-4166 GCA_964488415.1 uncultured Lachnospiraceae bacterium
CAATCTTGTTGCAGGCGGTAACATTGCAGGCTTCTTAAAGGTTGCAGATGCCATGCTGGCGCAGGGTGTATTCTAAAACATAAATTTAAACGTCCATAAAGTCAGGAAACACGCATGGTTGAGCTGTTTTGCCATGCGTGTTTTTCGCGTAAGCAAAGTGAGCATAGAGCTTACCGCGCGCATGCGGAGAAAGCGAGGCTTACGCGAAAAAAGAAAAAGCAAAGTGAGTTACAAAGGTATGGTAAAAAGATGGATGTATCAGGCAGATTAAAGGATAATATTGACAAATTTTCGGCTTGAGATGATAATAGAGACAGAGGTAGTGATGAAAAGGAGTTGAAGATTTATGCATTTTGTGGAATTAAAGCTATGTGAAAAGGTTGGAAATGTATTGGAAGAATGTAACAATATGTATCAGAATAGTCTTCAATTACTTCATATATGGATGGATTCTGAAATATTTGAAAGAATTATAGAAGGAGATGTGGCACTGTGTTCCCAAGCAAAATCTTATATAGTAAAAGCTTTTATGAACGAGAATAAGAGTCGCTTAGAAAGTGTGCAATCAAAAAAGGCAATGCCAAAGGAAGCCATGTTTTGGATTGGTTATTTGATTACGTATTGGTGTTTTGAGTATCAGGAAATGCCAAGAGTAATTTTGAATCGATATGATATGGAAAGTATTATATATTCTTATGAAGCTTTACATTCTTTGAGTGTCAAGTCTGCAATAGAAAAAATAAAGGAGGATTACTTTCGTGGCTAAAATAAAAGTTTATCATGGCTCAAATTGTGAAGTGAAGGCTCCTTCACTTTCCTATGGGAGAGAAGATGCTGATTTTGGAATCGGTTTTTATGTCACAACCGACGTAGAAATGGCAGAAAAGTGGGCAGCCAGAAGAAGTAATCCCATTATAAATGTTTACACAGTAGATTTAGACAGTCTGAATGGCTTGGAATTCGGATTGAATAAAGGCTGGTTGGACTTTGTAGTACAAAACAGAAGCGGAAATAAGCGTGTAGAGATTGATTTGTCTGAGGTTGATTATATTAAGGGAGCTACCGCTGATGATAGACTTTTTGCGGTGGTAGAACAATATGAAGGTAATTTGTTAGATGTGGATACTGCAATCAAAGCCATGAATGCCATGAAAATAGGTGAACAGATTGCTTTGGTTTCGGAGGAAAGTGTTGGAAGTATAGAGTTTTGCAATTCATACTATTTGTCTGAGGAAAGAAAATCGGAATTAAAGAATATGCTTGGTGCAATGAGGAAAGAGACAAATGAAATAGTAGAAAAAATTCTGAGGGATAAGATGAAAGAGGAAAATGAGAAGCCGGGACCTTTGCCGGTTTTTAGGAAGAAAAGAGAGCGATGAGAAATATTGAATATTTGAATGCGGGAGATGTTATTTAGACATCTGTAATAAAGGAAAATAACGCAGGATAAATTGAATTGTCGAATAATAGAAAGTGACCAGTGTGTTACAAAAACGCTTGCAAATTGGGAAAAGTTGTGATATAGTCAACTACAGAAAAGTTGCAATAAACACGAATTTCTTAACGGAGGATTGATTATGGCAAAGAATGCTTCTGGGAACAAGGCTGAAGAAGTAAAGGATGTTAAGGTAACCGCAGTTGAGGAAACGAAGGCAGCGGCAGAGGCTGCAACAGGGAAAGCTGTAACGGAAAAGAAGAAGCCGGGCAGAAAGCCGGGAAGCAAGAATAAGACTACGGAAAAGGCTGCGAAAAAGGTAGAAAAGCAGGAAACGGTATATGTACAATTTGCCGGTGAAGAGTTTGTTGCGGAAGAGGTTATGGAAAAGGCAAAGGCAGCTTATATTGCTGAAGGTCACAGAGCGTCTGCGATTAAGTCCCTGCGTCTGTATATTAAGCCGGAGGAACGTAAAGCATACTATGTAGTGAACGATAAGGCAGCAGGTAGCATTGAACTTTAATGTGATACAAGGCGTAACGGTCCGGACGGAGGGTAAGTACCTTTCGTCCTTTTTGGTTTTAGCAAAAGGCAGCTTCTTTAAAAGAAGCACTTTGCGGAAAGCGTGTGACGGTTATTTTTAAGAGAAAAGGAGCAGGAGAAAATGCGGAAGAGTATAATTGTCTGGATGGGCGCAATGGTTGGTTTGATTTTTCTGGCGGGCTGTGAGGAAGGTACGGCTCCGGCAGAACCGACTTTGACGGCGAAGCCGGAAGTGACAGTGGTATCGGAACAGAAGAAGGAGGAGCTGCAGTACTCTTTTTTGGAAGAGGCAGACGAAGCAGAGGCAGATGACGTAGTTTATTTCCGGTCATCGATTTTATATCCGGTTTTTACGAAAGGGGATGGTACGGAAATACTGAACGGCTTTGTAGGCAATTTGCTGGAAACATTTCGGCAGGAGCTGCCGAAATGTGAAGAAAATGCAAAGTATGATTATGAGGATTCGTTAAACGGAGAGTTTATCGATTTTTTATTTCCTGAGGAACAGGAGTATTCAGTGAATGTACTTTGGCAGAATGCACAGTGGATTGTGTTGCAGGTGCAGAATTACAGTAATTTCGGTGGGGCACATCCGAATCAGCACGGGGTGGCATATGTGGTGAATAAGACAGATGGTACGTTAGCAGGGAGTGAAGAATTTTTAGAAACCTACGGTCTGACGGCAGAGGAGGTGGCGGTTTATGCCGCAGGTAAAATCTGGGAAGCAGAGGGGGATGCACTTTATATTACGGACAGCGAGGATGCCCTGACAGAGTGGGTGACTGAATTTTTAAAAGGAAATCAATGGTATCCGACGGAAAACGGGCTTATGCTATTTGCAAATCCGTATGATATTGCGCCCTATGCTTATGGGATAATCGAATGTGAAATTCCGTATGAGGTTTTAGAACAAGGCTTGAAAAAAGATTAGAATGTGCTATACTTGTTTGGTAAGATATTTTAGGATGAACAAATTCAAAGGAGGAAACACTATGTTAAAGGAGTTTAAGAAATTTGCAATTAAGGGAAATATGATTGACCTGGCTGTCGGTATGATTATCGGTACTGCATTCAACAAGCTGGTATCATCTCTTGTGAACGACATGATTATGCCGTTGCTTGGTTTGTTGACCGGAAAAATTGATTTCGCGAAGCTTTACATTGCACTGGACGGTAAGAAATATGCATCTCTTACAGAGGCAGAGGAGCTTGGTGTGGCTTGCTTTAAGTATGGTTCCTTTCTTGCCGGTCTGATTGACTTCCTTATTATGGCATTTGTAGTATTTCTGTTCGTGAAGTGGATGAACAAGCTTCGTGATTTTGGAAAAGCACCAGAGGCACCGGCAGCACCGACTACAAAGATTTGTCCGTTCTGTAAGTCTGAGATTGCAATTGATGCAACCCGTTGCCCGCATTGTACGTCTGAACAGCCGGCGGCAGAAAAATAAGTTTTGGAGGCAGAAGACATGACAAAGATTGATATTATTTCAGGTTTTTTAGGCGCAGGTAAGACAACCTTGATTCAGAAGCTTTTAAAAGAAGCATATAAGGGCGAGAAGGTCGTTCTGATTGAGAATGAGTTTGGTGAAATCGGTATTGACGGTGGTTTTTTAAAGGATGCCGGAGTGGAAATTACGGAGATGAATTCGGGCTGTATCTGTTGCTCTCTGGTAGGAGATTTCGGTAAGGCATTAAAGGAAGTGCTGGAGCGTTTTTCTCCGGATCGCGTGATTATCGAGCCGTCCGGTGTGGGCAAGCTTTCGGATGTGATTAAGGCAGTACGGGAGGTACAGTCGGATTTGCCGGATACAAGGCTGAACAGCTTTTCTACAGTTGTAGATGTAAGCAAGGCTGCTATGTATATGAAGAATTTCGGTGAGTTTTTCAATAATCAGGTAGAGAGTGCAAAGACGATTATTTTAAGCCGCACTCAGAAGTACGATGCGGCAAAGACTGAGGTAGTCGCAGAAAAGCTTCGTGCGCAGAACCCGGAGGCGGTTTTCATTACGACAGCGTGGGATGAAATTGATGGAAAGGTAATTCTCGCAGCTATGGAGCAGGAGTCGTCCATGGAAAAGGAGCTTCTGAAGGAGACCAACCATGCGCATGAGCATCATCATGAGCATGGAGAGGATTGTACCTGCGGCTGTCACGAGCATGACCACGAGCACGAGCATCATCATGAGCA
>CAZAUP010000105.1:0-4162 GCA_964488415.1 uncultured Lachnospiraceae bacterium
CGATGATGAAAAGAAATTTTTTGCTATTTTAAGCTTGACTTTTCATAGCTGGTCTCCTTACACCATCGGCTTTCGGAAGCGTGCCACAAAAAATCCGTCCGTGTGATGAACGCCCGGAAGCAGCTGCAGATATCCTTCCTTTGTTGTTTCATTCCAAAGCCTTTGTGAAAGGAACCGCTCCAAAGATTCCGGAATCATACCACATGCCTTTAAAAAAGAAATACCGCCCATATTCTCATCCTTATTTATCGTGCAGGTAGAAAATACAAGTACACCGCCCTTTTTAACATACCGTACCGCATTTGCAAGAATTTTCTTTTGGAGCTCGCAAAGCTCCGCCATCCGCTCTGTCGTCATAAAAAGCTTTATATCCGGCTTTCTTCCGATAATACCAAGACCAGAGCATGGCACATCGCAAAGCACCGTATCAAAGGCTTCCTCATCCTCCCTTCGAAAGCCCGTGGCATCCCAAAGCCGAAGCGATACATTGGAAAGCCTGCACCGTTTTATATTTTCCTCCAGCAAACACATTTTCGCTTCGGTCAGGTCTCTGGCTTCCACCGTACCATCCACCAGCAAATCCGCCGCCATAACGGTTTTGCCCCCCGGTGCCGCGCAAATATCCAGTACACGTTCATTTCCGGTCAGCCCCGCCGCAAGCACTGCCTGCATGGAACTCTCATCCTGAATATAAAAGCCCCCATCCTCAAATAGCGGAAGACGCTCCGGCGCATCAAACGCTGCAATCCGGAGAGCCTCTCCGGAATATAGCCCTTCCTTTACCAAAACACCGGCCTCCGCCATACGCCTTTTCAATTCTTCTACATTTGTAGTCCTATGTAGGCACCTGATTGAAATCTCTCTTTCCGTCTCCTGGAATGCCTTGAAAATCTGTTCTGCAACTGCCGCACCATATTGCATGGTAATTTGTTCTACCAGTGTAGTTGGGATAGAGTAGCGTACCGAAAGATATCTCTGTAACTCCTTTGCCTTATCCGGATACGAAATTTCTTCCACTCTCGCAATTGCCCGTGCAACCCCGTTTACAAAACCGGAAAGTCCCGAAAAACCGAACCTTCTTGTCAGCCTTACAGCTTCATTACAGGCTGCAGAATCAGGGATTTTATCCATATACCGAATCTGATATACCGTAATTCGTAAAATAGCCGCAACCGCAGGCTTCATCTTCCGCACCGGTGTCTTTGAGAAACGGTCGATGATATAGTCAAGCTCAATCATTCGTTCCAGCGTTCCTTCAAACAGTCTGGTTGCCAACGCCCGTTCTCTTTTTTCTTCGATTTTTATAAGATACTTTCCCTTTACCGTATGGGAAAACTGCTTTTCCCTGCACACGTCAAGAAGCATTTTCACCGCTGCTTCCCTTGCACCCAGCAGCTTCTTTTCCTCCACTGACATTCTAGTCTCTCCTTCTGCGGGATATCAAAATCAACCGAAGCAGCTGCAACGCAGACGCTGCTGCCGCTGCAAGATATGTCATGGCCGCAGCTCTTAAAACTTTTTTTGCCTGCGGAACTTCGCTCCCCGATAACAGCCCGCTGTCACCTAAAATTGTAATTGCACGTGAGGACGCATTAAACTCAACCGGAAGTGTTACAATCTGAAACAGCACCGCAAAGGAAAACAAAAATATTCCGAGCGGCACCAGCGTATTGTACATACCGAGTACAAGTCCGAGCACAAATAACGGCATAGACAATTTGTTACCGAAATTTACAACCGGGACAAGAAAATGTCTGAGTCTTAACGGCACATATTCCTCGTGATCCTGAATGGCATGACCGCATTCATGCGCGGCAACTCCGATAGCTGCAATAGAGGTACTGTTATATACCGTATCCGACAGTCGGAGAATCTTAGATGAAGAATCGTAATGATCCGTCAGATTTCCTTCTATCCGCTCAATTTTTACATCTGTAATACCAGCACCATGTAAAATACGCTCTGCTGCCTCAAGCGCCGTCAACCCACGGTTTGACAGTACGCCGGAATACTTGGCATAGGTACTTTTCACCCCTGCCGAGGCCCATATGGAAAGTGCCGCACCAATGAGTACCAAAAAATAGGTCCAATCATAATACATTCCGTTCCCTCCGTTCTGACATACGATTTTTTATATTTACTGATTCCATATCAGTTTCCGAATACCAGCCCGGGTGTCAGCGGATAACCACGTAAGAACTCTTCCGTAGTCATACGGCGCTTTCCCTCCGGCTGAAGCTCCTTCACCTGTAAAATACCTTCTCCGGTCATAATCCACAGCATACCGTCCTTTACAGAAACCAGTGTTCCGCACGGACAGGTATCAAACCTTTCGTTAGAAACCGACGCACTCCAAACCTTTAATGTTTTTCCCTCACGGTACGTGTAGGCACTCGGCCACGGATTTAAGCCGCGAATCAAACGTTCCAATTCCACCGCCGGTTTTGTAAAATCCAGCTTTCCCATTTCTTTAGTAAGCATCTTTGCATAGGTATGCTCATCATGATTCTGCGGCGTATACTCTGCAGTTCCTGCCTCTATCTGCTCCAGCGCATAAAGAAGCAAAGGTCCTCCAAGCACTGCCAGCTTATCATGCAGACTGCCTCCGGTCTCCTCCGGCGTAATCGGCACCTCTCTCTTACAAATCATAGCTCCGGTATCGATTCCTTCATCCATCTTCATAACGGTAATACCTGTTTTCTCCCTGCCATCCATGACTGCCCACTGAATCGGTGCCGCACCGCGGTATTCCGGAAGCAGAGAGGCATGTACATTAATACAGCCATACTTCGGGAATTCCAAAATTTCCTTTGACAAAATCTGTCCGAAGGCAACCACCAGAATCACATCCGGCTTCAGTGCCTTAAGCCTTGCCACAGACTCCGGTGTCTTTACCCTTTCCGGCTGCAGCACAGGCAGCCCGTATTCCTCCGCTACCAGCTTCACCGGCGACTTCGCAAGCTCTTTGCCCCGTCCCTTCGGGCGGTCCGGCTGTGTCACCACCGCTACGATTTCATGTTTGGATTGAAGCAGGCTTTTTAACACCTCCGCCGCAATCTCCGGTGTTCCCATAAAAATCGCTCTCATGTCAAACCCTCCCGCTAGTCCTCGGCCTGCACATCACGCAGCTCGCCTTCTACCTTATCCACATAAACAATACCGTCCAAATGATCAATTTCATGACAGAATGCACGGGCAAGGAGCTCCGTACCGGTCATTTCAAATTCCTTCATATCCAAATCCACCGCACGGATTGTTACTTCGTTCGGTCTGGTTACGGTTCCTGCCTTTCCGGGTACACTCAGACACCCCTCATCACCGGTCTGACTGCCGGAAACAGACACAATTTCCGGATTAATAAAAACCATAGGCTCACTGCCTTCCGGCGTAATGTCAATAACAATAATACGCTTTAACACACCTACCTGCGGCGCAGCAAGACCAACACCGTTCGTTACATACATTGTCTCCAGCATATCATAAATTAATTCCTTGGTTTTTTCATTTACCTCAGTCACCGGCTTTGCCACCTTGCGTAATACCGGATCGCCCAATGTTCTTACTTTTCTTAATGCCATATTCTTATCCTCCTGTTATCAATAACCGCCAAGCGGATTGAAGTCAAACTGTATCATACACTTTACGGACTGCTCTGTCAACTTTTTTTCTTTCTCCGCTCCTTTGTAAAACTCCATCAGACGCTTATACTGCGCGGATTTCACATAAATAATATATCGGTACAAATCGTTCGCCTTGGAAAGACTTGCCCGTACCGGTCCTGTTACAACACCAGAGATTTCCTCCGGCTGCCTGATGCGATGCAGTGCCTCTGCCATCCGCTCTGCACCCAGTGCTGCCGCCTGGTCCTCCGTCGCCTGTACCAAAATTGCGAGAATATGTGCAGCCGGAGGATAGCTTAAAAGTCTTCGGTACGCCATTTCCTGTTCATAAAACACCTCATAATTCTCTGAAGCTGCCGCCGTAACAGCATAATGCTCCGGCTGATAGGTCTGAATCACCACAGCACCCGCCAATCGGTCCCGGCCTGCACGTCCTGCCGCCTGCGCAAGCAAACAGAAGGTTCGCTCCGCTGCGCGGTAATCACCGGCATACAAGGATAAATCCGCTGCAAGGATACCAACCAGCGTTACTCTCGGAAAAT
>CAZAUP010000106.1:0-4006 GCA_964488415.1 uncultured Lachnospiraceae bacterium
CTTAATAACACTACCCAATATCTCTTTTAACCTGAGAATCGTGTTCTGTGCTTCTATTTCCCATGCCTGCTCATGTTCGTAAAGTTGAACTGTATCACTCTTTAACCCAATCATTAACTATTCCTCCTTTGCAACCGTTTTCATCCTCTTTCGCCAAATAATAGCCTTACGCCAAAAGATGTTCCTTTACCTCTAAACTGCCTATTCCCCGGATATATCAATTCCCTCATACCCACTCTTGGGAAACAAAAGCACACATCTATTTTTCTTCCAAAATCGCAGAAACCTTTGATTTATTGGGCTTTTCTCGTGAGCAGACAGACTGTTTCCACATGTGCCGTCATCGGAAATTCATCGACCGGACATACCTTTACCACACGATATCCCTTTTCCTGCATCGTTACCAAATCCCGCTGAAGGCTGGTCGGCTTACAGGAAATATACACCAGATGCTCCACACCGTAAGCAATTATCTTATCCAGTGCTTTCGGATGGATGCCGTCCCGTGGCGGGTCAAGAATAATCATATCCGGACGCTCCTCTATGGTATCCAGCACCCTTAACACATCTCCGGCAATAAACTCACAATTCGTAAGACCGTTTCCGGCAGCATTTTCCTTTGCCGCCTCCACCGCTTCTTCCACAATTTCCACACCAATGACCTTTTTGGCAACAGAGGCTACCAGCTGTGCAATCGTACCGGTTCCACTGTACAGGTCAAACACCAGCTTTCCGTCTACTCCTCCGATAAATTCACGGGCGGTACTATAAAGCACCTCCGCTCCCAAAGAATTTGTCTGGAAAAAGGAAAACGGAGTAATCCGGAATTTAAGTTCCAAAAGCTCCTCGTAAAAGTAATCTTTGCCGTACAAAACCGTTGTCTTTTCACTAATTACTACATCTGCAGGACTGTCATTTCTGCTGTGCAAAATTCCGACAAGTGTTCCTGCAAGCGGAAGTGCTAAAAGCCGCCCGCAAAGCTTTTTCAAAAAAGCTTCTTCGTCAAACCGGACTGCTTTCCCTGTTTCCATTTGCATTTCCATGGCTTCCGCCGCTCCCGCTTCCGCCTTTCTGTCATAGGCTTCTGTATCTGAGCTTGTCACAAGATTCACTAATATCTCCCCGGTTTTCTGCCCGCGGCGAATTACCAGATGTCTGAAGTACCCTTTATGGGTGATTTTATGAAAATGGCTAAGTCCGGTTTCTTTTGCAATCGTCAGCACCTCACGCAAAATCAGGTTATAGTCCTCGTGAACAATTCGGCAGTCATCTGTAGTCAGTATATCGTAAAAGCTCCCTTTTCTGTGAAGTCCTAATGCCAACGGACCATCCTTATATTCATTTCCAAAGGAAAACTCCATCTTATTGCGGTAGCACATCGATTGTGGGCTTCTGCGAATCGGCATAAACTCATAAGGCTCCATAATTACCGCATCCATAAGGCGACGTATCTGCTCCTCCTTTAAAGCAAGCTGTTCCTCATATGGGAGGCTCTGATACGCGCAGCCTCCGCAGCTTCCAAAGAATGCGCAGGGTGCCTTTACCTCCTGCGGTGCCGGTGTCAGTACCTCTAAGAGTCGCCCCTCTGCCTTTTTACTGCTCCTATGAAGCTTCGTTGCACGAAACTTAATTTTCTGTCCTTCCAGCACACCCTTTACCGTTACACAAACCTCTGCATCCGCTACATTTTCTTCCTTTTCCGGAAGCACCCGTATCAGACCCTTATTCGGGAAATCCACGCGTTCTACAATACCAATATAATCCATACCCTTTTTCATTCCGTTAACCTCGTTTAAAATAATTTCCTTTTCTAATAAAACTATTTTGCCATACTTAAAGGAATCAGTCAAGTTTGTATCTTTTTCCGATCCTTCTTCTGTATTTCCCTCGTCCTTTCCGGTAAAAATTTATAGTGAAAAAAAACACCGGATATGGTAAGATAGCACTAGCGGCAGCGTTCTCTTCCCTGCCCGTTTTATAAATATAGCATATTGTTTTTAAGAAAGGATTTCTCATGAAAATTGCAGACAAAATTCTCTATGTAGGTGTAAACGACCACAGCATTGACCTGTTTGAGGGACAGTACCAAGTGCCGAACGGTATGTCCTATAACTCCTATGTTATTTTAGACGAAAAAATTGCCGTCATGGATACGGTAGATGCAAACTTTACTGCAGAATGGCTGTTAAATCTGGAGCACGCATTAAACGGAGCGACACCGGATTACCTGATTGTACAGCACATGGAGCCGGACCATTCCGCAAATATCCTTGCCTTTACGGAATCGTATCCGACTGCCACTTTGGTTGCATCCGATAAAGCCTTCGTAATGATGAAGCAGTTTTTCGGCACTGATTTTCCGGACAGGCGCATCGTTATAAAGGATGGTGACTCTCTTTCGCTCGGCACTCATACACTGACCTTCGTGGCAGCTCCGATGGTACACTGGCCGGAGGTTATGGTAACCTATGATTCCTATGATAAGATACTCTTTTCTGCCGACGGCTTTGGCAAATTCGGAGCTTTGGATATCGAGGAAGACTGGGCATGCGAAGCACGCCGTTACTACATCGGTATCGTGGGTAAATACGGCGCACAGGTTCAACGTTTACTGCAAAAGGCAAAAACACTGGATATTCAAACCATCTGTCCGCTTCACGGACCGGTTCTGACAGAAAATCTGGACTATTATTTAAAGCTCTATGATATCTGGTCCTCCTATGGCGTAGAAAGTGAGGGTGTAGTCATTGCCTATACCTCCGTCTACGGCAACACTAAAAAGGCAGTCCTGCTGCTCGCAGATACCCTGCAAAAAGCAGGCAGCCCTGCAGTCACAGTCCACGACCTTGCCCGCTGTGATATGGCAGAAGCAGTAGAAGATGCTTTCCGATACGGTAAGCTTGTTCTTGCAACTACCACCTATAACGGCGAAGTATTTCCGTTCATGCGGGAATTTTTACATCACCTAACGGAACGCGGTTATCAGAACCGTACCATTGGCATCATCGAAAATGGCAGCTGGGCTCCGGTTGCTGCCAAATACATCAAAAAGCATTTCGAAACCAGTAAAAATTTGCTCTTTACCGATACAACCGTTACCCTTCGCTCCGCCCTGGACGCAGAAAGCACCGCCCAGGTAGCAGCACTTGCAAAGGAACTTTTATAAATAAGCAATATTTTTCCCCTATTCGGAAACACTAACCATATGCTGATAAAAGGAGGACGCACTATGAAATATGTATGTGATGTATGTGGCTACGAATATGATGAGGATGCCGGTGATCCGGAGAACGGTATCGCTCCCGGCACTCCGTGGGAAAATGTTCCCGATGATTGGGTCTGCCCACTCTGTGGTGTGGGAAAGGATTCCTTTTCCAAGGCATCCTAAAGACCTGCATTTTTTCTACCGGCTTTCCAAAAAGGACCGTGCACATTTCATTTCGTGCACGGTCCTCTTCCTATTCACTCTTCTTCCATTCAACAAAGTGATAGCTGTCTAAAATCTGAAAGTACTTTGCCAGCCGTTCATACAACGGTTCCGCTTTTTCTCCGAACTGCTCCTTCACCTCTGCGCCTAAAGCAACAATATCCTTTTTGCCATCAAGAAGAGGCCAGACAAAGCTTCCGATTTGCTCTAAATGCACATAGCTTACCTTCGGCTTTTTCAAAAGCTTCTGTACTATCCGGTTCATGATTCCGGTATTTGGAATTTCAAAGGTCACAAGTCCCTTCTCGTCCCTGCTCCAGACAAGCCCTTCCTTCCTTATGGGACAACGTTCCAAATAGTTTTCGGATGTTTGCTTTTTCTCCATATTACTTTTCTTCTACCTTCTTATTCTTTTTCCAAACAGAAAACTTTAACACACTAAGAATAATCAATGCAAAGACAACAAGACTTCCGAGGTTAGATACCGCTGCCGGAAGCTTTAACCTTGCAGAAAGATCAATCGCATCTGCCACACCAAATACAGCAAGCAGTGCCAGTAAAATACCAACCAGACCTTCG
>CAZAUP010000107.1:0-3807 GCA_964488415.1 uncultured Lachnospiraceae bacterium
TGAAAACTATGAAGGAAATGTTTTCAGCTGTATGGGATGCCGGAGCTTCCTGACACCGTGGAAGGATGAGAATGGGGAGTATAAGTTTGAAGGACGCTTTAATCAGGGCGTAGTAAGCCTGAATCTGCCGCAGATCGGTATTTTGGCAAAGGGGGACGAGGAATATTTCTGGCAGCTTTTAGAGGAGAGGCTGGCACTTTGCTTTGAAGCATTGATGTGCAGACACCGTTCTCTGGAGGGAACTCTTTCGGATGTATCTCCGGTACATTGGCAGTACGGTGCGATTGCGCGGCTGAAAAAGGGAGAAAAGATTGATAAGCTCCTGCATGGAGGTTATTCAACCATTTCCCTCGGTTATATCGGTCTGTATGAGGTGACGAAGCTGATGACCGGTGTAAGCCATACGGAGCCGGGCGGAGAAGAGTTTGCCATGAAGCTAATGAATCGTCTTCGCAAGGCGACCGATACATGGAAGGAAACCACAGGAATTGCCTTCGGCCTGTACGGAACACCGGCTGAGTCTCTTTGCTATCGTTTTGCAAGTATTGATAAAAAGCGTTTTGGCGAGATTAAGGATATTACGGATAAGGGCTATTATACCAATTCCTATCATGTTGATGTGCGTGAAAGGATTGATGCGTTCTCCAAGTTTGATTTTGAGGCAAAATTCCAGGTGATTTCCTCCGGTGGAGCGATTTCTTACGTGGAAATTCCGAATATGCGTCATAATTTAGAAGCACTGGAGGAGCTTGTGCGTTACATATATGAGCATATCCAGTATGCGGAGTTTAACACAAAGTCTGATTACTGCCATGTGTGCGGCTTCGATGGTGAAATTGTGATTAATGATAATTTGGAATGGGAATGTCCGCAGTGCGGGAATAAGGATCATTCCAAGATGAATGTGACGAGAAGAACCTGCGGATATTTGGGAGAGAATTTCTGGAATGTAGGAAAAACGAAGGAAATCAATGCGCGGGTGCTGCACATTTAGGCGGCTGCCGTGTTAACCTGACGGTAAAAAGCTTTTAAGGTATGCGGGTGTCTGACGGGAAGAGCTTTGCAGACCATGTCACGGAAGGAGCAGATATGAATTACGCGGATATTAAGCCCTATGATGTTGCCAACGGTCCGGGCGTGCGGGTGTCGTTGTTTGTCAGCGGCTGTACCCATCATTGCAAGAACTGTTTCAATAAAGAAACGTGGGATTTTTCTTATGGAAAGCCGTTTACGGAAGAGGTGCAGGAGCAGCTTCTGGCTTATCTGGACAAGCCCCAGATTAAGGGGCTGACCCTGCTCGGCGGGGAGCCCTTTGAACGGGAAAATCAGAAGGCACTGCTGCCCTTTGTAAGAAGGGTTCGGAAAAGGTTTCCGGAGAAGGATATCTGGGCATTTTCCGGATATGATTTTGAAAAGGACATTACCGGCTATATGTATCGGGAGTGGGAGACAACGAAGGAGCTGCTTTCTTATATTGATGTTTTGGTGGACGGGGAGTTTATCGAGGAGCAAAAAAGCCTGAAGCTGCGATTTAAGGGCTCGGAGAACCAAAGGACGATTTTAGTACAGGAATCTCTTGCAGAGGGGGAGCCGGTGCTTTATGATTTAACCATACGATAGGAGGATGAAGAAAGAAGGGGTGCAAATGCTTCGAACTATATGGAATACGCTGCGGTATGGGGATGACCGCACAAAACGGTTTCTTGTGGCTGCGGGAGGATTGGGGCTCGTATGCGTCGGACTTTTGACGGCAGCTATAGTGACGATGTATCCCCTGTGTTGGATCGGAGCGGTGGCAGCGGTGCTGGTTACGGCAGCCGTGGCGAAGGATGCAAGGCTTGCTGTGGTAAAGGACAATGCAAAACGGAATGCAATGAGCCTGGAAGAACTGGAAGAAGAGCTTGCAAGGCTAAAGGAAGAAAAGAAGAAAAAAGTAAGGAAAAAGAGAAGGTATAGTCCGGAAACGCTGGCTGCTGAGCGGGAGGCAAGAGAAGAGGAGGACGAAAAGGAGTTCGGTGATAATGCCATTGCCAATATGACGGAGGAGAAACTAAAACGGCTGCTGGTGCGCTATAAGATAAAGCAGGAGCATGTACCGGTGGTGATTGATTTGTGTATTTCAGAGCATATCAGGCAGACTCCGGGCTTTGCATGGGTAGACGGCGGAATGCTAAAGATTCTGCTTATTGAGAAAAAACCACGTATGCTGGAACGCCCTCTTGCTGCCTTGCAGGTCATGGAGGCAGAGCGGGGAATTGCGGTTCGGGCAGCAGGGGAATATGTGGAGCTTCGGGAGTCGGAGGTGCTGAAAAAGGCATTCAATTGCTATTTGCCACGGTATCATAAAAAGGTAATCGGCGGCAGAACCGTACTGCTAAAGAATTTATATGTACTGGATGAGGATATTAAATTTTCTTCGCCGTCGGTAAATGAATTAAAGAAGCTGTTTCCCTTCCGCATTGAAATTGTTGAACGCAGGCTTCAGGAAAGGGGTATCAGTCCGTATTATAAAGAACTGTTTACTGCTTCGTTCCTGTGGCAGGACGGTATTCTGACCTTAAAGGAATACCAGCAGGAGGTAGAGCGGGTGTTGACGAGTCTTGCGCATTCGGATACCTCTGACGGGGAATTTGAGCGAACATTATCGTCCATAATAAGCTCCGGACTGCTTCCGGCGGAGTATCGGAGGTTCGCCTGTGATAAGCGGGAGAAACAAAAAGGCGGCAGGATGGCGGAAAAGGAAAAAAAGCAAAGAAAATAAAGCAAAAGCAGAAAAGGAGCTAGAGCATGGTAGCAGAAGATTTTATTAAGTTTACAATCGGAAAGCAGAAGCGTATTGCATTGATTGCCCATGACGGGAAAAAGCAGGAGCTCATTGCATGGTGTGACCGGAACAAGGAAATTCTACAGAAGCATTTCCTTTGCGGCACCGGAACTACGGCGCGTCTTATCGCGGAGAAGACCGGACTTCCGGTAAAGGGCTATAACAGCGGTCCGCTGGGCGGTGACCAGCAGATTGGTTCCCGTATCGTAGAAGGAAATATTGATTTTGTTGTTTTCTTTTGGGATCCGTTGGCAGCGCAGCCGCATGATCCGGATGTAAAGGCATTGCTCCGTATTGCCATTGTGTACGATATTCCGATTGCCAATAATTTGGCAACGGCAGATTTCTTACTTCATTCAGGGTACATGGAAGAGGAGTATGAGCGGACGGTGGAGAATTATAACAAAACGATTGCAGAGCGAATGAAGGAATTTGGGAAATAAGTGTTATGGATGCAGTATAAAAAATAACAATCCGTCCCCTTACCCTCTTGACATTGAACGTATAATTGTATACAATGATTCGATAGTGGATGATAAAGGAGCGTGTTACCATGGAGAATAGAAAAGTATACCGCAATCCTCATAACAACCTGCTCTCACTCGAAGAACATATGTATGAGCTTGTGGATGTAAAAACACCGAATGTATTCCGGAATTTATTCCCGTATGATGAAGTACCGAAGATTGCATTTAACGATCGCATTGTACCGCATTGTTTTCCGGACGAAATCTGGATTACGGATACAACCTTCCGTGACGGACAGCAGTCCAGAGCACCGTATACAACAGAACAGATTGTAACGATTTTTGATTATTTGCATCGTCTTGGCGGACCGAACGGTATCATCCGTCAGAGCGAGTTTTTCTTATACAGCAAGAAGGACAGGGATGCGGTTTATAAGTGTCTGGAAAGAGGTTACCAGTTTCCGGAGATTACTTCGTGGATACGTGCCAGCAAGCAGGATTTTGAGCTGGTAAAGG
>CAZAUP010000108.1:0-3720 GCA_964488415.1 uncultured Lachnospiraceae bacterium
CTTCTCAAAGCAGGTATCCGGCTCATTAAAGCCACAATGGCCATCCAGGCCGATGCCCAAAAGCTGCAAATCAATGCCGCCTGACTGCTCAATTAAAGCATCGTAGGCTTCACATTCCTTTTTCAAATCTTTTGCGCAGCCATTCGGCACATTCGTTTTAGTTACATCAATGTTAATCTTCTCAAACAGATTCGTATTCATAAAATAACGATAGCTCTGGTCGTTCGAACCGTCTAGTCCAACATACTCATCCAAATTAATCGAGGAAACCCTCGAAAAATCCACCTCTCCCTTTGCGCACTTTTCTGCAAGCTTTTCATAGGTTCCGAGCGGGGAAGAGCCCGTCGCAAGACCCAATACACAGTCCGGCTTCATCACTACCTGCGCACTAATAAGCGCCGCTGCCTTGGTGCTCAGTTCATCATAGCTGTTTACCTTAATAAAATTCATCCTCATTTCTCCTTTATTATAATTTTAAAATTTACTGTCTACACACGTTTTATAACCGTATTGGTTGCCTTTACAATACAATTCGCCGGATAAACGCCACGCAGGGAAGTCAACGGATAAACGGAAGTATTTTTCCCGATGACCGTACCCGGATTAATCACAGAACCGCAGCCAACATCCGCACCGTCTGCCAAAATGCCGCCGATTTTTCTAAGACCCGTCTCGTAATCCACCTCGCCGTGAACTACCACAGGCTTACCGTCAGATTTTAAATTGGAACAGATGGTTCCCGCTCCTGTATGTGCCTTATTTCCGAGAACGGAATCCCCCACATAATTATAATGTGGAATCTGCACCTTATCAAGAAGCACACAATTTTTCAGCTCCGAGGAATTTCCTATGACACAATTTTCTCCGGTAATCACACTGCCACGGATAAACGCCCCCGGACGCACCTCGGTGCCGGAACCGATAACGGCTGGTCCCTCGATGGTTGCAGTCGGATAAATCTTTACATTTTCTCCAACCAGCACACCGTCGGAACACAAAGTATAACCCGGGATTCCCTTCTCTATCAGCGCTAAAATATAGCTCTTAAGCTTCGGAAGCATTTCCCATGGATACTCACTTTCTTCAAACAGCTTCACCAAATATTCCGGCTGGGATGCATAAAGCTCCCTTGTCTTTACCAGCTTATTCAACACAGTATCCTCCTTCTGCAATCGCTTTTACAAGCATTTCTACATACTCCACACAGTTTTCCTGTGTTTCACTCTCTACCATCACACGGATAACCGATTCCGTACCGCTCGCGCGAAGAAGCACTCTCCCCTTCCTGTTAATTTGCTTTTCTATCTCCTCCTTCACCCTTTGCAGCCCCGCATCGGCAAGCGCTGCCGCCTTATCCTTTACCCTTACATTTCGCTGATATTGCGGGTAAAAATGAATCGGCTCTGCCAGCTTTGCCAAAGAACTCTTAGAATCACAAACCTCCTCCGCCAGCATAATAGCGGTCAGAATACCATCTCCGGTGGTGGCATATTTTTTCATAATGATATGCCCTGTCGGTTCGCCTCCGATTGCATAATCATGGTTCTGCATACATTCATAAACGAAGCGGTCGCCTACCTTTGTCTGCACGCATTTCATACCTGCCTCCTCCAGACTTGCCACAAAACCGGAATTGGACATTACGGTAGTTACCACCGTATTTTCATTTAATATTCCACGCATCTTCATACGCTTTCCGAGAATATAAATCATGGCATCTCCGTTCACCTCATTTCCGTTCTCATCCACCGCAATGCAACGGTCCGCATCACCATCGAACGCAAAGCCCAAATCCAGATGCTTTTCTTTTACCAGCCTTTTCAGCTTATCAATATGGGTAGAACCACAGCCTTCATTCACATTCAAACCATCCGGCTCATCACCGATAACATAAAGCTGGGCTCCCAGTGCACTGAATACTGCCCCTGCGATACTCCATGCCGCACCATTTGCACAGTCCAAACCGATTTTCAGTCTCTTGTACGAATGAGAAGCCAGAGAAATCAGATAACCGGTGTAGCGGTTTCTGCCGGCAGAATATTCATAAATGCAGCCGAGCTTTGCCCCCTGAGCCAACGGCAAATCCGCACCCGCTATGCCAAGCATTCCCAAATCGCCGTCAATATAGGCTTCAATCAATTCGGTGGTCGAATCATCCAGCTTTTCTCCAAACGCATTAATAAGCTTTATTCCGTTGTCATAGTACGGATTGTGGGAGGCAGTAATCATGATGCCACAGTCAAATTCATCCTTACGCGTCACATAGGAAACTCCCGGTGTTGTAATTACATGCAGCATATAAACATCCGCACCGCTGGCAGTAATGCCTGCCACAATAGAATACTCCAGCATATAGCTGGAACGTCTTGTATCCTTGCCAATAACAATCCGCGGACGATATCCCGGCTTTGTACAGCCGGAACGCCTGGACGCATAATACCAGCCTAAAAAGCGCCCTACTCTGTACGCCTGCATTGAGGTCAGATTTACATTCGCCTCCCCGCGAAATCCATCCGTACCGAAATATCTAAGCTTTCTCGGTTCCTTCGCCGATCTGCGGTTGATTTCGTTTTTTTCCAGCAGCAGTTCATCCGTAGTCACACCAAAAAGCTCTGCCAGCTGTATCACCTTATCAATCTGTGGGAGTGTCTGGTCCATCTCCCACTTGGAAATGGACTGTCTGGACACTCCGAGGTTCTCTGCCAGCTGTTCCTGTGAAATATCGGCAGCATTCCTCAACCGTATGATTTTCTGTCCGATTGTCATATACGTTCTCCTTTATTCGAAATCATACTATTATTCTATGCAGTCTATTATAGCAAACGACCAAAAGCCTTGCAAGCAACTTTACTTCCTATTTTCAGCAACCGCAGGTTGCTTTTATTAATATTTTCGCTAATAAGAATCTTTTTAAGAATCATATACGCTTGTTTTTGTAAGGTTCCCTTTACATTCCAACAGCTTTCTAAAAAAAGAGGCCGTGCAGGCGCTTTCGCGTTTACACAACCTCTTTTTACTCATTCTCAGAACATAATCTCCGACTTTCTCTTTAATAATCTCGCACCGTTCGCAATCAGTGCCGCACCGGTGAGTGCCCCTACAATAGTTGCCACAATACCAAGTACCAGACTCCAGACTCCTACAGAAGACATGGTCTTATAAATCTTTTCATCCTGCATACGCGACCTCCTTACCTTTTACCTAACAGCTTCCTTCTGATTCGTTTCCTTTATCCGCTATCAGCCTCCTGCTTATTACCTTGCTCCATACTGCTCGTAATATGCATCAATCGCACTCTTTAGCCTGTCATCAATCACAACCTCTCCCTTGTACTGCTTATTATATAAGTGCTCGGTTACCTCCGCCATATTTACAATAGCCGCAGTCGGGAAGCCATAAATTTCTGCCACCTCATCCAGTGCGCACTTCTCACCCTGCCCCCGCTCCATGCGGTTCAGGGAAACAATCAGTCCCTTAATTTCAACCTTTGCCTGTGCACGGACAATCGGCACAGTCTCTTCCATGGATTTACCGGAGGTAGTAACATCCTCAATCATAATCACGCGGTCACCGTCCTGCAGCTTATGTCCGAGAAGGATTCCCACATCACCGTGGTCCTTCACCTCCTTACGGTTAGAGCAATACTTTACATCCTTGCCATAAATCTCACTGTAAGCCATCGCGGTCGCAACCGAAAGCGGAATTCCCTTATATGCCGGT
>CAZAUP010000109.1:0-3686 GCA_964488415.1 uncultured Lachnospiraceae bacterium
TTCTGTTTGTCAAGCACTTTTTTGAACTTTTTCAAAAATCTTGTTTTTGAAATTTCTTATTCATTTTCTTCTGTTTGACAGCTTTGACAGTATAACACCGAAGTGTTTTTCTGTCAACCCCCTTTTTCATCTTTTTAATTTGAAAAAGGAACGGAGAAAGAGGGATTTGAACCCTCGCGCCGGTTGCCCGACCTACACCCTTAGCAGGGGCGCCTCTTCAGCCTCTTGAGTATTTCTCCACTTCTGAAGTGCCTTCCAAGGTATTCAGTTTTGCGCCTTTCTGTCAGCGCATTGTTCATTATAGCAACATTTTATCCGAATGTCAACGGTTATTTTTAATTTTATTGAAACTATTTTTTCCTCTTCCTTCTATATAAATAAAGATACCACTACATCTCGTATAAATTATTTCCATCACAATCAATCACCACAATTACTGGAAAATTCTCTACCTTTAATTTATAAATAGCTTCTGCTCCTAAATCTTCATATGCAATTACGGTCGCCTCCTTTATACATTTGGAAAGTAGCGCACCAGCACCTCCTACTGCTGCAAAATACACCGCAGAATTTTTTTTCATGGAGGCAATAACAGCTTCCGAACGCCGGCCTTTTCCAATCATACCGGTTTGCCCTAAATCAAGAAGCTCCGGCGTATATTTATCCATACGACTGGCAGTTGTAGGTCCGGCAGACCCTATCACCTGTCCGGGACGCGCCGGTGTCGGTCCTAAATAATATATAATCTCATTTTCTAATGGAAGAGGAAGCTTTTCTCCTTTCGCCAGACTCTCTGCCAGACGCTTATGTGCCGCATCTCTTGCGGAATAAATGGTTCCGGTTAAATAAACATAATCTCCCGCCTGCAATGTTCGAGCCATTTCTTTTGTTAGTGGCGTTTGTATCTTTTTTTCCATTGCATTGTTCCTTTCCTATAATTCATATTTTTGAAACACCATCTTTTTTTCTTACTGTCCCATTTTTTAATATTCTCACATTAATAGGACCTTTTTCCTAGAGTTATCCACTGTTTTTCCACTTATCCACAGCTCATTTTGATTTATGAGTGGATTTCTTTTCAAAAATAAGGATAAACTAAATAGTTCTGTTTGTATGACGATTTACATGACAACAAATATTGATTGCAACCGGAAGTCCTGCTATATGAGTCGGATAGGTTTCGATATTTACACCCAATGCTGTTGTTTTTCCGCCTAATCCTCCCGGTCCGATATGCAGCTCATTAATCCTTTGTAATAATTCTTTCTCCATCGCCCGAATATGCGGCAGCTCCGAAGGAGTATCCAAATTTCTTGTCAAAGCCTTTTTTGCAAGCAATGCACATTGCTCAAAGCTTCCTCCAATACCTACGCCCACTACCATCGGCGGACAGGCATTCGGTCCTGCCAGCCTTACTGCTTCGATTACTGCTTCCTTCACACCCTCTTCTCCGTCCGCCGGCTTTAACATACAGATACGACTCATATTTTCGCTGCCAAAGCCCTTCGGAGCCACTGTTATTTTTACTTTGTCTCCAGGTACAATCCTTGTATGAATAACTGCTGGCGTATTATCCTTTGTATTCACACGCAAAAGCGGATCTCCTACTACCGATTTTCTGAGATATCCTTCCTCATACCCGCGTCTGACTCCTTCATTTACGGCATCCTCTAGATATTCTCCTTCAAAATATACCTCCTGACCCACCTCCAGAAAAACAATTGCCATACCGGTATCCTGACAAATCGGTATTTTTTCTTCCTTTGCAATTTGCATATTTTCCTTTAACTGATTCAAAATTTTACCACCAAGCTCAGAAGTTTCTTTCTTTGCAGCAGTAAGAATTCTTTCTTCCACATCCTTTGAAAGAACAAGATTTGCTTCGATGCACATTTCTTTGATGGCATCCCTGATTAAATTTGTATGCAGCTTTCTCATAATTTCAGCCCTTTCTATAAAGAAATACCTCTTTAGAACAAAGAGTCCGCTTGCGGACTCTCGCGCCGAGCGCGGTCGCATGCGACATCTTCCAATCGCGCGAGTGCGCATCCTGCGGAGCGTTTTTTGCTTTATAGGAACGTACTTTAACACGCTGTCGCAACACGGTATTTCCTATAAAGAAGCAAACCGCCGCAGGAAACCGGTTTCCGCGATTTCCTACGACGGTTCTTCTCCATTTATCTGATTACTCTTCGGTAAGCCGGACTTCGTCCTCTGACTCTTCTTCTACAACCGCTTCATTTTCTTCCTGCATATCCTTTTCCATTTGCGCAATTAATGTATCCTGCGCCGTTACATCAGCCTCCTTTACCTTTGCAAAGCTGGCTACATGAATATCATTTTCTACATCCATATTAATCAGCTTTACACCGGAGGTGATACGGCCAAGAATACTGATATCATTTACTGCAATTCGAATGATAATGCCGCCGTTTGTAATAATCATAATTTCATGACTGTCATCCACGGCCTTTGCACCCACCAGATTACCGGTTTTATCCATAATCTTATAACACTTTACGCCCTTACCGCCGCGATGCTGTACATTAAACTCATCCATGTCGGTTCGTTTTCCATAGCCATTTTCAGAAACCGTAAGAAGATGTGTACCCTGTGTAGTCATCTGCATTGCAACAATTTCATCACCGTCATCCAGAGTCATACCAATTACACCCATAGAAATTCGGCCGGTAGAACGTACATCTCTTTCATTAAAACGGATACACATACCGTACTTGGTAACAAGTATAATATCCTTTTCACCGTTGGTAGCCTTTACCTCAATTAGCTCATCATCCTCGCGGAGATTCATTGCCTGAAGACCGGTTTTACGAATATTCATGTACTCCTTTACCCTTGTCTTCTTTACTATACCGGACTTTGTTGCCATAAACAGATAGCGCTTATCATCAAATTCCTTTAATGTAATCACTGCGGTAATCTTTTCCTCCGGCAGCAGCTGCAACAGATTCACAATAGCAGTACCTCTTGCAGTACGGCTTGCTTCCGGAATTTCATAGCCTTTAATACGATAAACACGTCCCTTATTTGTAAAGAACATAATATAATGATGGGTCTTTGTCATAAACAGCTCTTCAATATAATCATCTTCGATTGTCTGCATTCCCTTAATGCCCTTACCACCGCGATGCTGACTCTTAAAATTATCAATCGTCATACGCTTGATATAACCAAGCTTTGTCATTGCAATTACGGTAGGCTCGTTCGGAATCAAATCCTCATCCGTAAAATCCTCTTCATCAAAACCGATAGAGGTTCTGCGGTCATCACCGTACTTATCAGCAATCTCAGAAATCTCCTTACGGATAACACCAAGAAGAAGCTTTTCATCTGCCAGAATTGCTTTATACTCTGCGATCTTCTTCATCAGCTCCGCATACTCCTGCTCAATCTTTTCCCGTTCCAAACCGGTCAGCTGACGCAGACGCATATCTACGATAGCCTGTGCCTGTACATCATCCAGTGCAAAGCGCGCCATTAACTGCTCCTTTGCTTCTGCTGTAGTCTTGGAACCACGAATAATTTTGATAACCTCATCAATGTTATCTAACGCAATGAGCAAGCCCTTTAATATATGGGCACGCTCCTCTGCCTTATTCAAATCATAACGGGTACGGCGGGTTACAACCTCTTCCTGATGCTTTAAATAAACATTCAGGGCTTCC
>CAZAUP010000110.1:0-3672 GCA_964488415.1 uncultured Lachnospiraceae bacterium
TGTGACGCTTCATGTGGGGCTCGGAACCTTCCGTCCGGTAAAGGAAGAGAATATTTTGGAGCATCATATGCATACGGAGGCGTATCAGGTGCTTCCGGAGGAGGCAGAAAAAATCAACCGCACGAAGCGGGAGGGCGGCAGAGTGATTTGTGTGGGCACCACAAGCTGTCGTACCGTGGAGTCTGCTGCGGATGAAAACGGAATCCTTCATGCAGGCAGCGGGGATACGGATATTTTTATCTATCCGGGCTATCGGTTTAAGGTGTTAGACTGCCTGATTACCAATTTTCATCTGCCGGAGTCTACGCTGCTTATGCTGGTGTCGGCACTGGCGGGCAGAGAGAATGTATTAAAAGTGTATGAAGAGGCGGTAAAGGAGCGGTATCGGTTCTTTTCCTTTGGCGATGCGTGCTTCTTTGGGGATTTATTATAAGAATAAGCGGAGGCAGGAGCTATGACAAAAGACCAGTGGACAGAAATGACGGATTTTATGAAAGAGGAGCCGTCGGTGGTAACGGATTATCTGGAAACGATGTATGACGAGCTGACGGAGAGTGATATTTACGGCTTTTACGAAGCGGTATTTCAGGATAAGCCGGAGACAGCAGAGAGGGAAGCTGTATTTGAGGAGCTTCTTGGCGAGCTATATGATTTGACGGAAGAGCGGCCGAAGGAATTTTTTTCAGTCATGCAGCGGGTAAAAAAAGCGATTGTGAAATAGAGCTTTGGCTGCAGAAAATGAGAAGGCGGCAGGCCGGTTTGTAAAATGAAAAGAAGTCGGAGGAAGAAAAATGAAATGGATGGTGGCATCGGACATTCACGGTTCGGCATATTATTGTGAAAAAATGCTTGCGGCGTATCGTGCGTCAGGGGCAGAAAAACTGGTCTTACTGGGAGATTTGCTGTATCATGGACCGCGGAACGATTTGCCAAAGGACTATGCACCGAAAAAAGTGATTGCCATGTTAAACGAGGTGGCAGATGAGCTTTTGTGTGTGCGGGGAAATTGTGAAGCAGAAGTAGACCAGATGGTATTAAATTTTCCTGTACTGGCGGAGTATGCGATTTTTTATGTGGGCGATACGATGTATTTTGCGACCCACGGACATAGGTTCCATAAGGAGAATCCACCGTGCCTGAAGGAAGGAGATGTGTTACTGCACGGTCATACCCATGTGGCAGCGGATGAGCTTTGCAGGGCAACGGGACCAAAGGGTGAGTATACCTACCGGTATCTGAATCCGGGCTCGGTGTCGATTCCGAAGGAAAATACCGGTCACGGTTATCTGCTTTTGACGGAGGCCGGCGTGGAATTTAAATCCTTATAGCGGGGAAATGTGTGAAAGGATGAATTCCAATGCAAATATGCTTATAAAAAATGAGAACTATTATATGTATTTTGCTGGAAACAGATGTGAAAATGTGCTATTATATGGAAAGAGAAAGATGAAATGACTCGGAAACGAGAGGAGGAGGAATGCAATGGCAGGAGCTGTAAGTACAGGAAAGTACCGCAATTTGTTTGCAGAGCTTGGAATATTGCAGGAAGAGATTGACAAAAAGTTAGAGGCTACCTTTCAGACCCTGTTTTACGGCAGTGAGGAGGAGCGCATTTATCATCCCTGCGGTGAGGATATGGGCTATATGGAGGACACTGGTAATCATGATGTGAGAACCGAGGGTATGTCTTATGCCATGATGATGTGCGTTCAGATGAATAAAAAGGAAGAGTTTGACCGTATCTGGAAGTGGGCAAGAACCAATATGTATCTGGGGTCTGGCTGGAATGAGGGCTACTTTGCATGGTCCTGTCATACGGACGGTTCTAAGAATTCTGACGGTCCGGCACCGGATGGAGAAGAGTTTTTTGCAATGTCGCTGTTCTTTGCCTCCAGACGCTGGGGTGACGGAGAGGGTATTTTTAATTATTCTGAACAGGCAAGGAAGCTGCTTCACGACTGCGTACATAAGGGAGAGCCTGGATTGCAGGGCGGTCCGATGTGGAATCGCGAGAATAAGCTGATTGAGTTTGTGGTAGGCATCGGGTTTTCTGATCCGTCTTACCATTGCCCTCATTTTTATGAGCTGTTTGCAGCGTATGCAAATGAAGAGGACAGGGCATTCTGGAAGGAGGCTGCGAAGGCATCCAGAGAGTATTTGTTAAAGGCATGCCATCCGGTCACCGGTCTTTCTGCCGAATATGCGGAGTATGACGGAACACCAAAGCTTTTGGATGAGAAGGGGGTAAAACAGTTCGGAACCCGGCATGACTGGTTTTATAGTGATGCGTACCGCACGGTAGCCAATATAGCACTGGATTATGAGTGGTTCGGGAAGAGCGAGGAGCTGCGTGCAGTAGCAGATAAGGTGCAGCACTTCTTTGCAGAAACCGTAAAGGATTGCCCGGAGCAGACCTACCTTATTGATGGTACGGTACTTGACCAGCCGGCGCTGCATCCGGTAGGGCTTCTTGCAACGAATGCGCAGGCATCTCTGGCAGCAGAGGGGTCGTATGCAAAGGAGTTTGTGAGGAAGCTTTGGAATACGCCGCTTCGTACCGGCGACAGACGCTACTATGACAACTGTTTGTATTTCTTTGCGTTGCTTGCATTGTCCGGAAATTACAGGGCATGGTAAATTATAATATGGTTTTTTTTCGAAAGGCACCGGGCGTCATTCCGGTGCTTTTTTTGAATTGCCGGATAAAATGATATACCTCATTGTAGCCGGTTTCGGCGGCGATGGTACTGACCGGAAGCTCGGTGGAGGTCAGCAAAAGCTTTGCCTGCTCGATTTTGGCATGGATTACTTCAGTCATGCAGGTGATACCAAAGGCTTTTTTGTAAACGACCTGAAAGTAAGAGGGCGAAAGATGTGCCATATCTGCCAGCTCTTCAACGCTCCAGGAGTGTTCCGGAGCAGCAAGAATGGCATCCTGTACGTGAAGCAGTTCATGATAATGCGGAACAGAAGTGTTTTTTTGCTGGCTTTGTAGCCATTCCTCGGATATTTTTGTAAACAGACAGCGAATCAGCAGGTCAATAGACCGGGCGGCAAGCCGGTTTTTGGACATCTGCTCGTCCTGAATCATCCGCAGATAATCTGTAATTGCACTATTGTTTGAAATATAGACAGGAGTATTTAAAGGAAACATCAATTCACTCAGAAACTGCTGGCGGTTTTCCGGTGAAAAATGCAGGTAATCATCCTGATAAGCTTCAGAATTTGAAAAATATTTGTAGGGTGTGCCGGAGTCAATCAGAAAGACACACGGCTTTGTGAGTGTATAGGTTTTATCGCTAAGAATTAAAGTGGTTTTGGAATGGAAACGCAGAAAGAGAAGGTCAATCAGACCGTGCTTGCGTTCTTCTACAAAGCCAGGCTTTTGTTCACAGCCAAGTGCGATATAATGAATGTACATTTAGCCTTCCTCCTACAAAATTATAAATCAATTTATTGCAATTATACAACATTGCGGATAAAAAAACAAGGTGATAAACTGAAACTAAAGAATAAAAAAGATGTGAAATGAAAGTCGGATTGAGAAGGTAAAGCTGAAGGCAGAAGTAAAGTAAAAACGGAGAAGGCTTCGAAAGGAGGGGGATTATGACACAGGCAACAGGAAATAATCCGTTGATTTATTCCGATTATCCGGATGCGGATGTTATCCGC
>CAZAUP010000111.1:0-3575 GCA_964488415.1 uncultured Lachnospiraceae bacterium
GCAATCGCATCCAGTGTGGCAAGCTCCGTCTCCGTCATCTTCACGATTTCATCAACCATCGGAAGCAATGTCTGGGAATGTGTCTTTTTATAGTTGGTTGTATACTCGGCTAATACCGCATCCTCCGTGGCAAGTGCCGCAGACGCAACAAGCCCTGAGCTGTCAATCGCTAAAATTTTCATGTTTTCACCTCGCGGATCTCCTGTCTTTATTCTGAAACGGTAAGCAAACGATACTCCGTCCCCTTTTGCAAATCCTTAAAAATACAAACCTTCACTGCATCCGCCGGAAGCAGCTCTTCAATTTGCTCCGCCCACTCAATCATACACACCCCGTCACCGTAGAAGTAGTCCTCGTAGCCGATTTCCTCCATCTCCTCCGGTTCCTCAATACGATACACGTCAAAATGATAAAACGGAAGCCGCCCCTGATACTCCTGCACAATGGTAAAGGTCGGACTGTTCACCGTATCCGTTACGCCAAGGCCTGCCGCAAAGCCCTTGGTAAATACAGTTTTCCCTACACCAAGATCACCGGATAATCGATAAACCATTCCCGGTTTTGCTTCTTCGCCCATTTTTTTCCCAAGGGCATAGGTTTCTTCCGCCGAAAAGCTTTCAAACTCCATAACCGCTCCTTCATCTCAAACCTGCTTTTTGTCTGCACTCATCCGCTGCTGCTCTGCCTTTCCGCACCAGCCCGCTATTTCACGCTTTTTCCTGCCACCTTCGCCGAAAGCTGCTTCTGAAACAGCTCTCTCACCTCTTTTTCACAGGCTGCAAGCTCTCTTTTTGGCCAAATACAGGCATAGACCCTTCCGGTATACACTGCAAACAATGACTTATATTCCCTGATTCGGTACACATCCGCCCACGCAAAGGATTGTGTTACCTCCCCCTGGCTCATGGTAATTCCTTCATCCGTCAGCACATAGCACAACGGCTTTCGGAATACCTCATTTTTTGTTACCTGTTTCTTTGCACGGCGATAAAGCAGCAGGGGATTCATGACCGGAAACAGTAATGCCAGTACCACAAGCACCACCGTTGATGCCGGACTGTTTTGACCTTCCCCCGTTACAAGCAATGCTATCGCACCTGCCGTAATTGCCGCATCAATGACCAGGGAAATACCATGATAGGAATGGTGCATCAAAAATACAAACATATCCTTTACCTTTATTTGCACCGAAAACTTAACTTCTCCCATGAAAAGTGCCTCCTTTCCCATACGCTACAGAATCATCGTCAGCTGAATCCGCTTCTTCTGCAAATCCACACTCATCACCCTGACATCCACGATATCTCCGACGCTCACTGCATCTAACGGATGCTTGATAAAACGCTCCTTCGACATCTGGGAAACATGGACCAGACCGTCCTGATGCACGCCGATATCCACAAATGCACCAAAGTCAATGACATTACGCACTGTTCCCTTTAAAATCATACCCTCGGTCAAATCCTTCATTTCCAGCACATCGGTGCGGAGAATCGGCTTCGGCATTTCCTCACGCGGATCACGTCCCGGTTTTTCAAGCTCTTTGATGATATCCGTCAGCGTAATCTCACCGATACCGAGCTCCTCAGCAAGCGCGGCTTTATTCTTAATCTGGCGGGAAAGGCCGGACAGACCGCCACTATTCGCAGCCGCCTTACTGCTTCCGGCATTTTTATCGTTTCCATTCTTTATACCGGCGGAAGCATCCTCCTCCGGAGCAGTAATATTCATGCCGCCCATGGCTGCCATCAATGCCTGCGCCATAGCGGTATTTCCGCCCTTTACGCGTAAACGATTCTCTTTCTCTCGCTCTCTCTTCGGGGTTCCATTCTTTTTCGCTGTCTTCTCGGCACGCGTCTGAAGCTCCTTCTGCTCTGCCTGCACCTTCTTAATATCCGCTGCGGTGTAGCCGAGCTTTTCCAGCAGCTTTTCCGCAGCCTCATAGGACTCCGGATGCACGCTGGTAGCATCAAGCGGATTCACACCGTCATTAATACGCAGAAAGCCCGCGCACTGTTCGTATGCCTTCGGACCGAGCTTTGCCACCTTTAAAAGCTCCTTACGGGTCTTGAACCTTCCGTTTTCCTCACGGTACGCTACAATATTTTTTGCAATCGGCTTTGAAATACCGGACACATACTCAAGAAGCGGTGCCGAGGCGGTATTTAAATCCACGCCTACCTTGTTTACACAGTCTTCCACTACGCCGGACAGGGTTTCCGACAGCTTCTTCTGATTCATGTCGTGCTGGTACTGACCGACACCAATGGACTTCGGGTCAATCTTAACCAGCTCTGCCAGCGGATCCTGCAAACGGCGGGCAATCGATGCCGCACTACGCTGCCCCACGTCAAAATTCGGGAACTCCTCGGTTGCCAGCTTGCTTGCAGAATAAACGGATGCCCCGGCTTCATTTACAATCACGTACCGGACCGGCTTATTGAGCTCCTTCAAAAGCTCTACAATCACAAGCTCCGATTCTCTGGATGCCGTACCATTCCCAACAGAAATTAACGTAACATTGTACTTTTCAATTAGCTTTTTCAAAATCCGCTTAGACTCTTCGACCTTATTCTGTGGTGCAGTCGGATAGATAACTACGGTATCCAGTACTTTTCCGGTCGGATCCACAACCGCCAGCTTACAGCCGGTACGGAATGCCGGGTCCCAGCCAAGCACGGTCTGTCCCGCAATCGGCGGCTGCATCAGAAGCTGTACCAGATTCTTACCAAACACCTTAATTGCACCGTCCTCTGCCTTTTCCGTCAGGTCATTCCGGATTTCCCGCTCAATTGCCGGAGCAATCAGGCGGTGATACGCGTCCTCTGCCGCAAACGCCAGCAGCTCATCTGTAAACTCATTCTTCTTTCCCATAACCTTTTTCCGCAAGAACAGCAGAATGCGCTCCTCCGGCGCACTGACCTTTACGGTCAGAAGCTTTTCCGCCTCCCCGCGGTTTAATGCCAAAATGCGATGCCCCGGAAGCTTGGCAAGCGGCTCTTCAAAATCATAATACATTTCATATACAGATTCGGTCTTTGCTTCCTTTGCCGCAGATACAAGCTTTCCCTCCTCCATCGTAAGCTCACGGATATAATGACGGTACTCCGCATCATCGGAAATCTGCTCTGCAATAATGTCAAGTGCGCCTTCTACTGCCTCCTTTGCCGTCTTTACACAAAGTGCGGCATCCTCTGCTTCCTTTACATACTCTGCGCCTGCTTCCTCCGCCGGTCTGTCTAACTCCTGCGTAAAAATAAGCTCTGCCAGAGGTGCAAGACCCTTTTCCTTTGCTATCGTCGCACGCGTCCTGCGTTTTGGACGGTACGGGCGGTATAAATCCTCCACCTCTACTAAGGTCGCTGCAGCTAATATCTGCGCCTTCAGTCCGTCGGTCAGCTTTCCCTGCTCCTCGATGCTTCCCAGCACCTGTTCCTTCTTTTCCTCTAAATTTCTAAGATATATCAGACGTTCATGCAGGTTTCGGAGTACCTCATCATTTAACGAGCCGGTTACTTCCTTACGGTAACGGGCAATAAACGGAATCGTATTCCCCTCGTCTATCAGCTTTACGG
>CAZAUP010000112.1:0-3540 GCA_964488415.1 uncultured Lachnospiraceae bacterium
TAACTATGTGGTTTTAAGCTACTTTCACCGTACAATGGTGAATATTTCAGGTTTAATTAAAAAACAGTAAAGTTTTTTTGGAATATCTGTCCGGAGGGTTGACTTTTTCCCGGCGGACAGATATAATATTAGACAAGAACTTCACTGCTTTAAAGCGCAACGCTTTAAAGCAAAGGGCGAGAACTGTGAAAAATGATTAAAAAGAAGGAGAAACAGTATGTTAGCAAAGGTTATTATGTTGATTATCTTTTTTGGCACAATGATTGGTGTCGGGATTTATTCCAGACGTCATGCAACGGATGTGAACGGATTTGTATTGGGCGGCAGAGGTGTAGGACCGTGGCTTACGGCATTTGCTTACGGTACCTCTTACTTTTCTGCAGTTGTATTTGTGGGCTATGCGGGACAATTCGGATGGAAATACGGTATGTCTGCTACCTGGATTGGTATCGGAAATGCGCTTATCGGTTCTTTGCTGGCGTGGGTTATTTTGGGACGGCGTACCCGTATCATGAGTAAGCATTTTTCCTCCAGCACCATGCCGGACTTTTTCGGAAAGAGATTTGACAGCAATGCGCTCCGGATTGCTGCATCTGTTATTTCTTTTGTTTTTTTGATTCCGTATACGGCATCGGTATATAATGGATTATCCCGTTTGTTCGGAATGGCATTTGATATTCCGTATGCAGCATGTGTCATAGCAATGGCAGTATTAACTGGTGTATACGTTATTCTTGGCGGTTACATGGCCACTGCAATCAATGATTTTATTCAGGGTATTATTATGCTATTTGGTATCGTGGCGGTTATTGTAGCGGTATTAAGCGGTCAGGGCGGCTTTTATGAGGCAGTGAGAAAGCTGGCCGAGTTTGAAAGTGATGTAGCAGTTACGGCAGGACAGAAGGGAGCATTTACCTCTTTTTTGGGTCCGGACCCGTGGAATCTTTTCGGGGTGGTAGTATTGACCTCCCTCGGAACATGGGGCTTGCCGCAGATGGTACATAAGTTTTATGCGATTAAGGATGAAAAGTCGGTTCGTACCGGTACGATTATTTCCACGTTGTTTGCAATTGTGATTTCCTGTGGGTGCTATTTTCTCGGTGGTTTTGGCCGTTTGTTTGATTCGCCGGAGATTTATAATGAGAACGGCACTGTAATTTATGATGCCATTGTGCCGAGCATGCTTTCCAAACTTCCGGACATTTTAATCGGTGTTGTAATAGTACTGGTGCTTTCTGCGTCCATGTCCACGCTTTCCTCGCTGGTACTTACCTCCAGTTCTACGCTGACGCTGGATGTGATCAAGGGAAATTTGGTAAAGAAGATGAGTGAGAAAAAGCAGCTTTTGTGTATGCGTATTTTATTGGTATTTTTTATTGCAATTTCCGTAGTTATCGCGCTGGATCCGCCTACCTTTATCGCACAGCTTATGGGGATTTCGTGGGGAGCACTGGCAGGTGCATTTTTAGCCCCGTTCCTGTACGGCTTATATTGGAAGGGGGTTACGAAGGCTTCCGTATGGGCAAGCTTTGCAGCAGGTGTGGGTATCACTCTGGCAAATATGTTTTTCCGCTTTATCGATTCTACGATTAATGCGGGTGCGATAGCAATGGTTGCGGGGCTTATTATTGTTCCGGTTGTCAGTCTTATGACACCGAAGCTGAAAAAGGAGACGGTAGAGGAGTGCTTCGCATGTTATGATAAGAAGGTTTTGGTTGAAAAAAAGCTGGCACTGCCGAAGGAAGAAAATGTAAAGTAAAATATGTCGGAAATGCGTTGAAAACGGTTGCAAAAGGATGCCGGAAGAGGTAAACTGTAAGGGATATTTCTTTGTGAAAGGTATCTCCGGGAAAAGGTGCAGAAGGACGTATGATGAAGTTAAACAAAAATAATAATTTCAGAAAAACAGAGCAGAATCGGAAGGTGTGGCATGTCAGGGCTGTAAACTGGATAAAGCGGATGCTTTGTCGCAAAATTTTATCCGTACAGCGGGTTTGGAATAGTACGCAAAAGGAGACAAAGCACTGGCTGGCGATGATATCGGCAGTCGGTGTTTTGCTGCTTGCTGCAGTAATTGTACTTTCGCTTAATCTTTACGGAATGGCAAAACGTCTGGAAACGGCAGAGGCTATGTCTGTAAGCTTACAGGAGGAGCTGGAACTGGCAAGAGCGGAAGGGGAGAAAAATGTTACGGAGGAAGAGAAAAAAGCGGATGCGGTAATAACCGATGTGCAGATACCTTCTGTGACGGCGGTACCAACGCAGACGATAGAAGAGAAAAAATATATTGTTTGTGTGGATGCCGGACACGGTGACTGGGACGGCGGTGCTGTCCTAAAGGTGGATGGCAGGGAGGAACGAATCGAGAAGGACGATAATCTATGGATTTCGACCTTGTTTAAGGAGGCATTGGAAGCCTACGGTGTAAAGGTTGTGATGACCAGAGACGATGATGTGTATCTTGGACTCTCTGAGCGTACCGATATAGCGAATGCAGCGGGAGCAGACGCATTAATATCATTTCACCGAAATTCTTATGCTGTCGAAGGAACGCTTCAGCTGAATGAGGTAAGTGGTGTGGAAATCTGGCTTCATAATAGTAAGCCGGAGGAGGCAAATAAATTGGCGGAGCGAATGCTGAACGCACTGTCAGAGGTGGGAGGCATGAAAAACCGTGGGATTAAGTATGGTACAATGGGGAGCGACAGGGATAATTATGCGATTAACAGGGAAGCCAATATGACCAGTATGATTGTAGAGCTTGGATTTATAACAAGCGATGCGGATAATACGGCATACGATAAAAATGGACAGGACTATGCCGAGGCTATGGCGAGGGCAGTGTATGAGTGGCTGGAAGAGCTGGGAGGCGGTACGACGGTTACGATGGAGTTTTAGCGTGAAAAATTAAGGATAAGAAGCAGTTTTTCGTAGTTTTGCGAAAAACTGCTTGCTTTTTTTGACAGATACGGTACAATATAAAATAGTGAATTATGCAAATAGAGATAGCGGAAAGGAATTAGAAACATGATTCAGGCTAGTAATGTTACATTAAGATTAGGAAAAAGAGCGTTGTTCGAGGACGTAAACATTAAGTTTACGGAGGGAAACTGTTATGGTTTAATCGGTGCAAATGGTGCAGGAAAGTCCACTTTTTTAAAGATTCTGACCGGACAGCTGGAGCCGTCTAAGGGCGAGATTATAATTACTCCGGGTCAGCGTCTTTCTTTCCTGCAGCAGGATCACTTTAAATACGATGCATATCCGGTACTGGATACGGTTATTATGGGAAATAAGCGTTTATATGACATTATGAAGGAAAAGGATGCCATTTACGCGAAAGAAGATTTTACGGAGGAGGATGGCTTAAAGGCCAGTGAGCTGGAGTCAGAATTTGCTACCCTAAACGGTTGGGAGGCAGAGTCCGATGCCGCGACACTCTTAAATGGTCTTGGAATTGAAAACGACCTTCATTACAGGATGATGAGCGAGCTTAAGGGCAGTGAAAAGGTGAAGGTGCTGCTTGCACAGGCATTGTTC
>CAZAUP010000113.1:0-3241 GCA_964488415.1 uncultured Lachnospiraceae bacterium
CGCTGGTGCTTGGCGGAGGACATTCCATCGGTGTTCCGCTTGCAGTTTCTACGGATTATTCCTTTATTGTGCCGACCGGAACGATGATTGTACATCCGGTCCGTATGAGCGGTATGGTAATCGGAGCACCGCAGACCTATGAGTATTTCCGCCGTATTCAGGACCGTATCACCGGATTTGTTGCTTCTCACAGCAGGGTAAAGAAGGAACGTATTGAGGAAATGATGTTAAAGGAAGGGGAGCTTACAAAGGATTTGGGAACGATTCTTGTAGGCGGAGACGCAGTGAGGGAAGGCTTCATTGATGAGGTGGGCGGAATTGAGGCTGCCATGCGGAAAATTAAAGAAATGATGGAGGAATGGGAGAAAATCGGGAGAGGAAAACAAAATATAACCCCATAAGTGAAATACGGATTTGCCGGAGCTGTCGGACTAAGGTGACAGCTCCGGCATTTGTATTTTTACGGAAGCCTCCGACAGAGCCGGAAAAAGCGGTTTTGAAAAATAGAAACTTTTTGTGTGGGGTTGAGTTTTTCGTTTTTTTCTTATATAATGGTAACGGGAATCGTGTTGTGCGGAGGAAGCCCTGCAGTTGGTCAGGGGAAATATTGTTCGTTTCGGCAGCATAGAATGAAAGAAATGGAAAAGGGGAAGAATAATGGAGCTTATAAAAGCGCTTATTTTAGGGCTGATTCAGGGACTGGCGGAGTTCCTGCCGATTAGCAGTTCGGGACATCTGGCAATCTTTAAGCATGTACTTGGTTTTGACACGGATACAGGACTGCTGTTTGACGTATTATTGCATCTGGGTACCCTGGCGGCAGTGTTCGTGGCCTTTAGCAAGGATATTTTTGAATTGATAAAAGAGGGCTTCTCCATTATCGGGCAGTTCTTTAAAAGCTTATATTTGTGTATGGTTAAGAGAGAAAAGTGGCAGGCGGTAATTACAACACCGTACCGCCGTTTTGTGATGCTGGTGGTTATCTCTACCATACCTACGGGAATTATGGGACTTTTGTTTAGTGACGCAATTAATGCGGCTTCGGCAACCCTGATTGTACCGGGAGCTTTGCTTTTAATCAACGGTGTACAGCTGTTGATTTCTGATCGTCTGGCGGACGGAAAGCTTACCGAGGATACGGCATCCTATGGAAAAGCGGCTGTTGTCGGCGTGGCACAGGGAGTAGCAACCTTTCCCGGAATTTCGCGGTCCGGCACTACGATTACGGCTTGTCTTGCCTGTGGCTTTTCGAGAGAGTTTGCGGTAAAGTATTCGTTTATTATGTCGATTCCTGCCATTCTTGGTGCGCTTGTGCTGGAGCTTTTGGATTTTGCTCCGGAGGCACTTTCCGCATCGGACTGGATGAACTATTTGTCTGCAACCGTAGTGTCTGCCCTGGTGGGGTATGTTTGTATTAAGACCATGCTCGTTGTGGTCAGGGGAAAGAAGTTTAAGTATTTTGCATATTACTGCTTTGCAATGGGTGCATTTGCAGTATTGTTCAGCTTTTTGGCATAGTTTTTAGGAGGAAGGAAATGGCAGCCGCAGGTAAGAAATCAGGAACGAAGAGGAGTACCGGAACCGGTGCTTCCCGCACCCGCACGACGGGGACAACGAAACGTCAGGGAAGCGGAAGCTCCGGCAGAAGTGCTTCCGGGACGGGAAGAAAGAGCAGTGCTTCGAACCGTAATGTAAAGTCCCAAAAGGATACGGCTTCTTATGAGCTTCAAAACGAAGTAATGCTGATGATTACGCTGGTAGTGTCGGTGTTGCTTCTTTTAAGTAATTTTAATTTAGGCGGAGCTGCAGGAAGCGCGGTTAACGGTGTAATGTTTGGTCTGTTTGGTCTTGTGGCGTATTTGTTCCCGGTGATTTTGTTTTTTGGCATGGCATTTTTTCTTGCCAACCGGGGCAGTCGGACGTTGACGGCAAAGCTGATATATGCCTTTGGAATGCTTTTTATGCTGACGGCGTTTGTTCAGCTTTTGACTGTGTATCGTCCGGAACAGCTTGCAGAGAGCAATATTACAGAGGGGGCAAAGCTTTCTCTCGGAAACTATTATACCCTGTCAAGAGATTTTAAGAAGGGTGGCGGAATTTTTGGCGGTTTTATATGCTTTTGCTTTGATCCGCTGTTCGGTAAGGTTGGTTCTTATGTGGTGGTAATCGCTTTGTTTCTTGTCTGCTTTATGCTTTTTTCCAGAAAAGCGATTTTTGCATGGATTGGAAAAAAGAGTAATGAGCGATACGCATTGCACAAGGTACATGCCATGGAACGCAGAGAGTCCTATGAGGAGCGGAAGGCAGAGAGAGAACGTCTGGTGGAGGAAAAGCGACAGGTGTTAAGTGAACGCAGGGCAAAGACATATCTGCTCTCAGAGGAAGAAAAGGCAAAGCTGGAATCCGGAGGAGGTGTCGGCTTCACCGGCTTTCAGCAGGCGGAAGCCGGAGCAAAGGAGTATGCACAGCAGCAAAAGACACAAAAAAAGGAGAAAGAAAAGCGGAATTTCTTCGGCGGAAAGACTCCGACAGGGGAGTTTACTCTTGATATGAACAATCAGTACACCTTGCCGGAGCAGACAGTTTCTGAGGTGAATGCACTGTACAGCGAAGAACGCAGGGAGCTAAGTGCCGGACTCCGTATGACAGAAATTTCTCCGGAAACGGGGGAATATAAAGAGACTACATATGTAGAACAAGAAAAAAAGAACAGGGAGCACACGGCAAAGTCAGAGAGATATCCGGTGATATCCGGCATGACCGGCGGAACGGTGTCCGAAAAACATCCGGATACCGTAAGACGGGGGCCGACAGTGGCAGAGCAGCTGGAGGCGTTGGGACCGGGCGACCGGGCGACCTCCGGAGGACAGGCACTCTGGGGAACTTCTTCGGAAGAAAAGGTAAAAACGACCGGAGACAAAGAAACGCATCAGACAGCCCGTTTTGACAGCGACGGGGAGCGTTCTACAACGGTGGATAAAACGGAACGGCAGGATGCACAGCACAAAACAACGAAAAAAGTGTCAGAGGCTGCGGAAGGACAGGCAGAGCCGCTTGTGATTGAAGAAAGCGAGCCGGTAAAGAAATACGAGTTTCCTCCGGTGGAGCTGCTGACAATGCCGAAGGGGACAAAGGGAGTGTCCGAGCGGGCTTTGCAGGAAACGGCGCAGAAGCTTCAGAGTACGTTAGACAGCTTTGGTGTCCGTGTGACGGTTACCAATGTCAGCTGTGGCCCAGCGGT
>CAZAUP010000114.1:0-3185 GCA_964488415.1 uncultured Lachnospiraceae bacterium
TGCAAACAGATGGGAATGCTCCGGAGCAATGACTTGAGCCGGAGTCAGATTTAGTGTACGGATGAAGGCAGCCTTTAACTCTGTAAGGAAGTGGAGCGGACCGCCAAGGAATGCTACATTACCACGAATCGGCTTACCGCAGGCAAGACCACTGATGGTCTGATTGACGACTGCCTGAAAAATGGAGGCAGCAAGATCCTGCTTGGTAGCACCCTCGTTAATCAGAGGCTGGATATCAGATTTTGCGAACACACCGCAACGTGCGGCAATCGGGTAGAGTGCCTGATAATCCTTTGCATATTCGTTAAGACCGGAGGCATCAGTCTTTAAGAGAGAAGCCATCTGGTCAATAAAGGAACCGGTACCGCCGGCACAGATACCGTTCATACGCTGTTCGACACCGCCGGTAAAGTAAATAATTTTTGCGTCCTCGCCGCCGAGCTCAATGGCAACGTCTGTCTGTGGAGCATAGTCACCGAGAGAAGTGGCAACTGCCACAACCTCCTGCACAAAAGGAACGTCTAAATGCTTTGCAATGGTGAGACCGCCGGAGCCGGTGATGACAGGGTGAAGAGTAAGCTCTCCGAGCTCCTCCTTCGCTTTTTCGAGAAGACCTGCCAGTGTACCCTGAATGTCTGCAAAGTGTCTTGTGTAATCGGAGAAAACAACCAGACCGGACGGGTCTAAAATTGCAATCTTTACGGTGGTGGAACCGATGTCGATACCAAGAGAATAAAAGTTCTTTTTCTCAGCCATGTTAAAAATCCTTTCTGTTACTCTTATGTCTTATATCATTGAAACGGAAATCCGTTACGTAATTCCCCTGCAAAAATAGAACATACCTATTTATTATACGACACCATTCGTCAGGTTGCAAGAAAATTTCGCATTTCTATTTCTAAAAAAAGTATAATTTGCCGCACAGGGCGCGTTCAGGAGGAATATGTTATAGGTGAAACAGACATACAGGAGAATGGATATGGCAATGTTTGATACTTGTAACGGAATTATTTATACGATAAAGCAGGGAGATACGTTATATTCTATAAGCGGACGGTTCCGCGTTCCGCTTGCACGGCTGCTTCGGGCAAATCCGTATATTGATATTTATAATCTGCAGGTAGGTGAGCAGATTTGTATTCCGAAATGTCCGGACTGCAATCCTTTTTATCTTATGTCCTATATGGTGAAAGAAGAAGAGACCATGCTGGATGTTTTGAACCGGTTCGGGATTGAGCTGGAGGATTTGCTGAAGTATAATAATTTAAACGGAATTTATTTACAGGCAGGATCAAAGCTGCAGATTCCGGTGAGAAAAGAACAGGATGCGGACGAACCGGAAAACGAAATGTAGAAGAAAAACAAAAACCGGGATTGAAGCAGGGAAGGGAATATGGTACACTAAGATAAGAACTTTGGAAGCACAGAAAGGAAAGCAGAGGATTCGAATGCAGAAAAGACGGATTGTCCTTTTTTTCTTTATATTGTTTGCCAGTCTTGGCATTGGAAAGATTGCGGCGGCAGAGGAATTATCTGTGGATACCAGAAATGATATCCGCGTGGGACTGAAAAAAAATTATGCGTTGAAAGACTGTATCATTTTGTATAATACAAGAGTTGGTATCGGCTTTTGCAATGCCTGGGAATACGAAGTGCTGTTGACCCTTGCAAATGAAGACGGGGTTTCGGTGACACCTGAGACGGGGGCGTTTTTTGAGGTTTTGGATTTTGACGGCAACATAGAACGTGCCGGGGAGCTTGCGAAAAGTCTGCGGGAAGAGGGGGCGGTGGCATATGCCGTCCTGTTTTCCGCGGAAAAAGCCGGAATTTATCTGCCGGTAGAGGAAAACGGAGCGACAAAGGAGGAAGCTGGGAAGGCTTGCAGGAAAGCGGCAGCAGCGTGTGATGTGGTACTTGGGGAGGAGGCAAAAAGCAGCTCCTATCTGATTCGTATTGCGGCAGGAGGGCAGGTGCTGTTTGCAGACGGTGAAGAGGGAGAATATCCGCAGTTTATGGCACTGGAGGAAAATGAGGCTGGTATTTTTGCGATGAATCTTGGCAGCAGAAGCTATCGCGGGCGTATTGAAATCGGAAGATACGGCGGAAAACGGACGGTGACGGCAGTGAATGTAGTGCCGCTTGAGGAGTATTTATACGGTGTAGTGCCGTGTGAGATGCCTGCAAGCTGGCATTTAGAGGCGCTAAAGGGACAGGCAGTATGTGCCAGAAGCTTTGCCCTTGTGAAGGCGGGATACCATGCACAGACTGATACGAAGCGCGGCTATCGCATTGAGGATACGGAGCAGAGTCAGGTGTACGGCGGGATTATGTTTGAGCATGTGCGAAGTAATGTGGCAGTAGATGCCACAAAGGGAGAAACACTTTGTTATGAAAACCGTACCGTGGCAGGCTATTATTTTGCGGCCAGCGGCGGACACACTGAAAATTCTGAGGATGTATGGGGCTTTGCAATTCCTTATTTACAAGGAGTGCCGGACATTTATGAAACAAATCCGTCGAAAAAGCCCTGGAGCGTTACGCTAAATAAAGAAGAGTTTACAAAGCTTTTGTTATCCGGCGGAGAAAATGTAGGAATGGTACAGAAGGTGGCCGGAGAGATTATCACAGCCTCCGGAAGGGTGTACAGCTTAAGGGTAAAGGGAGGGCTTTCTACGGTCAGCCTGAATACCTCGGCACTGCGAAATATATTGCAGCTTTCGAGTACCAAGTTTAAGGTGGTGACTCACGATACCGTACCGGATGCGGTAACGGTACTGGGAAGGAATACGTCGGTTGAAACTACGATTCACGAAAGCTATGTGATAAGTGGGAATAAAGTGGTGCAAAAGGCAGAGGGACTTACGGAGCAGTATGTGGTGCTAAGTGCTGACAATCTGACCAATTTTCCTGCAAAGGCACCGGAGGAGGACGAATACCTGCTTGCAGGCATGGGAGCGGGACATGGCGTGGGTATGAGTCAGTCCGGAGCCAAAGGCATGGCGGAGCAGGGGTTTACCTATAAAGAGATTTTAGAACATTATTATACCGGAATTTCCGTGCGATAAACAGCCCGAAATATAAGCGTATGGCGTGGTATTGCAAAGAATCCGGCTGAGGAAGGATAAAAAAGATGGAAGCATTAAAGAAAAGTGATTATTATTTTGAATTGCCGGAGGAGCTGATTG
>CAZAUP010000115.1:0-3109 GCA_964488415.1 uncultured Lachnospiraceae bacterium
GCCCTCTCACGGCGAAAACAGCGGTTCGATTCCGCTACGAGCTGCTCTGTATTTTGATACAGCCCAACCCCGAATAAGCACTCAGAAAAGAGTGCTTATTTTGCGTTTTGACTTAGTGAGCATAGAGCCGTCGTTAGCAAGTTTACTTGCTAACGATGGCGATTATGCGAACGTGTCCGCGACCGAGCGGTGTAAGCCGCGAGGTGAGGACAGGTGCGAAGCACCAGTCAAAACGGACGGGTGCGGCGATTATTTTAGCATCAGAGAGGAGTATCTATGAAACAGTTATCGGATAAGGAAGCAGAAAAATACGGAATACATTACATGCATCATGAAATGGAGAATGGGGAATTGCGGTTCCGACTGGTGAGCGATAGTGGCAGCTCTTACATTTTAACGAAAAGTATAGGAAGGAATGGGTGGCAAAAATCGCATGTGCATTATCAGAAGAGAGAATTTTATATTGTAGAAAAGGGAGTTGTACTTATTGCACTTTTGATAGAGGGCAGGGTATGCATTGAAACGCTTTGTGAGAATAGCAGTTTTTCGGTTCCGGTGGGCGTTCCGCATAATGTTTGTATGAGTGAGGATGCGGTATTACATACAGTCAAATTTGGAACAAAGGACGAGGACTGGAACGGTTGTAAGGAGCTGGATGAACTGTTAATTGCCATGAAGTAGTGCTTATACTTTGATGAAGCCGAGAGGAGTACAGAAATTGAAAAGAGACAGTTATACCGGAGCTGTCAGGAATCTTATAAAAACAGAAGGACTCCGTCTTTGCTATAGGAAACGGAGCCCTTCTGTTTTTAATTCAATTTTTCATCATATTGTGCTCTGCAGCCGCCGATGAATTTCGGACGGGTACGGGCAGCAAGGAGATCTGCTTCGCCGATTTGTTTAATGGAAAGGCGGAGCGGTACAGCTACCTTTTTTAAATGCATACCGATTAAGGTGCCGCCGATGTCAAGTCCGGCATCAGCTTTAATTTCTTCCAATGCTACCGGATTGGAGAGCTTTGCGTAAAGTGCAGTTGCAAAAGAACCGCCTGCTTTTGGCTGGGGAACTACATTTACCGGTTCAGCAAACGGCACAGCGGCGCGTTCAATGATAATGGCACGGTTTAAATGCTCACAGCATTGTGCGGCAAGGTAAATGCCATGCTCTGATAAAACGGAGAGAATACCGTCTACCATATCGACAGCCACCTCCGGGCGGGAGTCGGTGCCGATTTTTGAACCGCAAACCTCGCTGGTGGAACAGCCTACCACAACAATCTGTCCTTTCTTTAAGCCTGCGGCTTCAATTAACTCACGCGTAGCGGTAATACATTGTTCTTTTATTTCAGACATAAAATCCCTCTTTTCTACCAATAAGATAAGTCGGCTTTTTATGCGGATGACTTATCTGATTTATACTATGCTTCAAGAATAATTCCTTTTTTTTGTTGTGTCAAGTTCTATTTGATTTTTTTCAGACTTTATGATATTCTAAACAAAAGCAGATTTTCTTTAGTCCGGTGCAAATTGTCAGAATTTGTGTTCTTGGTTTTATTCTTAGCGTGCAGAAGTATCAGTGTTGATGTGCGCATTGTTTCTTTCGGAGAATTCTTGCTTTGAAGTTCACATAATTAAGCAGGAGTTTTCGAAAAACATGGAAACTCCTGAGAAAAGTATAAGGAGGATACATGGGAGAGAAAATATTACAGTGGCATCCTGCATTTTATGCCGGTTTAAAGATTGAACCGGCGGAAGATGCAGCAGAATATAAAATATAAGGTAAAGAGGGAGAATGTATGAGTTTAAATCAGGATGCATTATTTCAAATTAATTATGGTCTTTTTTTAGTGGCGGCAAATGAAAATGGTAAAGACAATGCCTGTATTGTTAATACGGTAATGCAGGTGACACAGAATCCGGTACGTTTGCTGGTTAGTATCAGCAATCAGAATCTTACTCATGATATGGTGAAAAGAACAGGAAAGCTAACTGTTTCCGTCTTGACAGAAAAGACACCATTTTCCGTTTACCGTCATTTTGGTTACCAAAGTGGTAAGCAGGCGGATAAGTTTGCTGCGTTTGAAGATGTGACACGCTGCGCAAACGGGTGTTACCGTCTGAATCGCAACAGCAGTGCGTATTTTTACGGAACGGTATGTGACAGCTTTGTACTGGATACTCACACGATGTTTTTGGTAGAGGTGGCTGCGGCAGAGGTGGTAAGCAGTGAGACACCGGTGACCTATGAGTATTATCAGAGGCATGTAAAGCAGTCCTATAAGCCGGTGACAAAGGAAGAAAAAAGCAATACGGAAAAGACAAATTCCTATGTATGCAGGGTTTGCGGATATGTGTATGAGGGAGAATATTTACCGGAGGATTTTATTTGTCCGATTTGTAAACACGGAGCGGCGGATTTTGAAAAGATAGGGTAAAGAAGTCAGGAGGTTCCGGTTTCTATTTGCCGGATTTTCAGAATTACAGGATAGTTGCTGTTATTGGAAGGTGGATGAAAGAAATTTACCTCGTATGATTGACAAATCATGCGAGGAATTTTATAATGTAACATAGTTGTCTGCGCTAAAATCGACAAAGGCGCACGAAAGGAGATCTACAGCAGTGAAAAAGCATGGTGTAAATGAGTTAAGAAAAATGTATTTGGAGTTTTTTGAGAGCAAAGGGCATCTTCGTTTAAAGAGCTTTTCGCTCATTCCGCATAATGATAAAAGCCTGTTATTGATAAATTCCGGTATGGCACCGATGAAGCCATATTTTACAGGACAGGAAATTCCGCCGAGAACGCGTGTCACGACCTGTCAGAAGTGTATCCGTACCGGTGATATTGAAAATGTAGGTAAGACTGCAAGACACCTTACCTTTTTTGAGATGCTTGGAAATTTTTCCTTTGGAGATTATTTTAAAACCGAGGCGATTCACTGGTCATGGGAGTTTTTGACGGAGCATGTGGGCATGGAGCCGGAGCGTTTATATCCGTCCATTTACTGTGAGGATGAAGAGGCATTCCGTATCTGGACCGAGGAGGTCGGAGTACCGGCGGAGCATATTACCCGTTTCTACCGTGATGAGAATGGTGACTGTGATAATTTCTG
>CAZAUP010000116.1:0-3090 GCA_964488415.1 uncultured Lachnospiraceae bacterium
CAAGGTTTTGTAGTATTGAGCATTTTTATAGGCTCATGAATAATTCAGGTTTAGTTATGAAATCAACTACAATCAAGTACAAAACACCTACTATAAATTTTATCCTTACAACCAATTTTTCATATTCCTTTCTTCAAGTAAAATGACCGCTTCCCTTGCAATAAATAAAAAAGTCTATTGCTATTGCATATCATATTTCTAATCACCTACGAGAATTTTAAACTCAAGTTAATATGTGGAGTACTCCCTTACCAATCATTCAAACCGCACATAGTATTGATAATTTCCCAACTCAATCACTTCACTTTCGTTTCGCTCTGTTGCTCCCTTCCTACGCTAAAATCTAACGTTACCGCTTCAACTCCAAGGACTCGTACTGCAGCTGGTCAGACCTTCCCCGACAGGATTTTCCTGTTATATACAATCAACTTACAAAAGCAAGCAAGGTTTCCTCCGCTTGCCAGTAGAAATCAGTTACGCTAATTTCACAACCTGCACAACATATCTATCACATGATATGCTAAACGTATTCATTTGTCAAACTATATTTTCCTACGATTGCAAACGATTTCCACTTCCAATCGCACTTCTCTTTGAATGTTAAAAATATGTCATAATATACAGAATTATGCTTATTTTTTTGTATATTGTCAGCAAAAATATCTTGACTATCCATTAATTGTATCTTACAATAAAACGTGGGAGCGCTTTTTTTAAACATGAAACCTGCTTTTTCTTTGTAGCAAAAAAGTGCTTTTTGTAACTCGTTCACCTCGTTTTCATAAATATCCGGAATTATTATGGGAAATTCCTTTTATGAAAACACCACAGAAAGGGGCTTTACATGAAAAAAAGAAAATGGCTGCCATTGTTGTTAGCCGCATGCCTGATGCTTGGACTTGTCGCACCGACAAAGCTGTTCGCACAGGCAGCAACCACCCGGTACACCTTTAACGATTTGACGTATAGTACCTCGTATGGTACAACCTACAGCGTCGATTCCGACGGTGTACTCAGCCTTACTTTTGAGGAGCAGTATATGGAAATCCGTTACAGCTTCCCAAGTCCGCTTGATATGTCACAGTGCAACAGCATCACCGTGAACGCCAAAGCAGCGGAGGACATTGCCTTTAAGCTGTATGACACCACCGGAGAAGAGGCTTACGTTATGTATAACTGTTCCTCTGACTCCAAAAACGCATTTACGCTGACTCCGTCCCTGACCGGCAGAGTTTCCGAAATTGCAATTATGCAGCTTTCCGAGGCAACAAATGCAAGCGTTACGGTTTACGATGTTTCCGTGGATATGAATACCTCCTCCGGAAGCAGCACCGGAACGGTTTCTTCCTCTGCAACACTGTTAAATACATATGGTTCCTTATTCGGTCACACCGGGAACTGCGTGTCCCTGTCCCAGTTACAGAATAACACCACCTTAGCTGCCATAAAAGCTGAATATAACAGCATTACGCTTGAAAACGAGATGAAGCCGGACTACATCTTAGGGTCCTCTGCCACTCTTATTTCCGTAGCGGATGCGAAGGCACTCGGCTACTACATTCCGAGCAGCTATACCGAAGCCACCGTACCGAAGATTAACTTTGATACCGTCGATAAGGTCATGAAGATTTGTTATGAAAACGGTCTCGGCATGAGAGCGCATACCCTGGTATGGCACAGCCAGACTCCGGGCTGGTTATTCCGTACCGGCTACAGCTCCTCCGGCTCCTATGTAAGCTCCTCTGTTATGGATGCAAGAATGGAGTTTTTCGTAAAGACCGTTATCAACCACGTTTACAACAGCTCTTACGGCAGCTGCGTCTACGCATGGGATGTTGTAAATGAGTATTTCCATGCCACCAATTCCGGCTGGGAGGCAGTTTATGGTGCCGGCGGCACAACGCCGGGCTTTGTAAAAAAGGCATTTCAGTTTGCACACGAGGCACTGGTAAGCCAGGGGGTTCGCAATCAGGTGTCCTTATTCTATAATGATTACAACACCTACATGATTGCAGATGACATCGTTACCATGGTAAATTACATCAATTCCGGCACACAGTACTGTGACGGCATCGGTATGCAGTCCCACTTGGACACCTCCTTCCCAAGTGCATCCTATTACAATGCAGCGCTGAAAAAGTTCTGCGATACCGGTCTTGAGGTGCAGATTACCGAATTTGACGTAACCAATTCCGGCTCTGCCGCCCAGGCAACCTACTGCTACAATTTGATGTCCGGCGTACTGGATATTAAGAAGGCAGGCGGCAACATCACCGGCTTTACGGTCTGGGGCTTATACGACAGCGTTTCCTGGCGTTCCAGCCAGACCCCGACCCTGCATACAAGTCTGACCTCCACCAAGGCTGCATACGACTCCATTTTGCAGGCATATGCGGACGCAGGCTACTCCACGGGAGCTACGCCGACCGCAGCTCCGACGGCTACTCCAAAGCCGACTACAGCTCCGACTGTTGCTCCAACCGCTACTCCGAAGCCGACTACGGCTCCGACCGTTGCTCCAACCGCTACTCCGAAGCCGACTACGGCTCCGACCGTTGCTCCAACCGCTACTCCGGCTCCGACCTCGGCTCCGTCCACAGGCTCCGGCAGCGTATCTGCTTCCATCAAGTCCGTAAATAACTGGGGCAGTGGCGGTCAGGTGGAGCTTACCTTGAAGAATGAGGGTGCATCTCTTACCGGCGGCTGGACGATAGAGCTGGATTTGGATTCTGCCGCAGACATCCCGAATTCCTGGGGCGACGGCTATGTATATTCCGCAGCAAACGGACACCTTATCATCAAGAACCAAAGCTGGGTATCGTCCTTTGCAGGCGGCACGACAAAAAGCGTCTTTTTACAGTATAACGGCACTGCACCGACCTCGGTATCAAACGTTACCGTGAAATAGCCCTTATCTGTTCCTTATGATGTAGCAGAATAGAACAAAAGAGAGAAAGGATGGCTGCCGGCAGCCATCCTTTCTCTCTTTCTTTTTGGTATCGTCTTAATTTTTCCTTGCTTCCAACCCGTTTTCTCCCTTATCTATCACAATCGTATCTCCCGCTGCCACCTGATCCGAAAGAATCAGTC
>CAZAUP010000117.1:0-3039 GCA_964488415.1 uncultured Lachnospiraceae bacterium
CATAGTTTTCACGCATTTTTTTTGCGGAAATATAATCCGGATACATACGCTTTGCGGAACACCGCACTGCCAGCCTTGTAATATGATCATACGGTCCGCCCTGCAGACAATTGTGCTCGTCCAGCACATAAATCAGCTTCGGGAAAGCCGGTGTTACGTAAACACCTTTCTCATTTTTAATCCCTTCCAGACGCTGACGCAAAATTTCTTCGATAATAATTGCATTTTCTTTTATATACGGATCATTCTTATCCAAATTTAAAAATAACGTCACAAACGGAGACTGCCCATTTGTAGTCATCAACGTATTAATCTGATACTGGATGGTCTGTACGCCGGAACGAAGCTCATCCTTCAACCGCTCCTCCACCAGCTTTTCCATCACCTCAGGAGATATGGTATCGCCGAACTTCTCCGTATAACGTCTTCTGTATTTTTCACGGCTGATGCGAAGATACTTTCCCAGATGTCTTACATCGACAGACTGACCACCATACTGGCTGCTTGCCACTGCGGCAATAATCTGGGTCACTACGGTACAGGCCACCTGAAAGCTTTTCGGACTTTCAATCAGCTTACCGTTCATTACCGTGCCGTTGTCCAGCATATCACCGATATTAATAAGACAGCAGTTGAAAATCGGCTGGATAAAGTAGTCCGCGTCGTGGAAATGCAGCACGCCCTCCTCATGAGCCTTGGAAATCTCCTCCGGAAGCAGCACACGTCTGGTCAAATCCTTAGAAACCTCTCCTGCAATCAGATCACGCTGGGTAGATGCAATGTAAGCATTTTTATTGGAGTTTTCCTCCATCACATCCTTGTTGCTCTGATGAATCAGGCTCATAATGGAATCGTCGGTGGTATTTGCCTTACGCACCAATTCCCTGGTGTAGCGATAAATGATATAGGTCTTTGCAAGGACAAATTTGCCCTCCTCCATAAGCTTCTGCTCAATAATATCCTGAATCTCCTCCACCTGCATCTTACCCTTTCCCAGTGCCTCGATGCCTGCGATAATCTGCTCAATTTTCTCCTCGCTTACCGCCTCCTCCTTTCCGACTACAAGATTTGCCTTACGGATCGCAAGCAGAATTTTATTTCTATCATAATCCACGACACGACCATCACGCTTTACAACATACATAATCCTGACCCTTTCTGCAATTTCTGCCTCTGATTTTTTTCAAAAACCGACTATCTAAAGTATAGCAGATTTCTTTATAGAAGTCTATATATTTTTTCATAGATATTGTGACCAATTTCCACTTTTTATTTTTTCACTACTATATATAGTGTTTCTGCACTATATTGCCTTTTTCGACAAGATTTCTTTACATCACCCTTGTCCGCTTGCGAATCCCTCCGGTTCGTGTTATACTGATTAAGAAGGATTTTGTCAGGGAGGTTTCACATGAAAGAAAAATATTCCGGCTATTGGCGTATCGCCGTTACCACCGTTTGTACGGTAACAGTTTGTCTGCTTATCTTTTTCCTTATGTTCCGTTATCAGGAATTTATTTCCTTTTTAAAAAAACTGAGCAACGTGCTGCTTCCGGTTATCATCGGTGCCGTCATTGCCTACTTAATCAATCCGATTGTCAATTTTACAGACAGTCTGCTGACCAGACTTTTTCTGCGTCTGAAGCTTTCTCCTCAAAAAGCAGAAAAGCTTGCGCTCGGACTTGCGATTACACTTTCCATGGCAATTTTTCTCTTTTTTGTATACTTTTTGGTTTCTCTGATTTTACCGGAACTATACAAAAATATAACAAATTTCGTTTCTCATTTTGAGGACTATGTTGCTACCATCACCACCTGGTTTTCGGAATCCGAATTCTTACAAAAAACACTGGCGGATAATCCGGATTTATATGCCAATCTTTCCTCCACCCTGAATAAAATGCTGGACAATCTGGGCGAATGGGTCAGCACCTCGCTCCTTGGCAGTCTCTCCGGAATCGTATCCGGTCTTACCCTGCGTATTATCGGTTTTTTTAACATTCTTCTCGATGTCGTGGTCGGCCTTATCGTTACGATTTACATTTTATCCAGCAAACGCAAATATGCCGCAAAGGCAAAACGCTTTTCCTATGTTGTGTTTAAACCGGAAACCGCCAATACCGTACTTCAGTTAGCCTCCAAGAGCAACCGCATCTTCAGCGGCTTTATCTCCGGAAAGCTTCTTGATTCCCTGATTATTGGTATAATGTGCTTTATTGGTCTCAGCATTTTTGATATGCCGTATACCCTGCTTGTCAGTGTTATCGTCGGCGTTACCAATATCATTCCGTTTTTCGGTCCGTTCATTGGTGCCATCCCGTCTGCCATCCTGATTCTTTTGGCAGACCCGACCAACCTAAAGCCAACGATTGTCTTTGTCATTTTCATCATTTGTCTGCAGCAGTTCGACGGCAATATTTTAGGTCCAAAGATTCTCGGTGACTCTACCGGCATCTCTGCTCTCATGGTCGTTGTTTCCATCACCATCGGCGGCGGCTTCTTCGGCTTTATGGGAATGTTTCTCGGAGTCCCGACCTTTGCGGTTATCAGCTATCTGTTCCGTTGCTTTATCCATTACCGACTAAAGAAAAAAGGGCTTCCGCCGGAGCATACAAGCTATATAGATTTAACAGCCATTGACGAAGCCGCCGGAGAGCTCCATTATCTTACACCGGCAGCAGGTTCCCTGTCCGGCAGGCCGGAAGCTTACACTAAAGTCTTTAAAAGTCTGAATCCGGAAGAAACCTCCTTTTCCCGTACCGTACAGGAGGAAAATCAAAGTGTATCATCAAAGTCCATGACACAAGGTACCAAAGTCTCCCGGAAAACGAAGAAAAGCAGTAAAAAAACAGACAATACCGAAATGCCGGAATAAGCATTCTGCGCCCGCAGCGGAGCGTTTTTTGCTTTATAGGAACGCACTTTGACACGCTGGCGCAACACGGTATTTCCTATAAAGATTAGGGTGTCAAAAGACACGTTAATTAACCTGAATTATTCATGAGCCTATAAAAATGCTCAATACTACAAAACCTTGAA
>CAZAUP010000118.1:0-2940 GCA_964488415.1 uncultured Lachnospiraceae bacterium
TTCAAAAGCAATCGAAAGGCTTCAAGGGTTTCCTTGGAGCTTTTTGCTTTATAGAGATGAGCATTCGTGTGCCTGGAAGCTGTCACATACGGTTTTTGGTTCTGAAAGAGAGGCTTGCTTTTGAGAATGTATTCCTATATACTAAACATGGGCAGTCTATTATAATAAAGGAAGAAGTGCCGCTTGTCGTAAAATGCCGTAAAAAGGTATTCTGTGTCTTACCAGGGCCGCCCAAATTCCGAGAAATATGAAAAGGATCAGAAGAATGAAAAAAAAGATAGCAGAAGCTCTTTATGGGATGATAGCAATAATATTTTTGATACTATGTACTGCAAGGTTTCCGGAGCAGGGAGGTGACGGACAGGTTAATTTTGAACGGCCGGCTGCGGATGCAACAAAAGCACCAACAGAAAAAGCTCTGCAGAGTACCGATTCAGCCGAATCGGACGATGCAGAAACAGGAATGGTAACACCAGAGGCGGCGGCTTCTATTGCGGCCGGACCGACAAAGGCAGTTACACCGGCACCAACCGCCGAACCGACAAAGACAGTTACGCCGGTACCAACCGCCGGACCGACAAAAGCAGTTACACCGGTACTGACTGCTGTACCGGAAGCGACAGAACCATCTAAAAATCCGTGGCAGCTTTCCGGAGCAATTGAAATTAAAAATGAAAATTATGAGCAATATTCCAATGAATTAAATGCATGGTGGTTTGTCAGAAAAGACGACCATAGTCCGTCGGGAAGCGGAGAAGGTTTTCCGATTGCACCGTATTCCGCATTTTATCGTAATACAAAGGTAACAGAGGAGGACAAGGTGGTTTACCTGACCTTTGACTGTGGTTATGAAAATGGCTTTACGCCTGCCATTTTGGATACACTTGCGGAAAAGGGAGTAAAGGCGTTATTTTTTGTGACAAAGAATTTTGTTGTGGAAAATCCGGAGTATGTAAAGCGTATGAAGGAAGAAGGGCATCTGGTGGGAAATCACACGGTACGTCATCTGAGTTCTCCGTCCCTGACTCCGGAGGAGCTGGAGACAGAGCTGAATGAGGTGGCAAAGACCATGTATGAGCTGACCGGTTATACCATGGACCCGTTTTTCCGTCCGCCGATGGGAGAGTACAGTGAGCGCATATTAAAGGTGGCGCAGGATATGGGATATTCCTCTGTTTTTTGGAGTATTGCATACTTTGATTATGATGTAAATAATCAGCCCGGAAAAGATTATGTAGTAGACCATTTTGCGGCCTATCATCATAATGGGACGATTGTACTAATGCACAATATTTCAGAATCGGATACAGAGGCGCTGGGAGATGTGATTGATTTGTTACGGGCAGAAGAATATCGCTTTGGTATGTTAACAGAGATGAAATAAAAAGTTACAGGAAAGCCGGAAAGGGGTAACGTATGGGAAAATCAATAATTATTGAGCAGGCAAAAAAAGTTTCAGAGGAACAGGTTGAGCGTGCTACGTTTATCGGACTCTCACTGTTTACGTTAGTTTATCCGTTACTTCAATATATATGGCCGCTCCATCCGCTTGGAAATCAGCTGCAGGACTTTTTACTGGTATGGACAAGCATATATTTTATTGTATTATTCGGGATACAAAGGATAAATAAACGAATCGTAATCGGGAAGAAAAATATAGCCGGTTTGTTTTTACTTGTTATGCTTTTAATCGGCTTGTTTTCCTGTCTTTGGAACGGAAAATTTGAGACAACCGTTTACGGGAATGATTTTCAGGGAGAATGCCTGCTGATTCATATGGCTTATTATATGATATGTCTGTCTGCCATGCAGTTAAGGAAAAAGGAATACCGGGAAGGAGTCATGACATTTCTTATTTTGATTTTAGGATTTATTGCCCTTTTTGGGGTATTGCAGTTTCTGCAAATTCCGTTTATAAACCATAAAATCCTCCGTTCGGCGGTATATCCGGCAAGAAATCGCAATTTTTACGCAGCATTTCCTGTTTTATTAAACGGTCTTTTGTTTGGAAAGATATTATACGGAGAGAAAAAAAGCAGGGGAGCAGAAGGCTTCTGGCATATTCTCCTGATGATATCGTTCGGTGCCTGTGTCGCTGCCCAGTCTATGCTGGTCTATCTGGGAGTTATCATGCAATTTGTGATTGCAATTTTTCTGGCTTTTTTTAAGGAACGCAGGAAGCTGGTAAAAATTGCCGCAATGGCAATTGAATTTCTGTTTGTTTTTTGTATTTTTGACCTTATTTCGGGTGGCGCGGTAGTGCTGGAGGTACTGTCACTTTCAAAACAAATCGAGCAGGAAGGCAGTTTACTGGGAGATTATGTGGGAAGCGGACGCATGGCTATCTGGAAGGCGGTACTGGATAAAATACCGGAAAACTGGTTATTTGGCTGTGGCATAGAGCGGCTGGGCGTAAGCTGTGAAATCGGGGAAATTGCAATGACGGCAGGAAATGCACATAACGAGTATCTGCAGATTTGGGTAACACAGGGAACCTTTGCAATCCTGTCCTATCTGGTATTCCTTTTTGCATTGTTTATACCGGGGATACTCCAGTTTATCAAAAAGGACCGCTATGATTCTGATTTTGTGAGTAAGGCAGCGTTATTTTCCTTTTTCGGTTACATTGCCCAGGCCTTTGCAAATATCCGCGTGATTCAGGTAGCACCGTATTTCTTTTTGATTTGTGGTCTGCTTTATATAAAGAAACGGGACGAAGAGGGCAGTAAATTGGGCGGAAGTAACGAAAAGCGAAAAAAAGATTGAAAAAATCTTGTTTTCGGTGTATAGTAGAGCTATGTGAGTATTTATGCCGTGTTTCCGCATTTTGTGCAGAAACGGAGTGTGCTCTGACTGTATTTTAAAAGAAATTTTTTTAAGGAGGATTTATCCATGAAGTTTTTTATCGACACTGCAAATGTAGCAGACATTAAGAAGGCA
>CAZAUP010000119.1:0-2914 GCA_964488415.1 uncultured Lachnospiraceae bacterium
GTTGGTCAGCTGCTTTTTCTTGCAGACGTTTACCTCGATGTCCTCCGGCTTTCCGGTCTGGCCGATTACCATTCCGGCATAAACCTTTTCGCCTGCACCGAGAAACAGTGTGCCACGCTCCTGTGCATTGTATAAGCCGTAGGTAATGGCTTCGCCGGTTTCAAAGGCAATCAGGCTGCCCTGCTTGCGGTACTGGATATCCCCCTTATACGGCGCATAATCGTCAAATAAAGTGTTTAAAATGCCGTTTCCCTTGGTATCAGTCATAAACTCGCCGCGATAGCCGATAAGGCCGCGGGACGGAATGGAAAATTCCAGTCTGGTGTAGCCGCCGCTGGCAGTGGACATACCGAGCAGCTCACCCTTACGGCTGCTGAGCTTTTCGATTACGGTGCCGGAAAATTCTTCCGGAACATCAATAACGGCACGTTCCATCGGCTCCAGCTTTCTGCCGCTTTCATCGTATTTGTAAAGCACCTCCGGCTTGCTGACTGCAAACTCATAGCCCTCGCGGCGCATATTTTCGATTAAAACAGACAAATGAAGCTCACCGCGCCCGGATACCTTGAAGCTTTCGGTTGTGTCTGTTTCCTCCACACGGAGACTGACATCGGTATTTAATTCGCGGAACAGTCTGTCACGCAGATGACGGGAGGTGACGAACTTGCCCTCCTGCCCGGCAAACGGAGAATCATTTACGATAAAATGCATGGCAAGAGTCGGCTCCGAAATTTTCTGGAACGGGATTGCCTGCGGCTTCTCCGGGGAGCAAAGAGTATCGCCGATATGGATATCGGTAATGCCGGAAATGGCTACAATGGAGCCTACGCCGGCTTCGTTTACCTCTACCTTTTTCAAACCGTCAAACTCGTAGAGCTTGCTGATTTTAACTTTTTTGCATTTTTCAGGGTCGTGGGCATTTACGACTACAACATCCTGATTTATACGAATCGTGCCGTTTTCTACCTTGCCTACGCCGATACGGCCTACATACTCGTTGTAGTCAATGGTGCTGATTAACAGCTGGGTAGCGGCAGCCTCGTCACCCTCCGGTGCCGGAATATATTCTAAAATGGTTTCAAATAAAGGCTGCATGCTTTCCGGCTTCTCGTCCAGCTCTAAAATGGCAACGCCGGTCTTTGCAGAGGCGAAGACAAACGGGCAATCCAGCTGTTCATCGGAGGCATCCAAATCAATAAATAACTCTAATACCTCATCAATAACCTCCTTCGGACGAGCCTCCGGACGGTCAATTTTGTTGATGCATACGATAACCGGAAGATTTAATTCCAAGGCCTTTTTTAATACAAACTTGGTCTGCGGCATAGCACCCTCGAAGGCATCCACGACAAGGATAACACCGTTTACCATTTTAAGAACACGCTCTACCTCGCCGCCGAAATCTGCATGACCCGGAGTGTCGATAATGTTAATCTTTGTATCCTTGTAATATACGGCGGTATTTTTGGATAAAATGGTAATGCCGCGCTCACGCTCGATGTCGTTGGAGTCCATGACACGCTCCTGTACCGCCTGATTCTGGCGGAATACGCCGCTTTGCTTTAACAGCTCGTCAACCAGAGTGGTTTTGCCGTGGTCAACGTGGGCAATGATTGCAATGTTACGTATGTTTTCTTTCTTCGTAATCATACCGAATCCTTTCTATATGCCGCGGAAAAATGACCGAATGGGATTGCTTCTGATGAAAGTAGTGTGCGGCATTACGTTCCTTAGTATAGCATATTTTTTGAATTTGGCAAGAAAAAAATGCGGTATCCCTTTCTGATTCATTAAGAAATTGTAAAGAAAGCATAAAAGGGATTGTAAAAAAATGGTGATTATGATAAGATTTGCAACATAAAAAGAAATAAGAAAAATGGAAATAGGGGAGGAGGAAAAAACTATGTAACAGGTGTGGAATACTTTGAAATTTACAAAAAAAGTAAAAAAGAATTCTAAAACATAAGAAACAGGCATAAACATATATTGCAGACAGGAACAGCAGAACTGCTGCTTTGAAAACAGGAGAAAAAAGAAGGGAGTCATACGAAATGACAGATAAGGTATTTGAAAACAACCAGGTGAGTATTGTAGGAGAGGTAGTAAGCGAGTTTGTGTACAGCCATGAGGTGTTTGGAGAAAGCTTTTACATGGTAGAGCTTTCCGTAAACCGTCTGAGCGATTCTAATGACGTAATTCCGGTCATGGTATCGGAGCGTTTGCTTGATGTGACAAGGAGCTATATCGGGCAGTTTGCACATATTACCGGACAGTTCCGTTCCTATAACCGCCACGAGGAAAGCAGAAATCGTCTGGTACTTTCCGTGTTCGCCAGGGAAATCCGTCTGGAGGCGGAGCCGGACGAGGGGGTAAAGCCAAATTACATTTTTTTAGACGGCTATGTATGTAAGCCGCCGATTTACCGTAAAACGCCGCTCGGCAGGGAAATTGCGGATGTGCTCCTGGCAGTGAACCGTCCTTACGGGAAGTCTGATTATATTCCGTGTATCTGCTGGGGAAGAAACGCGCGCTTTGCCGACGGTTTTCAGGTGGGCGGTCATGTGCAGCTTTGGGGCAGAATCCAGAGCAGAGAGTATCAGAAAAAGCTGTCGGAAACAGAGCTTGAAAAAAGAGTTGCTTACGAGGTTTCGGTAAGCAAGCTGGAATATGGGGATTCTCTTAGCTAAGGATACCTGAAAAACAAATGAAATGCCATATTGAAAAGCGGCTCGTCAGAGTCGCTTTTCGTTTATCCCTGCGAATGCTCTGCTTCCTGACTGATTACCTGTGCCGGCTAAAGTACTTGTACCGGCAGATAGATGAGAAGCAGAGATTCTTAATAAAATCTTAAGACCTTATAATACTAAACCTGAAATATTCACCATTGTACGGTGAAAGTAGCTTAAAACCACAT
>CAZAUP010000120.1:0-2893 GCA_964488415.1 uncultured Lachnospiraceae bacterium
CAAAAAGGTAGTCGTTGAAATACTACAATAATGCCAATACTTAAGGGCTGTTTAGCCTGATGGGACGGTAAGGACCGGCCGTCAGGCAAGCAGCCCTTTGGGGTTCTTTGGGACGGAACTTCCGTAGTGTTACCTTCATAACAGAATACATTTGTTTGAACTTGGTTTGATTTTAAGGAGATACTTTTATGGATAAGGATACAATGCTTCGTGTAGGTGTAATCACGACTACCCACGGCGTGCATGGTGAGGTCAAGGTGTTCCCGACCACTGATGATGCACACCGTTTTAAGAAGTTAAAGAAAGTATATTTAGATCTTGGAAAAGAATTGCTTCCGGTGACGGTAGAGGGCGTAAAATTCTTTAAGCAGATGGTTATTGTAAAATTTGAGGAACTTAATGATATGGACAAGGCAGCTGCCTATCGCAACAGGGATATTTTAATTGACCGCGAGGATGCCATGCCGCTTGCGGAAAATGAGTTTTATATTTGTGATTTAATCGGTCTAGATGTGATTACCGACAAAGGGGAGACACTTGGTATTCTTAGCGAGGTATTACAGACCGGTGCAAACGATGTGTTTGAGGTGACCTTGCCAAATAAGGAAACTGTATTGATTCCATACATTGAGGATTGTGTAAAGGAGATTTCCCTTACGGAAGGGAAAGTGACCGTGCATATTTTACCGGGGCTGTTTTAGTAAGTGCAAAGCAGGTTATAGGAGAATGAGCGTAGATTGTTTTCTTCAGAAGGTTAAGGTGCTTTTTGAAAAATGCGGCAGAGGTCGAAGGGGCACCGGAGAAAGGATAACACATGAATTTTTATGTAATGACATTATTCCCTGATATGGTAGAACAGGGCTTAAATACAAGTATTATCGGCAGGGCAGTGGAAAAGGGGGTGTTGTCCGTCAAAGCGGTGGACATTCGGAACTTTTCCGAGGACAAGCATAAACGGGTGGATGATTACCCGTATGGCGGCGGTGCCGGCATGGTGATGGCACCGGACCCGGTGGTAAAGACCTGTGCCTATGTAAAGAGTCTGATTCCGGAGGAACGAAGGGAAAAAACAAAGGTGATTTATCTGACACCACAGGGGGAAACTTTTACGCAGAAAAAGGCGGAGGAATGGGCAAAGGAGGAGGATTTGGTTTTCCTTTGCGGTCACTACGAGGGTATTGACGAACGTGCGCTGGAAATGGTAGTAACAGATATGGTGTCTGCCGGCGACTATGTGCTGACCGGCGGCGAACTCCCGGCTATGATGATGATTGATGCGGTGTCCCGTCTGGTGCCGGGGGTGTTGAATAACGAAGCTTCTGCAGAGTTTGAAAGCTTCCGGGACAATCTTTTGGAGTATCCGCAGTATACCAGACCGGAGGAATACGAGGGAAGAAGGGTGCCGGAGGTGCTGCTTTCCGGACATCACGCCAATATTGAGAAATGGCGCAGGGAGAAGTCTATAGAGCGGACTTTGGCAGCGCGGCCGGATTTGCTTGCGGATGCGGTGCTTTCAAAAAAGGAAAAGCAGTATCTGGAGGCTTTGCTGGAAGAGCAGAAAAGACAGGAAGAGATTACGGTCTGAGCGGTCGTTACAGACAGAACGAAGAATACAGGAGATTATCATGGTGTTTTATTTTGCCCCGATGGAGGGCATTACCGGACATAGTTATCGCAGGGCGTTTCATGCGCATTTTCCGGTGCCGGAGAAATATTTTACGCCGTTTATTTCGCCGGATTCCAATAAGATTCTGCGAGATAAGGAAAAGCGGGATGTGTTACCGGAGAATAACGAGGGAATGCAGGTGGTGCCACAGATTATTACAAACCGTGCGGACTATTTTTTAATGGCAGCAGAGTATTTAAAGGAGAAGTACGGTTATACGGAAGTGAATTTAAATCTGGGCTGTCCGTCCGGAACCGTGGTGGCAAAGGGAAAGGGCTCTGGCTTTTTAAGCAGACCGGAGGAGCTGATGCAGTTTTTTACGGAAGTGTTTGAAAAATGTACGGTAGCTGTATCGGTGAAAACCCGCATCGGGCGCACGGAGGTTTCGGAGTGGAGTAATATTTTGCAGATTTATGAAAGGTTTCCGATTAAGGAACTAATTGTACATCCACGGATTCAGAAGGAGTTTTACAAAGGACAGGTACATAGGGACGCGTTTGCACTTGCCTATGAGAATTGGCAGGGAGGGCTTTGCTATAACGGCGATATTTTTACGAAAGCAAATTATGAGACACTTGTAGAATGTTTTCCAAGGCTGAAAACCGTGATGCTGGGACGGGGTCTGTTGTCCGACCCGTATTTAATTGCGAGATTAAAAGGGGAAAAGCTGCCGCCGGAGGATGAACGCAGAAAGCAGTTACGCAGCTTCCATGACCAGCTGTTTGCGGAATATAAGGAAATGCTGTCGGGAGACCGCAATTTACTTTATAAAATGAAGGAGTTCTGGTTTTATCTTCTGCAAAGCTTTGAGGACAATGAAAAACCGGGGAAGCGGATGCGAAAGTGCGAAACGCTTTCCGAGTATCAGAGCATTGTGGAGGAACTGTTTTCCGGACATGGAGTGAAATGATTTGCAGCCGTTTTTTTTTATGTAAAAACAAAAGGCGGAGAGCTTCTGAAGAAAGGTATGAAAAGATGGCTGAGCGGAGTGCCCGCGGCTGTAATGGTAGAAATAAGCTTTTTATTTTACGACCGAATCAAAGTGGTGAAAAAAGGCTGAAGTGAAAAAAGGCTGAAAAAAGGTGAAAAAATCGAAAAAACCACTTGCGTTTTTACTGAATCTATGGTATAATTTTCGATTGTGAGACGAGATGTTCCGCTGTACCGGAGGTCGGTAGTAAGAATGTCTTAATTTATAAGGAGGTCGCAACATGAACGACATTATTA
>CAZAUP010000121.1:0-2814 GCA_964488415.1 uncultured Lachnospiraceae bacterium
CACCGCTCTCCAACAGTGCATCCACAATGCCAACCACCCCGGAAACATTCACCATACCGCCGGAGCCGGTGCCGCTTTTATAGTAATCAAGCTGAATTCTTCCGAATACCGCCACTCGTTCTCCCCGTTTGAGCGGAAGTACCTTCTTTTCATTCCGCAGCAGAACCACACCTTCTTCTGCCGCGCGGATAGCAATCTCCGAATAACGCTTCCAGTCTAATGTTTTTGTCTGTCCCACAATAGTCTCCTTTCTGCCATTCTGCTCCTACTTCCTTCTCTTTTTCAGCAACAGCTCCGCAAGCAGCAAATCCTCCGGTGTCGTCACCTTCAGATTCGTGTAGCTTCCCCGCACCATTTGTATTGGTACATTGCGGTATAGCCCCACTACCATGGCATCATCCGTTACATTGATTTGCGTCTCCTTCATCACCTGCTCGTAGGCTTCATATACAAGAGAAAACTCAAATGCCTGCGGCGTTTGTGCCATCCAGAGGTTCTCCCGTCTCGGTGTCAGCGTTATTACACCGTGTTCATCCGTCATCTGTATCGTATCCTTCACCGGCATCCCCGCCACGCAGGCTCCATAGCTTTCCGTCTGCAACAGCACCCGGTTGATAAGCTCCGCTGTGACTAACGGTCTGGCACCGTCGTGAATCAACACATATTCCGGCATTTTCTTCCCCGAATGCAAAAAAAGCAGCCCGTTCCAGACAGAGGCATACCGCTCTCCGCCACCGGCCACAATTGCTGCTACCTTAGTAAATCCAAAACGCTCCACCAGTTCCCTGCGACAGTACTCTTCTTCTCCCTCTGCCGTCACCAGTACCACACATTCCACATTACTTTCTTCAAATGCCTGCAGTGAATAATACAGGAGCGGTTTCCCGTCCAACAGCATATACTGCTTCGGAATATCGCTCTGCATTCTGGAACCCCTGCCGCCTGCCAATACAATCCCCGCTGCCGTCATAATCCTCCTTACCTCTCTCCGAGCTGCAAATTCGGCACAGCATTTAAATCCAGCCCATGCCGCACACCCTTCCTGAATTCATAATACGCCGCTGCCCCAATCATTACCGCATTATCGGTACAAAGAATCGGAGACGGCCGGTAAAGCTCAACCCCTGCCTTTTTACACGCCTCCTCCATACCGGCTCTGATTGCCGAATTGGAAGCGACACCGCCTGCCAGCGCAAGCTTATTCATGCCTGTATGCTTCACTGCCGCCATAGTCCTTTCCACCAGCACCTCTACCACCGACTGCTGAAAGGATGCCACTACATCCGCAGGATTTACCTCGATGCCCTGCATGGCAGACTGATTCAAATAATTGAGTACTGCCGACTTTACGCCACTAAAGCTGAAATCATAGGGCGAATTTGCAATCTGTCCCTTCGGAAAGACAATCGCCTTCGGATTTCCTTCCTTCGACAGCCTGTCAATTTTCGGTCCGCCCGGATAACCAAGACCGATCGCTCTCGCCACCTTGTCAAATGCCTCTCCTGCCGCATCATCATGGGTTTTCCCAATAATTTCATACGCACCGTAATCCGCCACTCGTACCAGATGCGTATGGCCGCCGGATACGACCAGACACAGAAACGGCGGTTCCAGATCTTTATTTTCTATGTAATTTGCGGAAATATGTCCTTCGATGTGATGCACGCCGATTAACGGCTTTCCGGATGCATACGCAAGCGCCTTTGCATGAGCGACACCTACCAAAAGTGCCCCTACCAATCCCGGACCGTAGGTCACTGCAACGGCATCCACATCCGCAAGCTTCACATTTGCCTCGGAGAGTGCCTGCTCCACCACATGATTAATACGCTCCGTATGCTTACGGGACGCAATTTCCGGCACAACACCGCCGTATAAGGTATGTATATCAATTTGTGAAGAAATTACATTAGAGAGTACGCTTCTTCCGTCCTCCACCACCGCTGCCGCTGTTTCGTCACAGGATGATTCAATTGCCAGTATCCGCACTTTCGTTTCCTCCGTCTTCTGCTGTCTGCCAGCCTACAATCTTATATCTTCCGTCACTATCCTTACGCATAATTAAATTCCGGTAAGAGCTGCCGCTCCCTTCCTCTGAACGCAATAATAGCTGAAACTGCAGGGACGCATAGCTTCCCATGTCATTTTCCCACTTTTGTACATTGGTTGCCTTATCCAGCACATAACCGGTAAATACAACCTCCTTATCCGCTGCAGCCGCCAGCTCCTCTTTTGTTACCTTCAGGTACTGCTCATACGGATTTAATGCCGCAAGCTCAGCATCAAACAATTGAAGCTGAAGCTTTACCAGCCCGTCTATCTGCTCCTCACTTGTTTCCGGATTATAAATACATTCTATAATGCCACAATAAAGCTCCGCTACCGCATAAGGTGTCGGCGGATAGTTTTTTTCCAAATCCTTTGCAAGTATCTGCTCCGCCACCGAATATGCGGTCGGCTCCCCCTCTGCCCCGCCGGAACGGTCAATGTACCAGTACAGGGCTACGACGGCACAGGCAAGTACCAGCACCGTACTAACGGTTGCAACACGTTTTTTCATAAGCATTCTCCTTTCTGCAATCCGCAAAAAAGACTATTCATTCTTATCAAACTCCAGCACCACAGACTTACCGTCCTTTCCTGCCTTCGTCTCTGTAAAAATTTTCCGCACCTTTGAAATATAGTCCTCCGGACGCACCAGCGACGGACTGTAATGCGTCAGCCAGAGCTCCTTCGCCCCTGCCTCCTTCGCCAGCTTTGCCGCCTCGTAAAATGTCATGTGCTTATGCTCCAGCGCCTTATTCTGCTTATCAT
>CAZAUP010000122.1:0-2598 GCA_964488415.1 uncultured Lachnospiraceae bacterium
GCAGCATAGAGCCGACAAAGGTAATCAGAACCAGACCGAGCGTGGCATTTCGCAGGGTGTGGAGCTTGAGGACGATGGTCTTGCTGATGACCTCAAACAGATGGATATGGGAAAATGCCGCTACAACTGCGAGAGTGCAAAACAGGGTCGCCAGGGTACGTAAATCAAAGTAGCCCAGGTACTTCGCATCCGGAGGAACAAGAATACAGGTCACTGCCATGGCAATCAAGGCAATGCATAGTACGGTTTGCTTTTTAAAAAAAGACATGGCAGGAGCCAAAAGGTGTTCATAGAAAAAGTCCCGAAGGGACGTTTTGTTTTTATGTACGGAGGGTCTGCCGTGAAGTGAGAATGTACTCATGGAAGCTACCTTACCTTTCGAAATAGTTGACGCATAAATCTGATTGTAGCAGAAATCAAAAAAAATGCAAGGGATATTTTCGGTGAAGCCCTGACTAAGGTAAAAAAACCGGAGAACTGTCAGGAAGTATCAGACATTCTCCGGTTTTATTTTCTTTAACTTTGCTCGCTCAACAAGAATCGAAAAACAGCATGGCATTATCCTGTGGCAGCCTTGTGCGGCTTTAGAAACAAAATCTATGCTTCTGATGTAGTATCGGCATCTTCCGTGTATTCATCCTCGAAGAAGTCTTCATACTCATCTTCAAGCTCACCATCTTCAACGTAAACCGGATTCAGGTAACGGTATACTGCATATGCAATAAGTGCAATGGCAGCAATAGCACCGATAATTGCGAACACATAAAGAGCGGTGTTCTTCTTTTCCTCTTCTTCTTCCTTCTTTAAATGAAGCAGCTCTGCAAGCTTGGCATTGCTGGAAACTAATTCTTCCAATTTTTTCATGGTATTGTTCATGGTACTGTTCATAGTACTTCCTTCCTTTCCTAAGCGTTTCGTGTAATATTTGAGGTACTGCATTTATATAGAGTATACCATAGGCTTGTGAAAATTACTAGAAAATTTTTATTAATTTAATATTTTTTTAGGTTGGCGAAGGAGGCAAGAAGCTTCTTTACGCCAAAGGTATCGAAGAGCACGGTGACTTCGTAGTCTCTGCCGCCGTTGACAATGTTAGTAACTGTGCCTGCTCCGAATTTGATGTGGCGAACCCTGTCACCGACCGTATAAGCAAGCGGGACGGCAGGACCGTTACCGAAATTTTTTGCAGGTGCTGCCGGGGTGGCGGCATACGGTATGGAAGCTGGACGCAATTTTTGCTTTTCAAAAGCAAAGTCTCCGGCGGAGCTATGATAAGCTGCGCTTTTACGCGGAAGCGGCATGCTGGCACCGGAAGCGGTACGCATCGGACTGCTTCCGAAGGCATCGCTGTTGCGGAAGGTATTTATGCCTCCCGTCTGCTCCATTTTCAGAAGATACCGCGGAATTTCCTTGATAAAACGGGAAGGAGGATTGTACTGGGTTTCGCCTCTTGCCATACGGGCAGAAGCAGCACTCAAGTGAAGCTCCTTCATGGCACGGGTGATGCCAACATAGCAGAGGCGGCGTTCTTCCTCAATTTCCTCCTCAGGCTTTTCGGCATTTAGGGAAACATAGCTCGGAAACAAACCGTCCTCCATGCCACACAGGTACACATACGGGAATTCCAACCCCTTTGCGGCATGAAGTGTCATTAATACAATGACATCCGTAGACGCATCCAGTGTGTCGATATCGGCAACAAGGGCAACCTCCTCCAGAAAACCGCTCAGGGTCGGTTCGTCGGTATTCTGCTCGTAGAGGACTGCTTTGTTAATTAATTCGTCCACGTTGGCAAGACGTTCCGCTGCCTCCTCTTCATCGCCTGCGGCAGTTTTAATTTCCTCGGTAAGGCCGGTGCTCTCCATGATTTCTTCGATTAGGTCCTTTAAGGAATAGGATGGGGAAATCGGCTTGCTGCGCAAAGCTTCAATAAAGGCAACAAAGGAAGTAAGTTTTCCGCAGGCACGGGCAACCGACGGAATGAACTCTGCATGGCGCAGAGCCTCATAGAAGGTCATGCCGTGTTCCTCCGCGTAGTCATCGATGCGATCCACGGTGGTGAGACCGATGCCGCGTTTTGGGACATTGATAATACGTTTAACAGCCAGATTATCCAGTGCATTGTCAATGGTTTTCAAGTAGGCAAGTAAGTCCTTGATTTCCTTACGCTGGTAGAAGTTGATGCTTCCGATGACACGGTAGGGCAGATTTCTTGCAATGAGCTTTTCCTCAAAGATGCGCGATTGGGCGTTGGTACGGTACAGAATTGCAAAATCCTTAAAGGCAGCACCGGCTTTGTCTACACAGTCCCGGATGCTTTGGGCAACGCCTTCGGCTTCGTTATAGTCTGTCGGGTACTGGGTGAAGAATACCGGGGAGCCGTCTTCGTTTTCTGTCCAAAGCGACTTGTCTTTCCGCCCTATGTTATGGTGAATGACTTCGTTTGCCGCGGATAAAATGTTGCCGGTAGAGCGGTAATTTTGCTCCAGGCGGATAACGTGGGCATTTGGATACACCGTTTCGAAATTTAATATATTTTTGATGTTGGCACCGCGGAACTTATAGATAGACTGATCGTCATCACCGACAACGCATAAA
>CAZAUP010000123.1:0-2554 GCA_964488415.1 uncultured Lachnospiraceae bacterium
GCATTGTAATATATCTCTGCATGAATGTCAAGTGAATTTCTCAGAAGTTATGGAACATTGGTAATTCGGTAGCATTATGTCACCGATAAAATCGGCAGGTAAAATTCCTTCATTCTTGTAAAAGCTGTTCGATTTGTGTTAAATAAAACTCCGTAAAGTTGAACTTTGATGCTTCAAAATCCCGCAGCGCAGCCACAAAACGGTCGATAAAAGGGAAGGCTTCTCGTTGAGATTCGTATTCCTTTGTAATATCGAAATTCGGAAACAAAGTACGATTGCATTCCATAAAACGGATTTGGAATGCTCGAACAAAGTATTCGTTAATGACGGCATAATCCGTATTATAAAAGTTTGGAACAGAGAGATGCTTTGCAAAAAACGAGGAATGCTTTTTTAATAAGGTTACATAAGATTCCACTACTGGATTCACAAAGCAGTGGGCGTATTCATGGGCAATTCCTTTGGAAAAAAAGTCAAAGTCCCAATGCGGACACCCGTTTTTATCATATTTTGGAGCAAAGCGTACCGTGTATGCGATGCGTTTCCCGTTCTCTTCCATTGAGAAACCGTAGTTTCCTGCAAGCGGACAAATAATAAGTTTGAACGCATCGGGCTTTTGGCGAAAATAGGTGTCGATAAATCCGATCCAAGTATCAAAATCACAGGAGTTAATGTGATTCAAAATCCATTGGTAATATTCCTTCTGGCTTTCATAAAAGGCATCAAAGCCTGTGTCTTCTTTAAAGCGCAGAACCGCCAGTCCCCAGTCATGGAGTGTGTGTTCCTCGTTTGAAACGATTTCCTGCAACGATAAAATTGCCTGTAACGGTTTGATATGCACAAAATTTTTATCACAGATTAGGTTTTTTGTTAATTCTATTGCTGGGTGATTTTTGTACGGTGCAAGCCATGCGGAAATATCACTTGTATATACCTTATTGTTAATGCACTGAAAGGTTTTTTTCTGTTGTTCGGAAAGATACAGTAAAATCTGGACCAGTTCTATGTCTTTCTTAATTCCTGCTTTCATACTTTGGCGAACTCCTTAAATGATATATTTTTTCTTTCGTTTATTTTATCATAAGGAGAAGATTTATTGAACCTTTTTTGATAAAATACCGACTAGATAAGTGAAAACGTTTTCAATATTTATGAAAGAGGAGGTGGTGAAGCTATGCAGGAATTTGAGGTACTGCTTTGTGAAAATAGAGGTGCCTTGGAGCGTTTTATAAAATTCAGGATTCCAAATCAATATGATGCAGAGGATATTTTACAGGATGTTTGTCTGGCGGCTTATCAGAATTTTGATACCTTGAAAAATAAAACGGTTTTTAAAGCGTGGTTGCTTGGGATTGCCCGTCACAAATGCAACGACTATTTTCGCAAAAAAGCGGAGCACTTACAGATTCCGCTAGACGAGCTGTCGGAAGCGATTATTTGTACCGGCGGGCATGGTTTGACAGAACGTATTGTTGTCAGTGAAACCATTTCTTTGCTGAGGGATAAAGAGAAGCAGATGTTGTATTTGTATTTCTTTGAAAATCTTCCGCAGGATGTCATTGCAAAATGGTTAAATATTCCTGTCGGCACAGTAAAAAGCAGACTGCATTATGCGAAAAAACATTTTAAAGAAAACTATCCGTATCACGCAAAAACGAAAGGAGAAGCGAATATGAAAAGAATGCCTGAAACCATGCCGGAATACACAATCATAAAGTCAGATTTAAGTCCGTTTGCGGTAAAGCATGAAGAACTGCCGGGGATGTTTCTTATACCGAAAATCGGTGAAAAGCGGCAATTTGCAATGTATGACTTACCAGAGAAGAAATGCGGAGGAGTTTATAGCTTATCTGTAAAAGGGAAGGCTGTCCTTCACGATGTACCGGGGGTTGAAATTGAATCGGAATACAGAGAAAGTCAAAGTATTGAACGAAAAACTCTTTTTGCACAGTTAACCGATACGCATTGTAGATATCTCGGTGGAATGTACAAGGATAGCAATGGGACGCTTCGGCTGCTCACATTTCTTGACGCAGGGTTTGCGGATAGTTATGAAGTAGGAGAAGATAACTGTGGATTTCCGACAGATCGGACGGAGCAAAAGCTTTTTGCTGAAACGGAGAATGGACTGGTGGCTGATTTGACGGACGATATCTCTGATATCTGTGGGAGATTTGAGGTGGAAATCGGTAATAAGACATATGATACCGTCCGTATTTTGGATGTGCAGACCGTAAGCTTAGGCACGATGCTTTGTGAATATTATGTGGATAAAAGCGGTCATACGGTTCTCTGGCGAAGATTCAATAAAGACGACTGGGCGTTTGCCCGTTATCAAAAGCAATGGACACAGATGCTTCCGGAGAATGAACGGCTGATGCTCAACGGAGAAACCTATGTGCATTGGTATGATTGTATTACGGATTATGTTCTTTGATAGCGCAGTATAAAAAATGCTCCCTATCATTTCGGTGATGGGGAGTTTTTATATCTGTAATGCAAAAATCCCGTATCCAACAAACCGTCAGATATGGGATTTACTGTTACGTACATT
>CAZAUP010000124.1:0-2507 GCA_964488415.1 uncultured Lachnospiraceae bacterium
TGAAAAAAGCCTCCAAGAACGAGAAACAGAAAGAAAAGCAGAAGGACAAGTTCTGCTAATACAGCAATTATTTCAGGAAGCTTCAAGTTATATGTATGAAGTAGATTTGGATATAATGAAAAAAAGTTTTGCAACTCCTGCAGAAAAATTAGGAGCTTCGACTTGGAAGACTATATTTAGTTTTATTTCAGGAGGGGTTGAGCCAACGCCGGAAAATATAAGATGCTTTGTTTATGGAATGGCGTTACATGCGTTAGTAGATGCGTATGCACATAGTGCGTTCACATTGCAGAGTGGAATATGGTCACGGTTAACACATAACACTGATAATTTTTCAAAGTGTTGCGACAATCCCAAAGTTGTTCCAATGCGTTGGAGCGCGGCACAAAGTGCAGCAAGTAGTCTTATGGCTAAGATGTATATCGGTTTGGATGGCGAGGATTTGTTAGAGTTTACTTTTTTAACAGCAATCCGTTTGGGACTTTTTATTTAGCTAATTTATCTTATTATGCGCAAAAAGCGTCATCTAATCAATATAAATCGGTGAAACAGTATTTGGATAAGGGCGATTTGTTTAATGTAAAGGATACGATAAAACCTATGATGTATTTTGAAAAAACGAAACAAAAAAAGAAATGCACAAAGAAGATAATGTTATTTTGCTTGGTTGCAGCCTGTTTGTACGGATGTAAGAAGCCTGAGGAGGAAATATCGACTTTGCTCTCCACATCCCCTGCGATAACGGAGGTTGCTCCACAAGAGGAAATTCCCATCGATGCAGAGCATTTCTCGGATGAAGTCTTTCGGAAATATATCTCCGGCATGTATGATTTAGATAACAACGGTGCACTTTCCAAAAGTGAGCGGGAAGCAGTAAAGGAAATCATATGGGATGAAGTTGATATTGATATATCAAAAGATAAATTTCCATATGATTATATAGAAGTGAATAGAGCTGTTTTGGATGGTTTGGAATATTTTTCGAAACTGGATTGTTTGATTGTTGATTCTGCCCAGCGTGTTATATTAAAAAATCATCCATCAATTCGAAGATTTGGATGCAGGGAGGGGAATATTGAGACGGTTTTGATAGAAAATTGTCCGGTCTTAGAGAAGATAGGAGCCGTTGAGGGAGAGTTTCATGGGGATTTTATAGTGAAAAATTGTGAGAACTTAAGAATATTTAATGTGCATACCGTGGATTTTAATACATTGGTTTTTGAAGAAACACCACGGGTGGTGATTTTTTTTGAAGCGGTAGGTATTGAGGCGTTTTCAACGGATGCAGATGCAGTAATAAATGCTGATAGCTCTACACTGCATCGTATACTTGGTGAAGAGATTTACAGGCTTACGGAAGATGGGAAATTGTCCTTTGGACTGAATGAGAGTATTCATTGGACGAATGTAGATGAGAGTTCCGTGGTTAGTAAAGAACAGTTTTTGTTACCGGCGGTGACTGAGGAGGATTTCACTTATGTGGATGTGCAAATTACGGAAAAGGAAGAAGAGAATGTGTCGGAACAAAGGGAAAAAACGTGGGATATTTGTGTTGATTTAAAGGAGTATTTTCGAATTTTTGGGGGACCGGTACACTATACCGTATATGCAAAGGAAAAACCGGAGCGTTCAAAGATTGTTTTGCGACCGATTGGAGGTGTGGATAAAATTCTTCCTTTGGAATATTCTCCGAATAAAGGTGTTTTCTTTTTGCCAAGCTGGATTTTAGAGGTGGTGTATCGGAATGGAGAAAACGAAGAGATACTTGGAAAGCTCAGACATAAACAGCTTTGGGAAATAACACCAGATGGCACAATCAATCAATATAAATTTGGTGTTGACTGTGAGGCAGGGGTCAATTTTTGGAAGGTAACTCACATTTATCGGGCTTGCATAGACTTGGAAGAGGATCCGTCGTGGTATGGCGCGGAATAGGAGGATTTCTGTAGGAAACATTGAAACAGAAGAAGTAATTGGGACACTTTCCGATGAACAGTATTGGACGATACTGACAACTGGGAGGAAGATAAAATATCGGTCAGGAAAGGAATGGTGGGACAAGGGGAGTTATGTACAGAAAATGGGGAAACTCAAAGAAAATACAACATAAAAAAGAAAGACCGGAAGCCCGCTTTTGCACAAAAGGGCAAACAGGCTTCCGGTCTTTCTTCCTTGCTCCGTATTCCGTTTTCAATTTTACAGGCAAGTATATCGTTTGCTTATTTTACATACACTCTTAACTGCTCTGCTACATCCGTCTTTTCCCACGGCAAATCAAGATCAGTACGGCCAAAGTGACCGTAAGCCGCGGTCTGCTTGTATATCGGACGGCGCAAATCCAGCATCTTAATAATGCCCGCCGGACGAAGATCAAAATGCTTACGTACAATCGCTACCAGCTCTTCATTGGAAAGCTTACCGGTGCCGAATGTATCCACCATAACAGAGGTCGGCTGTGCCACACCGATTGCGTAAGAGAGCTGAATCTCACATTTCTTTGCAAGTCC
>CAZAUP010000125.1:0-2487 GCA_964488415.1 uncultured Lachnospiraceae bacterium
GACCTTCATGGCTGATGTGCCAGAGGTTACGGTCACGGCTGTAGCTGTGGCTTGCATCAAACGGAAGCTCGATACCGTGTGCGCGGCAGTATTCAATCTCTTCTTCACGGGAGGACATCTTCCAGGTATCGTTGCATCTCCACGGAGCAATAATCTTTAACTCCGGAGCAAGTGCCTTAATACCAAGCTCGAAACGTACCTGATCGTTACCCTTGCCGGTTGCACCGTGACAAATGGCAACAGCACCCTCTTTCTTTGCAATCTCGACTAACTTCTTTGCAATCACCGGACGTGCCATGGAAGTACCGAGTAAATATTTGTTTTCATATACAGCACCGGCCTTTACACACGGAATGGCATATTCGTCCACGAACTCATCTACAACATCTAAGATATAGAGCTTTTCTGCACCGGAGTATTTTGCACGCTCTTCCAGACCGTCAAGCTCACTTTCCTGTCCGACATCGATACAGCAGCAAATAACGTCATAATCGTAGTTTTCCTTTAACCACGGGATGATAGCGGTCGTATCCAGACCACCGGAGTAAGCTAAGATAACTTTTTCCTTCATAATATCCTCCTTGTTATGTATACAAAAAGTATGGTTGATATCACACATGATACACGCGGATTGAAAATAAGTCAAGAGGTAAATGAAAAAAGTTTTATAAATATGCATGGATGCGTATGGAAAATGTATAGAACGATAAGTAAGAGAAGAATGCCCTGGAATTTTGGGTGAAAAGCCCTTGTTTTTCTGTGAAAGGGGACTTATAATAAAAAAGATGCAGCTAATAAATAAAGCAAAATACGAAAGGAGCCCGGCATGAATTACCGAATTGTACTGGCATCAGGTTCACCGAGAAGAAAGGAGATACTGTCTCAAATCGGTGTAAGCTATGAAGTAATCGTCAGCGACTGTGATGAGAATACCGATTGCACGGTTCCGGCGGAGCTTGTGAAGGAGCTTTCCCGCAAAAAGGCGGAGACAGTGGCAGAAAAGCTGGATGCGCCGGTCCTTGTCATAGGAGCGGATACGGTGGTTGCCTTTGACGGACGGATTCTTGGAAAACCAAAGGATGACGGGGATGCTGCGAGGATGCTTACCATGCTGGCAGGAAAAACTCATCAGGTGTATACGGGAGTATCTCTTATCATAAAGGAAGTATCCGGGGAAGAAAGGGTGCTTACCTTTGCGGAGTGCTCTGAAGTGACGGTAGAGGCTTTAAATGAGCAGCAGATTGCAGCATATATAGCAACCGGAGAGGGCAGGGACAAAGCCGGAAGCTACGCAGTGCAGGGCATTTTTGCGGTACATATCAAGGAAATCAAGGGGGATTACTTCAATATTGTAGGGCTGCCGGTGGCCGGAATATATAAGCATTTGTATGATGCAGGGATTGAGTTAAAGACCGGTGAAAAAATATTTGAATAGGGTATTGCATAATATTCAGATGTGATGTATAATTATGAAATCATATCCGCGAGGACGGGTAAATACACAGAAGGGAAGCACAGGCGGCGTGCCTTAGGTGAGGCGTGATAAAGATGCAGCAGAAGGAAAATGATATTGTAATCCGTGTCATGGTACCGGAGGATTACGACCGGGTATACCGCTTGTGGTGCGGTATTAAAGGGTTCGGTATCCGGAGCATGGACGATTCCAGGGAAGGTGTGGAGCGGTTTTTAAAAAGAAATCCCACGACCAGCGTTGTTGCGGTTGAAAATGACGAGGTCATTGGCGCAATTTTGTGCGGTCATGATGGGCGACGGGGCTGCTTTTATCATGTATGTGTGAAGGAAACACACCGAAAGCATGGAATTGGGAAGAAGATGGCGGCCGTGGCGATGAAAAAGCTTCAGGAGGAGGGAATCAATAAGGTTTCCCTTATAGCGTTTAAAAGCAATCGGGGCGGTAATAGGTTTTGGCGTAAGGTGGGCTGGACCTTCCGGGAGGATTTAAATTATTACGATTTTACTTTAAATGAAGAAAATATTACACGTTTTATCGAGTAGCAGAGTGCCGGAGGCGGGACAAGGCAGCGGATGGCGGTTTTGTCAGAAGGTCCTGACACGGAAAGGAAGATAACATGAATAAAATTGACGGCGGCGTTACGAGCGCGAAAGGATTTGCAGCGGCCTATACAGCAGCAGGGATTAAGTACAAGACAGGCAGAAACGACATGGCGATGCTGTACAGTAAGCTTCCGTGCCGCAGTGCGGCGACTTTTACGACCAATGTAGTGAAAGCAGCACCGGTAAAGTGGGATAAAAAGGTAGTTACCGGGGGCAATGATGTATATGCGGTAGTGATTAATGCCGGGATTGCAAATGCCTGCACCGGCGAAGAGGGAATGCGCTATTGTAAGGAAACCGGTGAGGCTGTGGAAAAGCAGTTAGGTGTATCGGCAGAAAATGTACTGGTAGCATCCACCGGTGTCATCGGCATGCAGCTTCCGATGGATAAGATTGTTGCAGGTGTGGAAG
>CAZAUP010000126.1:0-2440 GCA_964488415.1 uncultured Lachnospiraceae bacterium
TGCGCAGAACGCTGGAGCTACTGAGCGGTAAGTGGCGCACACATATCATTTATGAGCTGTGCAAAAAGCCGTCCTGCCGCTTTGGCGAGCTAAAAAAGGCTGTACCCGGAATCACAAATACCATGCTTACCAACGTGCTCCGCGATTTGGAAAAATCAGAAATCGTGCATCGGGAGCAATTCAATGAAATCCCGCCCCACGTGGAGTATTCCCTTACGGAAAAGGGAAAGGCACTGCTGCCGGTTTTCACGGAGCTGGCAAAATGGGGAGAAAATTATTTAGGATAAAAGTTCTTCTCAAAACTAACAGCAAATTTTCTGCATCAATCAAAAGGAAAAAGTGCCGGAACGTCTGCGGATTCTTCTCTGACAATCCGCAGACAACCCTGACACTTTTTTCAAACACTTTACGCAGGCGGTTTTACTTAAATACCAGCTGTGCAAAATTATAAAATCCCAAATTCCATACCGCAAAATCATGACCGCCGCTTACCGTCTGCCACATAAAATTCTCGCCCTCCGTCAGCTTATCGTTCAGCGCATCCAGACCGGTGACTGCGCCCCTTGCGCTGGCAAGTGCCGTACCGTCACTGGTGCCGCAGATATTGTAAAAATAGTGAATGTCATAGTCCTCAAAGCCCTTTAATTTTTCTGCAATTACAGCTGCCGTATTACTGGTCGGTGCCGCAGAAAATGCACCGAAATAGCTCATAATGTCCAGACACTCACATAAACCGATGTTAATCGTCTGCATACCGCCCATAGAAAGTCCTGCCATAGCTCTGTGATCCCGCGCTGCGGTTAAATCATATCCGCCCTCACTGTACTCCGCATAGGTAGCATAATGTGCATCAATGTACGGAATCAAATCGTTCCGAAGCTCCTGTCCGAACAGATAGAAAGAATTATAATTCGAACCGGTTGCTGCAAAATTCGCACTGGAACGGCCATTTGGCACAACCACGATAAACGGCTCTATATCTCCGTAATAAATCAAATTGTCCATTGCCAGCTTTACCGTTGAAAACGTATTATGTATGCCCCACTCATTCTCATCACCGCCGATGCCGTGCATCAGATACAGCACATTATACTGCTTTGTTGCATCATACTGTGGTGGAAGATACACATATGCGTTCTTCGTAATTTCCGCACCATCGCCGAAATAATCATAGGTCGTATAAGAAACCGACTCTACCGTTCCCAAAAAATCCTTGTTCAGTACCTTGTACTCCTCCGGAATCTCCGCATCCTCAAGCTTTGCCGGTGCTTTCGTCGGCTCCGGGGTCGGTGTCGGCTCCGGACTTGGAGTCGGGGTAAGTGTAACTGCTGAGGTCGGTGTTCTCTCCTGCTCTGCATTGCCTCCACATGCCATAAGACCAAACAGTAATGTCATGCAGCAGGTGCCAAATACTGCTTTACCTGTTAATCTTCTCATAAAAAACTCCTTTCCAATGTTGTACAGCAAATTATTTGTTCACTAATTAGTTGCCTAACTAGTCTCCTATTTAGATTATACACTCTTTTCCACGGATGTCAAGAAAAAAAGACAGTCAGAGACTATCTCATCTGCACGTTCAGCCTGCCGATATTTGAGAGTGTCTCATAGAATTTATTCTTAATAAGGACAACTGCCACACAGCTTGAACAACATTCTCGCCATATCTCTACCTCTTAATAATTCCTTCAATTGTCCATATCTCAACATTTCCAGGTAATATTCCTCCATATTTCCCCGTAGCACGTTCCATTATTGTATTCGCTTGTCCTAATGTCAATCCTGTATTTCTTGCGTCAATAATAACGGAGCACTATCGATAAACTTATTGAAATGCGCCTGACTTCAATGGCAGATGCATTCCGCATCCAGATGGATGATGCTACCATGAAAACGGTTCCTTTTGAGGACCGCTTCGGCATGCTTGGCACCGATTTAGCACCGGGTACTCTTTTATTACTCTTAATATTTATTATGCTCTGTACCTTGTTCTGCTAAAACCTTCTGTAAAATTCGTTTTGCTTCATAATCATCATCAAAATAAGCTCCCCAAAACCCTTCGGTGTGTGTTTTATTTAATTCCGAATTTATAATATGTCTATTCGACACTACAATTTGATAGTCATCTATCAAAATAGCAACATCCACCATATCATTAACTATTACGCTAAAATCATTTGAGTCATAAATAGATGGACTCCCATCATTATCAATTATTCGATAGTTAACTACACTATTATTCTTTTTTATCAGAACCTCTATTACTTTATACATCATTCCCACGCTTGTTTGATGTCTGAAAGCTTTATTGCATTTTACAATCACATTTATCCCTTGTATGATAATTAGGAAGTTAATTATCACACTTTCCTTTCTTTTAATATCGTGGTGAAGTGCTATACTAACGTTGTAACAGTAGTGGCTAATAAGATATAATAAATCT
>CAZAUP010000127.1:0-2389 GCA_964488415.1 uncultured Lachnospiraceae bacterium
CCCTTGGTACCAGAATCGTAGTTATGAAGGATGGTGTAATTCAGCAGGTAGATACCCCGCAGAATCTCTATGACAGACCGAATAACTTATTCGTTGCAGGCTTCATGGGATCCCCGCAAATGAACTTCATCGACTGTGATGCAGTAGAAGAGAACGGTATTGTTTCCCTTAAGTTCGGTACACATTCCATCAAGCTTGGCGAGAAGAGATCTCAGAAGCTTATTGCCGGCGGATATACCAATGAGGAGCATCCGAAGAAGGTTGTTCTCGGTATCAGACCGGAGGATATTAAGGATGAGGAAATCTTCATCGAGGCTTCCAAGGAAAGCAGCTTAGACGCAACGGTACGTGTATACGAGTTGCTTGGTGCAGAAGTATTCTTATACTTTGATGTAGATGAAACGATTCCGGTAACTGCCCGCGTAAATCCGCGTACTACGGCTAGACCGGGCGATACCATCCGCATTGCATTTGACCTTACGAAGATACATATCTTCGACAAGGCAACGGAGCAGATTATCTGCCACTAATTTCTAAAAAAGCTATAAGGAGGACCGTCGGAAGCGACGGTCCTTTTTGACGTATAGGAACATATTTTCTGCATGAAAACTTATACTTTTTTCACACAGGTTTCATTGACTTTTCCTAATGTGAATGATAAACTGAAACTAGGCAAATGTTTTTGCGCAGAAGGAGGATATATGATTTCGAATCAGGTGTTACAGAGCACAATTGATGGGTTAAAGGCTATTACAAGAGTAGATCTTTGTGTGTTGGGAACCGACGGTGAGATTTTGGCTGCAACAATTGAGCCGAGTCCGGAAAGCAAGGAGGCGGTGCTTGCTTTTGTGGATTCTCCGGCGGATAGTCAGGCTTTATCCGGCTTTCAGTTTTTCAAGGTATATGATGACAGTCATTTAGAGTTTATAATTTTGGCAAAGGGTGATACGGATGATGTTTACATGGTCGGCAAAATGACGGCATTCCAGATTCAGAATCTGATTATTGCGTATAAGGAGCGCTACGATAAGGACAACTTCATTAAGAATCTTTTACTGGATAACCTTTTGCTTGTTGATATTTACAATCTTGCAAAAAAATTGCATATTGAAGCGGATGCCCGGCGTGTCGTTTTTCTGATTGAGACGAAGCAGGAGAAGGATATAAACGCATTAGAAACCGTGCGGAGCCTTTTTGCAGGGAAGAGCCGCGATTTCATCACTGCTGTGGATGAGCGTAATATTATTCTTGTCAAGGAGCTAAAGCCGAACGAGGACTATGACAGCATGATGAAGACGGCAAAAGTGCTGCTGGACACGCTGAATACGGAAGCAATGACCAGGGTTAATATTTCTTTTGGCACGATTATCAACGAAATCAGAGATGTGTCCCGCTCCTATAAGGAGGCAAAGATGGCACTGGAGGTTGGCAAGATTTTTTACAGTGACCGCAATGTGGTGGCATACTCCAATCTCGGAATCGGGCGTTTGGTATACCAGCTTCCGATGCCGATGTGCAAAGTGTTTATCCGGGAGATATTCGACGGAAAGTCTCCGGATGATTTTGACGAGGAAACCATTGTTACGATTAATAAGTTTTTTGAAAATAACCTAAACGTATCAGAAACCTCCCGTCAGCTTTATATTCACAGAAATACACTGGTGTATCGTCTGGACAAGATTCAGAAGATGACCAATCTGGACCTTCGCGTATTTGAGGATGCCATTACCTTTAAGATGGCACTTATGGTAGTAAAATACATGAAGTACATGGAAAATATGGAGTTTTAGGCATAAGCAGCCGCACCATGAGATGCGGCTGTTTCCGCATAATAAAAGGAGGAGAGAACCGCATGGCGGGTTCGTATGATTTACACAAGGATTTACAGAATATACAGACACCTGTAATACTGTTTGACCACGTTTTCAAGGATTATCAGAAGGATGTGCATGCAGTGCAGGATATTAATATCAGCATCCAAAAGGGAGAGTTTGTTTTCATTGTAGGCAGCAGCGGCTCGGGAAAGTCCACTCTGATTCGTCTGATGCTTCGCGAAATTTCGCCTACGAAGGGGAAGGTGTTTGTGGCAGGCAGAGAACTGTCCCGGCTTCACAGGTATCAGGTAAGTAAATACCGGCGCAGCATCGGTGTGGTTTTTCAGGATTTCAGACTGCTCAAGGATCGGAATGTATATGAAAATGTCGCGTTTGCACAGCGCGTTATCGAGGTGCCGCAGCCGGAAATAAAGAAGCGTGTGCCAAGAATGCTTTCCATGGTAGGCTTAAATGAAAAATACAGGGCGTATCCGGAGGAGCTTTCCGGCGGGGAACAGCAGAGAGTGGCACTTGCCCGTGCCCTGATTAATAATCCGGTCATTTTATTGGCGGAT
>CAZAUP010000128.1:0-2322 GCA_964488415.1 uncultured Lachnospiraceae bacterium
CTGAAGGTTCGGGGCGATGGACTCCTCATACATTGCCTTCTGCTTCTCATCGTTAATGAGAATCATGATAATGTCGGCTCTCTTGGCAGCCTCTGCAGCCGTATATACCTCAAAGCCTGCAGCCTCAGCCTTAGCCCAGGACTTGCTGCCCTCGTATAAACCGATTACTACGTGTACTCCGGACTCCTTCATGTTTAATGCATGAGCATGTCCCTGACTGCCGTAGCCGATAACCGCTACGGTCTTACCGTCCAGCAGTGCAAGATTACAATCCTGCTGATAATAAATCTTTGCCATTTTGATATCCTCCTAAGTTTTTATATGGTATACGCAAACTTCGCGTCGTACGCTCAAAATACTGATTGCAGCCTAATCTGCAATATAATCCTCGATATCACCCACGCCACGCACAAGACCGGTGATACCGGTACGCACAAACTCCTTAATGGTAAAACCTTCAAGCAGGCGGATAAAGGCATCAATCTTTGCCTGATTACCGGTCAGCTCAATCATCAGAGATTCCGGTGCCACATCAACAATCTTCGCGCGGAAGATATCTGCCACGGAAATGACAGACTGACGCTCCTTCTGATTTGCCTGTACCTTAACAAGCACCAGCTCTCTGCAAACCGACTCCCCCGGAAGAAGCTCTGTAATTTCTACCACATCCTCCAGCTTGGCAAGCTGCTTGCAAATCTGATCCAAAATGCCGTCCTCACCGCTGACTGCTACCGTCATACGGGAATACTCCGGATTCTCCGTCTCTCCTACGGAAAGACTGTCAATATTGTAACCACGGCGGCTGAATAAGCCAGACACACGGCTTAACACACCTGCCGTATTCTCTACTAAGATAGACAATACCATTCGGCTCATAAGGTTCCTTCTTTCTCACTGTATTATGACAAAGTGTATTTTATCAGTCCTCACCGCTTTTGTCAAGAAAAAACGGCAAAGAAACACGATTCTGAATTTCCGCTTTCTACAAACTGCGTTTTAATAATTCATTTACCTTTTCCGGAGCCGCCTTTCCCCTTGTCTTTTTCATCACCTGTCCCACAAGAAAACCAAATACCTTATCCTTTCCTGCACGATATTCTGCCACAAGCTCCTGATGTTCGGAAAGCACCTCCTCTACGACGGTCTGCAGAACGCTTTCGTCCGACACACTTACCAGTCCGTGAAGCTCCATATAGGAAATCGGCTCTGCGTCCTCCTCCACAATACGTTCCAATACCAGCTTTGCATTTGCCTGATTTATTTTTCCGGCTTCTGCTGCAAGAATCAAATCTGCCATATGACGCGGTGTTACTGACAATTCCTCCGGTTCCTTATTTTTTTCCTTTAAAAGCCGCAGCAGCTCTCCCATAAACCAGTTTGCGGTTTTCTTAGGCTGCTTTGAAAGCACCGCCGTCCCTTCAAACAACTCCGCCAAATATCGGGACCGGGTCAAAATATCCGCATCATATGCAGACAGTCCATATTCCTTCATAAACCGCGCCGCTTTTTTCTCCTGAAACTCCGGCTGGTTCGCAGCCACCTCCTCCAGCCATTCCTCCGCTATCAGAACCGGAGGCAAATCCGGATCCGGAAAATAGCGGTAATCCTTCGCATCCTCTTTGGAACGCATGGAATACGACCTTCCCTGCGTATCGTCCCAGCGTCTCGTTTCCTGTATCACCTCCTTCCCCTTTAAAAGAAGTCCAAGCTGGCGTTCCCGTTCCGCCGCAATCGCACGCGAAATTGCCTTAAAGGAGTTTAAATTTTTCATCTCGGTCCGGGTTCCGAGTTTTTTGCTTCCCGCCCTTCGCACAGAAAGATTGACATCTACCCGCATGGAGCCCTCCTGCAGCTTGCAATCAGAAATTCCAAGATACCTGCAGAGCATCCGGAGCCTTTCCAGATACGCCGTAACCTCCTCTGCACTTCGCATATCCGGCTCTGACACAATCTCAATGAGCGGCACTCCGCTCCTGTTATAATCCACCAGTGAGACTCCGCCATTTTCATCGTGAATCAGTTTTCCCGCATCCTCCTCCATATGCATTTCGTGAATACGGATGCGCTTCCTGCCGTATCCTTCTGTATCGTTTTCAGCACAGGATTCAGCTGATGCAGCAATCTCCAGATAACCGTCCCGGCAAACCGGCACATAAAGCTGCGAAATCTGATAGTTTTGCGGATTGTCCGGATAGAAATAATTTTTCCGGTCAAAAAAACACCGCCGGTTTATCCGGCAATGTGTTGCAAGCCCCAGTGCAATCGAACCTTCCACTACCTTTTTATTTAACACCGGAAGGCTTCCCGGCATACCGGTACAGA
>CAZAUP010000129.1:0-2317 GCA_964488415.1 uncultured Lachnospiraceae bacterium
GCTTAATAAAGTTTTCCTTCACGTCTGCATTCATAATAAGGTCTGTATACCTCTGACGGTAACGGATATCAGTATTGGTAAGACCATGAAACTTTTCCGGAAGCACCTGTAAGCTCTTGCTCAGCAGAAGAACAGAAGACGCATGTACCGAAATTTCACCAGTCTTTGTCTTAAATACTTCGCCCTCAATACCGACAATATCCCCTACATCAAACTTCTTAAAATCTGCATAGGATTCCTCGCCGATACAATCCCGTGCCACATAGGACTGAATATTTCCCTTTAAATCCTGCACATTGCAGAAGGATGCCTTGCCCATAACACGCTTTGCCATAACACGGCCGGCAATCCGGACGCTTTTTCCCTCTAACTCCTCAAAATCATCCTTAATCTCGGCACTATGATGCGTTACATCAAACCTTGTAATCCGGAACGGATCCTTTCCGTCTGCCTGCAACTGTGCCAGCTTCTCTCTGCGGACACGAATAAGTTCATTTACATCCTGCTGCGGTGCTGCCTGTACAGCCTTCTGCATGTTTTCTTCTGCCACTGGTATTACCTCCGAACTTTTCTAAAGCTTAAATCTGCTTAATTTGACTTTTGAATTTCTAAAATCTTATATTCCACAACACCGGCCTGAGTCTCTACCTCGACCACATCGCCTACCTTATGACGAAGCAACGCCTTACCTACCGGAGACTCGTTGGAAATCTTGCCCTGCAGGCTGCTTGCCTCGGTGGAACCTACGATACGGAGATCTAACTCTTCCTCGTATTCAACATCAAAAACCTTTACTCTGCAGCCGACATTGATGGTGTCCACATCCACTTCGTCCTCGTCCACCACATCCGCATTTTTTAAAATCTTTTCGATTTCCTCGATACGTGCCTCGATTTCGCGCTGTTCTTCCTTTGCCGCATCATATTCTGCATTCTCGGACAAATCGCCCTGCTCTCTTGCTTCTTTAATCTTATCGGCAACCTCTTTCCGACGAACTACTCTTAAATCCTCAAGCTCGTCCTCGAGTTTTTTCAAACCTTCATAAGTGAGTATGTTTTTCTTTTCTGCCGCCATATCGCAAAAACCTCCTTTTTCCATACTTCTCCAGTATCCAAACATTATAGCGTACCTTATAGCATTTGTCAATGAAAATGTTCCGGTTCTGAATCTATTCTATTCTACTTCATATTCCATCCATCTTCGCATCTCTCTAAAACCAACCGCCTGATAAAATCCAATTGCCGAATCATTGAATTCCCACACATCAAGTTCTATTTTCCCTAGTTTTCTTTTCTTAGCATCTACAATCATAAATTCAAGCAATTCCTTAGCCACACCTTGCCTTCTATGATTTGCATCTACCGCTATTTCTATTAGGCGGTAAAAACATCTTGCTTTCCCGAATGGAGTCTCTGGTTTGTTTACATACTCTACACATGCCATACCGCATATTATTCCATCACATTCTGCAACAATAATGTCACTATCTTCTCCATTTATGAGTACTTTTGCATAATCCCTTAATTCTGTTCCAAAACCTGCTTTAAATATATCCGGACGTCCCTCTACATGAATATCATTTACTTGTTTTCTCAATTCATTAATTCTATCCAAATCTTTTTCTTGTGCCAAACGAACCATATCAATCTTCCCTTTCTTATTATTAAATTTTTCTGACCGATAATATCCTTCATCATCTGACTCATGGATATCATTTTTATAATCATAACCTTGTTTTTTGTAAAACTCTGCATCTGTGATAGATGCAGGAATTTCTATTCTGTCTGCACGCAAGAAGAGTTCATCCCGCTCTAAATGCTTTCATTGATTTCACACTAATCTCCTTTCTGCCATTCATCGCAAAAAAATACACCAAACATCAATATGCCTGGTGCAAAAAAGTATTTATGGGTATTCAGTAAGATTCTATAAAATCAAAGCTTACACTATCCGAACTTTCTGCACAGACATATCAGACCTACCTGCTGTAACTGTGCATCCCTCTCGGATCCTTTACAGTTACAAACGAGTACGTCCGTAATACATGTACACGTAGTTCATTGTAAAATGTAAGTTCTGCATTATATGACTCTCCTTAATTTTTTTTATAAATTGTAACTTGTTTCAAGTCACTTGTCAACTATTTATTGACGAAAATTTCCTTCGCTGGCGCATAGGAATACGCCGCCGTAATGGAAAGCCTTCTAAACAGACTTCTCCTGCTCCGGTACTTTTTCTTTTCCATTCATCTGCCACTTCCAAACTGCTGTTCCAATTATAATCGCATAGCCGATAAAGCTCCACACATCCGGCAAGT
>CAZAUP010000130.1:0-2060 GCA_964488415.1 uncultured Lachnospiraceae bacterium
TTTCCAGTGCGGTGCATCATGTAAAGACCCGTGAGGAAATTTTCTCCACCTGTGATTACATTTCTGTACACACTCCGTTGGTAGAAAACGAGGATCCGAAGGTAAACACGAAGAAGATGATTAATAAGGATACCATCGCGATGATGAAGGACGGTGTCATTGTTCTTAACTTCGCAAGAGACCTTTTGGTTGATGATGAGGCAATGGAGGAGGCACTTGCTTCCGGCAAGGTTGCAAAGTATGTAACCGATTTCCCGAATGCAAAGTCCGCGGGGATGGCAGGCGTAATTGCAATTCCGCATCTTGGCGCTTCCACTGAGGAGTCTGAAGATAACTGTGCAGTGATGGCAGTAAACGAAATCAGACAGTATATTGAGAATGGTAACATTATCAACTCCGTAAACTATCCGGCATGTGATGCAGGTGTTTGTAAGACCGCAGCACGTGTTACCATCTGCCACAAGAATATCCCGAATATGCTGACCCAGTTTACCGGAGTGTTCGCTTCCGAAAACATTAACATCGAGAACATGGTGAACAAGTCCAGAGGTGAGTTCGCTTATACCGTACTGGATGTAGCTGCAAAGGTAGCTGACAGTTTAGTTGAGAAGTTAAATGCAATTGAGGGCGTATTAAAGGTACGTGTACTGTAAGGAAAGGCAAGAAAATATGAGCGGGGGGCTGCCACAGGTGATTGTGGCAGCTCTTTTCTTATGATGGCACTCTACTACGTTAAAACGATAAAACAAAAATATTGACTAAGAATTTTAAATATGATATTATGATAAAGGGTGCCTGTAATTATTTTGTTTGTCTTGGAACTGACAAGGTATAGTTCCTGGTGGTAACGAGACCAAGCTTTGCGGAAGATGATGAGACTGAAAAAGAGCCGAAGAAAGATTTTTGGTGGTGACAACCAAAGGAAGATATGGTACACTGATACCGGGAGCTCGCCGGGGATGGATTGTGATGCAGGTTTGATAAAAGGAAAGCGAGGAATGCAGTATGGCAGTATTTGACGGTGTGAAAAAGCTTGGGTTTGGTCTGATGCGTTTGCCGTTAGTGGATGGAAATGATGCGGGCAGCATTGATTTGGGGCAGGCAAAGCAGATGGTGGATTCCTTTCTGGCAAAGGGCTTTACCTATTTTGATACAGCACTCATGTATTGCGGCGGAAAGAGCGAAAGTGCAGTAAAGGAAATCCTGACAAGCCGCTATCCGAGAGAAAGCTTTCAGCTTGCGACAAAGCTTCATGCCGGTTTTGTACAGACGAAAGAGGATAGGGACAGGGTGTTTGAGGCGCAGTGTGAAAGAACCGGTGTTACCTATTTTGATTACTATCTGCTGCATGATATCGGAATTGACCATTATGAGATGTATCGCCGGCTGGACTGCTTTTCGTGGCTTTTGCAGAAAAAAGCAGAGGGCAGGGTAAAGCATATCGGTTTTTCCTTTCATGACAATGCGGAGGTTTTGGATAAGGTGCTGACGGAGCATCCGGAGATGGAGTTCGTGCAGCTGCAGATTAATTATTTGGACTGGGAGAGCGAGGGAATTCAGTCGCGGAGATGTTATGAGGTGGCGCAAAAGCATAATAAGCCGGTTATTGTTATGGAGCCGGTAAAGGGAGGAACTTTGGCAAAGGTGCCGAAAAAGGTGGAGCAGGCATTTAAGGCATATGCGCCGGAGTGTTCTGTGCCGTCGTGGGCGATTCGGTTTGCAGCGAGTCTTCCGAATGTGAAGCTGGTGCTGAGCGGTATGAGCAATATGGAGCAGCTGACGGACAACCTTTCCTATATGGACTCCTTTGTACCGCTTTGCAAAGAGGAGCAGGAGCTGATTCGGAGTGCCGTGGAAGCAATCAACGAAACGATTGCAGTGCCATGTACGGGGTGCTCCTATTGTACCGGAGGGTGTCCGATGAATATTGCGATTCCAAAGTATTTTTCTTTGTATAATACAGACTGCAAAGAGCTTCCGGGAAAACGGTGGACACCGCAGGAGGAGTATTACGACAGACTTTGCGTAACCTTCGGAAAGGCGAGCGACTGTATCGGCTG
>CAZAUP010000131.1:0-2051 GCA_964488415.1 uncultured Lachnospiraceae bacterium
TTATACCAGAAAATCAGAATTGTTCATAGTTTATTTACTCATGCGTATGTCGTGGCCTCTTCCACAAGGCTTATTTTTTAGACTTATTTTTTTGCCGTAAAGTGCATATCTTTGATTTAAACATATTGCATTTTTGAACGAAGCGATGTAATATATTTTTGTAACATTCCACTCCGGATGGAAGAATGCAACCATATTATGAAGCCAGCAGAGAATACATTTACCTTGCATTACCGTTAGAACATCTCAAAGTAACTGCTGAGGAGCTTTTATCAGAACTTGGATTTTACAAAACCAACCACACAAATAAAATCCGGTAATTTATACAGTGCAACGATAAGCTGCTGGTGTACTGATGTTTAAAAAGAAAGGAGTCTCGGCATGAAAAAAAGGAAAAAAGGAATCGTTCTTGGTCTTGTAGCAGTCTTTCTGCTGCTTTTGGTTTTCGGCGGCGTTGAGCTTTACCGGTATAATACATTATCATACTACATAGGGGTCAGCACCCGGGCAGACGGAAAAGTCACTTTTCCAGCTTTAACTTATTCTGCAAATACCGAGTTTGGTGCATCCGAAAAAGCACTGAAAAGAGGACAAACCATTTCAAAGGAATGGACAGAAAAAATATTTCAACGGGTTTCCGAGCTATCCGCAAGCTACGAGGATTATACATTGGATTTTACGATGCGTATCATTGACGGCAAAACCGAGGTTCACCTGTTTGGAGAAGGCATTCCGGTGGGTGAAACTGAAAAAAGAAAAATTGATGAATTGATTTTAGTAAATTATGCCTTCAAGCTGGAGGAAGCCGTCATTTACTGACCTTTCTCTTTTTCACATCCGCCCGGTCTTGCCGGACACACTAAGCAAAGCAGCCCCACGCAGCATTCCGCCGCGTGGGGCATTTTCTTACCGGCCCTTTTCCGCCAGTTCAATTCGTATCAGGGAGCGACGCAGGGCAAGCTCCGCTCTTGCGATATTGATTGAGGCATCTCCGCTCTTCAAGCGTCTCTCTGCCCGGATTTGCGCTTCTCTGGCGCGGTTTAAATCAATCTCCTCCGGCCATTCACACGACTCTGCAAGAATGGTAACATGGTCCTGCATGATTTCCACAAAACCGGAATGCATGGCTGCCTGCCGGTCACCCTCTGCACTTCCTTTGATGTTTAATATGCCCGGCACCAAAATCGCAGTCAGCGGAATATGCTCCTTTAAAATACCCATTTCACCTTCCGTAGTCCTAAGCTCTACCATTTCCACATCAGCATCGTAGAAAATCCTATCCGGAGAAATTATTTTCAAACGAAACTGCTTTCCTGTGTCTGCCATAGTTTCTCCTTTCCGTGCAAAGCCGCTTTACTTTTTGTTCACCCGTTCCAGAACATCGTCAATGTTGCCTGCATTTAAGAAAAAGCCCTCCGGAATATCATCATGCTTTCCTTCCAGAATTTCCTTAAAGCCCTGAATGGTTTCGGAAATCGGCACATAGCGTCCCGGCAAACCGGTAAACTGTTCTGCAACATGGAACGGCTGGGAAAGAAAACGCTGTATCTTTCTTGCTCTTGCTACCAGCAGCTTGTCGTCCTCAGAAAGCTCGTCCATACCAAGAATCGCAATAATATCCTGCAATTCCTTGTACTTCTGGAGAATCTCCTGCACTCCGCGTGCCACCTGATAGTGCTCCTCACCCACAATACGAGGGTCAAGGATACGGGAGGTAGACTCCAACGGGTCTACTGCCGGATAAATACCAAGCTCAACAATGGAACGGGACAACACCGTAGTTGCGTCCAGATGGGCAAAGGTCGTTGCCGGAGCCGGGTCGGTCAAATCGTCCGCCGGTACATAGACAGCCTGTACCGAGGTAATGGAACCGTTCTTCGTAGAAGTAATCCTCTCCTGCAGTGCACCCATCTCCGTCTGCAGGGTCGGCTGATAGCCTACTGCAGACGGCATACGCCCAAGCAGTGCGGATACCTCGGAGCCTGCCTGCGTAAAGCGGAAAATGTTATCAATAAAGAGTAAGACATCCTTTCCGGACTTATCACGGAAAT
>CAZAUP010000132.1:0-2039 GCA_964488415.1 uncultured Lachnospiraceae bacterium
AATCTTATTTATCTCTCCAGATGATTCTTCCCTTTGTCAAATCATACGGGGAAAGCTCAAGCGTTACCTTATCGCCCGGCACAATCTTAATGAAGTTCATACGAAGCTTTCCGCTGATATGTGCCAATACGCGGTGACCGTTTTCCAGCTCTACCTGAAACATGGCATTCGGCAGCTTTTCTATCACAGTTCCTTCAATTTCAACAACATCTGTCTTCGACATAGCTCCTCCTTAAAAACTCAATTTCGTTCTATGGTAAGCAGCTCCGGCTCACCGTTTGTTATCAGTACCGTATTTTCATAATGTGCGGACGGAGAACCGTCTGCGGTTACTACCGTCCAGCCGTCACCCTGCCAGTTCACATCAAAACGCCCCATATTCACCATCGGCTCGATGGCAATCGTCATTCCCGGCTCCAAACGGATACCCTTTCTTCGGGTACGGAAATTCGGCACCTGCGGGTCTTCGTGAAGCTCACGTCCGACCCCGTGTCCCACCAGGTCTCTTACCAAAGAATAGCCAAAAGACTCTGCATAGTCCTGAATGGCACCGGAAATATCTCCGATACGGTATCCAGGCTTTGCATATTTAATTCCCTCAAAAAAGGACTGCTTTGTTACCTCAATCAGACGCTGCAGCTCCGGACTGATTTCACCAACCGCTACCGTACGTGCCGCATCGGAATGGTATCCTTTATAAATAACGCCTGCATCCAGACTAACAATGTCGCCCTCTTTCAGGAAATGCTTCTTATTCGGAATTCCGTGTACTACCTCGTCGTTGACGGAAACACATACCGATGCCGGATATCCCTGATAATTCAAAAAAGACGGAACGCATCCAAAGTCACGGATGATTTCGTAACAACGCTTATCAATGTCCAAGGTACTGATGCCCGGCTTTATCATTGCTGCCATTTCCGTATGCACGATGGAAAGAATTCTTCCCGACTCACGCATCAATTCTATTTCACGCTCTGATTTAATCGATACTGCCATATTCTGCCTCTTTCTTTACCGCAAAATTGCAAGGATATCGTCAAATACTTCCTTCATATCCTTCGTTCCGTCTACCTCACGAAGAACTCCCTCGTTTTTATAGTAATCTATGAGCGGCTGTGTCTGATTATGGTATACGGAAAGACGCTTTAACACCGTTTCCGGCTTATCGTCATCACGAAGTACAAGCAGCTCGCCACAGGCATCGCACACATTTTCCTTTGCCGGTGCATTATACTTAATGTGGTACGTTGCTCCACAGGTAAGGCAGGCACGTCTGCCGGACATACGCTTTACGATGGATTCATCCGGAACCTCCACGTTAATCGCATAGTCAATGGCTTCCCCCTTCTCCGCTAAAGCTCTGGTCAATGCCTCTGCCTGCGGAATTGTCCTCGGAAAACCATCCAATACATAACCGTTTGCACAGTCAGGATTCGTAAAACGATCCATAATCAGCTCCAAAGTCAGGGAATCCGGTACTAACATTCCCTGATCCATATATTCCTTTGCTCTTTTTCCAAGCTCTGTATTTTCCTTAATGTTTGCGCGAAAAATATCCCCCGTAGAAATGTGCGGAACCGAAAATTTTGCAGCAATTTGCTTCGCCTGCGTGCCTTTTCCCGCTCCCGGTGCACCCAGCATGATAATTTTCATAATTTTTGCGCCTCCGTTTCCTAGAAAACACCTAATACCCAACATAGGGTGGAACAAAACAGTCCCACCCTACATAGAGTTTTACTAGTCGTTTAAGAATCCCTTATACTGGCGAACCAATAACTGGGAGTCAATCTGCTTAATCGTTTCGAGGATAACACCAACGATAATGATGATGGAGGTTCCTCCGAAGCTTACCGATGCCTGGAACAAGCCAGAGAACACAATCGGAATTAAGCTGATAATGGTGAGAGCTACCGCACCAATAAAGATGACGTAATTTAACACCTTTGTCAGGTATTCGGTTGTCGGTCTGCCCGGACGAATTCCCGGAATAAAACCGCCCTGCTTCTTCATATTGTTTGCAACCTCCATCGGATTAA
>CAZAUP010000133.1:0-1979 GCA_964488415.1 uncultured Lachnospiraceae bacterium
AGGTCTGTCCCAATTCATAAACCGGTGCAGTCCACCGAGCTTCTTCACTACAAGATCGCCCGGACGTACATGCAGATGATAGGTATTCGAAAGCTCCACCTGCGTACCGATTTCCTTCAAATCCATCGTCGATACCGCGCCTTTAATAGCAGCCGCCGTACCGACATTCATAAACAACGGAGTCTGCACCGTACCGTGAACCGTAATGAGTTCACCACGCTTTGCATTTCCGTCACGACAAATCAAACGATACATTATGCTCCTCTAACAGACCGCAAACTTCTCTAAAAATCTTTCAAAATTAGCATCCTCGCCGTGGCTGCAAACCGCAACCGGATTGGAGCAAAGACCTAGTACACCGAGAAAAGACTTTGCGTCTACAATAATACGATTATACTTTACATCAATATCAAAACTACACTTTTCAGCCGCTGTTACAAACTCCTGTACTGCCTCCGGGCCATTTAAACGAATCACCGTGCTTTTCATAGAATATCTCCTTTTTTCACAAGACGTATAAAATGTGTTTTCTGCGCCAAAAAACCAAAAATTTAACCTTGGCTACAATTAGCAGTTATACCATGTTTTTACAGGTTCGTCAATACCCTTTTGCAGACTTTTAACCTATATTCTCCAATACACGAGCCGCCGTCGGCAGATATGCATTCGGGAGCGATACCTTATCGTCCCCAAACATCACCCTGGCAAAATCACCGCACACCAAGGAAAACACCTCTGCTGTATATTTTACCTGCAGCTGCATTGCCACTAAATCAAACAATAGCGGCATGACCGCCAGCCCCCAGCGCTCTCCCTTGCCCTCTACAAGTGTAGTCTGATTCAGGCATTCCGGCGTGATTTCATACTTTACCCCCGTCACCTGATTTACGCAAAGAACATGTGCAAAACCGTCCGTATCTTTTTCATAAAGCAGTGTACACTGCTCCCGCTGCACCGCAATATCCTTCTCTAACGTGAGAACGGAGCTCACGGAGAAACGAGCCGAACCGTCCACGGATACCTTTGCTTCTTCCATCAACTTCTGATCAGATAACACTCTTACCAGGCGATCAATACTTGTCTGATCCAAAACCTCATTTCCAACCTTCTCTTTTGTTGTCAGGAAATTCACTAACGCATCTATTTCCTCCTGCGAAAGTAATGCTCTGTTTTCAGCCATAGGGATTCTCCTTTCTGCCAAGAAACGTTCTTCGGTAAAATATTCTTTAATCCAGTATAGCAAAAACCACGGATTCCGTCAATGAAGAAGTACGAAAAAGCCTAATTTAAGTCGCTATTTGACGGATTATTCAGCAAACTGCCATCTTCGCAAAATCTCGAACCATGGCAGGGGCAATCCCAGCTGTGCTCCTGCTCATTCCACTTCAGCGCGCAGCCCAGATGCGGACACCGTTTTTTAGAAAAAGAAAGCATCCCTGCCGCAGCTTCTGCCAAATTCAAAAAAAGCTGTCCCGACAGCATACTACGGGACGGAGAAAACAGCTTTGCATCCTCATTTTTCCTTTCAATGACAAAATCCTTTAAAAGTATTGCTGCTACCATTGCAGAAGTCATCCCCCATTTATGAAACCCCGTAGCCACATAAATACCGTCCGTTCTTTTCGAATAAGGTCCGATATACGGAAGCGAATCCAGCGACATACAATCCTGTGTCGCCCAATGGACTGTTTCTGTAGCCTCAGGGTAAAACAGAGCAGCAGCCCTGCGAAGCTCAGTATAGCTCCCGCCCTTTCTGCCGGTACGATGGGAGCCTCCGCCCAGCAAAAGCAAATCCCCTGCTGTTCGAAAAGAAAATCCTTTCTTATCCTCATCCACATATATTCCGTCCATTTTCGGTGCACCCTTCAGACCAATTACATACGACCTGTGCTGATACAGCTTGAGGAAATACATGCCATGCCTGTTTAGCCTGAATTATTCATGAGCCTATAAAAATGCTCAATACTACAAAACCTTGA
>CAZAUP010000134.1:0-1901 GCA_964488415.1 uncultured Lachnospiraceae bacterium
GCAGTAAGGAGTGCTATGAGGGCAGCTGCGGGTATTCCATGAATGACCCGCTGTATGACCCGTGCCGCCATGCGAGATTACATACGGTGCGCTGGAGCAAGGACGGGATGCCGGTGCTGCGGTAGTTTTGAATTACCCCCTGTGGAGGTTGCCGCAGGGGGTAAAACTGTAAAAGAGCAGAAAGGCTGGAACCGGCATTTTTCTTAAAATGCTTGATTTTTCTGCTACAGTTGCGTATAATGATATCAAATCATGATTTGGCAAATCTGGATTAGGTGATTTTGGAGGTGCTGCTAATGTTTATAGGCAGGGAAGCTGAACTGAGATTTCTGAATGACAGGTACGAAACAGAAGGAGGACAGCTTGTTGTTCTTTATGGCAGACGGCGTGTTGGAAAGACGGAAACCTTACGGGAATTTTGTAAGGAAAAACAGCATATCTTTTTTTCCTGCACACAGACGCCCGACAGGGTTCAACTTCAAAAATTTTCGAAACAGGTGCTGAAAGAAAATATTCCGGCGCAAAGCTATATTACCGAATTTGCCGATTGGGAAAAGGCATTTCGTTCTGTTCTTGATTTGCCGTACGGAGATAGCAAGAAATTGATTGTCATTGACGAGTTTCCGTATATGTGTAAGGGAAACAAAAGCATTCCGTCAATTTTGCAAAATCTCTGGGATGCGGAGCTTCGGGATGCCAACGTGATGATTGTTCTTTGCGGCAGTGCAATGAGCTTTATTGAAAAAGAACTTCTTGCAGAGAAGAATCCTCTTTATGGCAGGGCAACGGGAATTTATAAGATGAAAGAAATGGGTTTTTATGATGCTGCGAGGTTTTTTCCTGAATACTCTCCCCGTGATAAAGTAATTGCTTATTCTGTTCTTGGCGGTATCCCCCATTACCTGAGACAATGGAATCCGAAGCGGTCTGTTGCTGAAAATATCAAGCGAAATATACTGACAAGGGGATGTATTCTTTACAGCGAGGTGGATTTTCTGCTGCACCAGGAACTTCGTGAAACATCGATTTACAATTCCATCATTGAAGCTGTTGCACTCGGTAACACAACGCTCAACAATATCAGTCAGAAATCTCTGGTGGAGGACACTTCAAAAACAAGCGTATATCTTAAAAATCTGATAGAGCTGGGAATTGTAGAACGGGAAATTCCGGTAAATGCAAAAACCAAAGAGCAGGCAAATGGGAACAGAGGAGCCTATCGGCTGACTGATAACTTTTTCCGTTTTTGGTATGCGTTTGGGTTTGCTAATTTTTCGCAGCTTGAGGACGGCGATGTAGATGGTGTTTATGAATATGTCGTAGAACCGGCTTTGCACGAATTTGCTTCCGTTACCTTTGAGGATGTATGCCGTGAGTTTATTAGAGAAAAGCAGAAGAAAAATGAGCTTCCGTTTCGTTATGCAAAAATGGGGCGTTGGACGGGCAATACAACGGTCAGGGATGCCAACGCTGAAGATGGTCTCAGAATAGCAAATACGGAAATAGATCTTTTGGCAATCGACCGGACAGGAGAGGAATATTTAGTCGGGGAATGCAAGTTTAAGAAAGAACCGTTTACTTACGGCGAATATCTTGATACACTTGCAAAGCTGATGCCGCTAAAGGGAAATGCGAAATTCCATTATGTCCTGTTTTCGGAAAATGGGTTTCATGAGAAGGTTATAGCCGATGCTGAAAAAGACGGCACAAAGCTCTATACACTTGAAGAGATTGTGGAAAGGAAAACAGCATGCCCTTGAAAATAAACTCGGTATCACGTGAAGGGAATGACAGGAGGAAGAAAACGATGAGCATAGAGAAGCAGATAAAAGCCCATAAAATAGAACTTTCACCAGTCGGGCTCCGGCAAAGTCAAAATAATGAAACCTATTATTGTACAC
>CAZAUP010000135.1:0-1852 GCA_964488415.1 uncultured Lachnospiraceae bacterium
TCCATACGCGCTCTCCTTACAGCCGCTCCAAGGCGGCAGCGGATTTGCTGGTGCAGGCATACCACAGAACCTATGGGCTTCCGGTTACGATAAGCCGTTGCTCCAACAATTACGGACCGTATCATTTTCCGGAAAAGCTGATTCCTCTTATGATAGCAAACGCATTAAATGATAAGCCGCTTCCGGTGTATGGGGAAGGCTTGAATGTGCGGGACTGGCTGTATGTGGAGGATCATTGTAAGGCAATCGATTTGATTATTCATAAAGGTAGGGTGGGCGAGGTCTACAATATCGGCGGTCATAACGAAATGAGAAATATTGATATTGTAAAGCTGATTTGTAAGGAACTCGGAAAACCGGAAAGCCTGATTACTTATGTCGCTGACCGGAAGGGGCATGATATGCGTTATGCCATTGACCCGGCAAAGATTCATAAGGAGCTTGGGTGGCTTCCGGAAACAAGGTTTGCAGACGGAATCAAGAAGACAATCAGATGGTATTTAGAAAATAAGGAGTGGTGGGAGACAATTATCTCCGGCGAGTATCAGAGGTATTATGAGAGAATGTACGGAAACAGATAACAGTAAGCGGAGGGAATGAAACGGATGGAAGTATTTGTAACCGGCATAGCGGGACAGCTGGGCCTTGATGCTGCAAAGGAGCTTTTACGCCGGGGGTACATGGTAGTGGGAAGCGACCTTTCGGAAAATGAAACCTGTGTACGGCTGAGGGAGCAGGCGGCTTATCGGTTTGTTCCGCTGGATATAACGGATGCGGCAGCAACGGACGAGGTGCTGACCGCAGCTTCGCCGGATGTCGTAATCCACTGTGCTGCGTGGACTGCGGTGGATGCTGCAGAGGATGAGGAAAATGCGGATAAGGTGAAGGCAGTAAATGTGACCGGAACGGAAAATCTTGCAAGGATATGCAGAAAGCTGGATTGCAAGATGATTTATATCAGCACGGATTATGTGTTTGACGGTCAGGGAACGGCACCCTGGGAGCCGGATTGCGAAAGCTACGGACCGCTTAGTGTGTACGGACAGACAAAGCTGGCGGGGGAGCTTGCGGTAAAGCAGCAGCTGCAGAAGTATTTTATCGTCCGTATTGCGTGGGCGTTTGGCGTGAATGGCAACAATTTTGTAAGGACGATGTTAAATCTGGGGAAAAAGTATGATTCGCTTCGTGTAGTGCGGGATCAGATTGGCACACCGACCTATATGCCGGATCTGGCAAGGCTGCTTGCGGATTTTGCGGAAAGTGAGAGCTATGGCTGCTACCACGCCACAAATGAGGGCGGTTATATCAGCTGGTATGACTTTGCCTGTGAGATTTTCAGACAGGCAGGGTATGATACAAAGGTGGTGCCTGTTACCACGGAGGAGTACGGAGCTTCTAAGGCAAAACGACCGTTTAACAGCAGACTGGAAAAAAGCAAATTGCAGAAAATGGGCTTTTTGCCGCTGCCGGACTGGAGGGATGCCTTGAAACGGTATTTGGAGGAGCTTGCGAACTGACAGGAATGTAACATAGAAACGGATTGCCGGAAGGAGAGTATGAAATGGATAAGGATGCTGTTATCGTAATGAAAAAGAAGCTGGATGTAACGGATCTTGCAGGGGAAAAGGTGATGATTGATTTCGAGTCGGGGAAGTACTTTTTGATTAAAGGTGTGGGGAATGACATCTGGGATATGCTGCAGGAGGAAACGACACCGGAACGGATTATTGAAAGGCTGCTGGAGGAGTACGATGTATCACCGGAGGAATGTGAGAGGTCGGTGCTGCAGTTTCTTGACAAAATGCGCGTATTAAAATTTATTGACTAAGACTTCCCATACCTAAAATGGGCT
>CAZAUP010000136.1:0-1777 GCA_964488415.1 uncultured Lachnospiraceae bacterium
GTTTGTCTTCCTTTCTTGATGAAAATTTGTTTGTAACGAAACCGTTACGCTACCTCCTATTATATTTGTTTTTGGACTTTCTGTCAATAATCGGCATGGAGTTCCATGAAAATATTTGTTATAATATTTTGCGGCAGATGTCAACATTTTCGTGACGAAGGAGTGACCTCTTTGTCGGAAAACAGAGCGCCGGAAAAATTTTCAAAAATTTTCAAAAAACGTTAACCGATGGTCAAGCCCCGGTACTATATGTATGAAAGCTTTCAAAAAAGGAGAACAACAAATGGACAAAGGACGAGCATCTGAACTGATATCCGGGAATCTGACCGCTATTTACGGCTACGCCTGCGGCAGACTTTATGAGAAGGATAAAGCGGAAGACCTGGCCTCCGAGATTGTGTGCGAGATTCTTGCCTCGGCAGAGCAGCTGGAAAAGGAAGAGGCCTTTTGGGGCTTTGCGTGGAGAATTGCAGAGAATACCTTCCGTAAGTTCATAAGAAAAGAAGAACTGCGGGGCAAAACCGAAACCCATTCCGAAGGGGAGTACACGGGGAACTACATCGCTCCACCGGAGGAGGAGTACGCCGAAAAGGAGGAGCAGGACGCGGAAATCTATTTGCTTCGCAGAGAGCTGTCCCTGCTGTCAAAAACTCATCGGGAGGTGTGCGTGGCTTACTATGTGGACAACAAAAGCTGCGCCGTGATTGCGGCGGAACAGGGCATTAGTGTGGAGATGGTGAAGTACCATTTGTTTAAAACAAGAAAATTATTGAAAGAGGGAATCGGCATGACGAGAAAATTAGGAGAAAAGAGTTATAACCCAGGCACCTTCCGGCTTGACTTTTGGGGCGATTGCAATCATTACGGCGAATTATTCCGCAGAAAACTGCCGGGGGCGATTATGTTAGCGTCATACTACACGCCGATAAGCCCGGAGGAGCTTTCCATGGAGCTTGGCGTATCAGCGCCGTATTTAGAGGAGGAACTTGAAATACTGGAAGCGGCAGGGGTGCTCGCAAAGGTCGGGAGCAGGTATCAGACCAATCTGGTAATTATTACGGATGCCTATGAGAAGGAGTTTGTGAAAAATACGTCATCCGTGTATGGAAGTGTTGCGGAAAAGGTTTATGAAAAAGCAGTGGAGCTGCTACCGGAGCTTCGGGTAACTGATTTCGCTGGAAACCAATTTGACGACAACCGGCTGCTGTTTGCAATTTTGAATATCGCTATGGTAAATGCGTTCCATATGGCAAGAGAAAAGTCTCCGCTTGGCAAAATGCCGAAGCTGGCGCTGGGCGGAAACGGCTGGATTTTTGGCTGTGACAATGATTATGTAAATTATCATTTTAAGGGCATCACCATGGAAACATGGAACAAGGCAGGAACCGCATGGTTCTCGGCAGAAAATTACAATGTCATCGGAAGCTGCCAGCAGTATTCTCACAGCAATTTTAGAGAGAGAGCAGAGGTTATGTGCGCGGCGGTGTTAAATGAAGAGGCAGACAGAGAGAATGTTATTTTGACGGAGCTGGTTGAGCAGGGCTTTGTTACTTGTAAGGACGGCATGCTTTCCGCAAATTTCCCGGTATTTACCGCAGAGGTTTACAGGAAGGTGCAGGAACTGATTGCGCCGGTGACGGAAAGCGTTTGCGATTGTATGATTGCTGTTTCCGATAAAGCGGAAAAGCTTTTGACCGGGCATGCACCGGCAGCGGTAAAGAGCCAGTGCAGTGATGTGGCAAAGATTCATCATCGTTTGGATGTGGCGGCGTTTCTT
>CAZAUP010000137.1:0-1534 GCA_964488415.1 uncultured Lachnospiraceae bacterium
TCTCACTTACAATATCAAAAAACTTCCGGATACCGGACGGTTTCATTACCTGTACCTTTTCATTCAACGGGTTTCTCATGGGGTCACCAACATCCTTTCATCCACGCCGCCCTCCGACACCAGCGGAAGACCGTGCTCCTTATATTTTTTCAAAACAAAATGGGTCGCAGTGCTAAGTACCGCTTCCATCGGCGCAAGCTTTGAGGAAACAAAGTTTGCCACCTCACGCATACTCTTTCCTTCGATAATCACGGTCAGATCAAAGCCGCCGGACATCAAATAAACCGACTCTACCTCGTCATACCGGTAAATACGCTCTGCAATCTTGTCAAAGCCCTGCCCGCGCTGCGGAGTTACCTTCACCTCGATGAGCGCAGTCACGCGCTCCTCGGTGGTTGCATCCCAGTTAATCAGGGTCGGATAGCCGCAAATGACATGCTCCGCCTCCAGTCTCTTAATCTCCGCATGCACCTCTTCCTCTGTCATGCCAAGCATCCTTGCCAAATCGCTCTCCGCGACCTTGCTGTTTTTATCCAGCGTCTTTAAAATCTCTTCCCGCATCGTTGCATCCTCCTTCTGTTTCCGCTTTCTGATTTTCAATTTTTTCTTTTTTGCTTTCCAATATTTTTCTTTCGAATTACTTTCCGATATTTTTCTTTCGAATTGCTCCCCGGTGCTTTTTATTGCTTTCTAATGCTTTCTGTCGCTGCTTGACCGGTTTTCACCGGCAATTTCGTGGCATTCGATGCGCCAAAGCTGGTTTCCCTCGTTCTTATCCGTTTTCCTGCCGGCATCCGTTCATATTCCTTTGACCGCTTTCCTGCCATCGTCTGTTCTTACCCTTTTAACCGCCTTTCCGCCATCACCCGTTCATACTCTTCCACACGGTTTGGCTCCAGATATCTGACCTCCTCGCCGTTTCGTACTGCCCGGTCAAGCCCCGGTACAGTTTTTCCGATGACTGCCGTCTGGATTCCTCTCTCTCGCAGGGCTTCACAAAGTCTGCCGCCATGCTCTGTCAGAATAAGGAACACGCCCTCCGTCCGGAGCTGGTACGGATTTATATCAAAGTATTCGCAGATTTCTACGGTTTCCTGCAAAATCGGAACGGCAGAAAGGTCAATGTCCAAGCCACACTGTGCATACTCTGCAAGCTCCCAGAGAGCTCCGAACACACCGCCCTCTGCTGCCGCGTGAATGTATACCGCACCCTGTGCTGCCGCAAGATATGCTTCCTCGTTTTTCTCCGTGTCGGCAAGAAGCTCTGCCGCCCGCTCGATAAACCGTTTCGGATACTTCGCTGTCAGCTCGCCGGTAAAGTGCCCTGCAAGCAGCGCCGTACCGCCAAGCCCGCAATGCTTTGTCATGACGATATCCAGACCAAGGAACGCTTCCGGCTTACCTGCAGCTTCCTGCGTTCTGCTCTCTGTAACAGCCGCCTCGGCTGAACGCACCCCTTTATCGGCATCACCCATGGTTCTCTCCGTCACACGCATCCCGGTCAGCTGTACCGAAACCACCGGCTCCGTCACCA